>JBBQSM010000031.1:0-32266 GCA_038234895.1 Gemmatimonadales bacterium
GTGGAAGTGTTCGACCTTGCCACTGGCAAGAGCCGCGGACAGGTGAAGACCACTAACACCATCGCGCACGGCGTGACGCTGAGTCCGGATTCGCGCTACGCGTTCGTGACCAGCGAGGGCGTTGGCGCGGCCCCGGGCAAGGTCGATGTGATCGACTTGCAGACGGTGAGCAAGGTCGGCACGGTCGATATCGGACAGCAGGCCAGCGGGATCGCCTTTTGGAAGATGAGCAACTGAGCACGCCCGACATGTCAGACCCGCGCGAGACAACGAGATCGGACGCGCGGCCGCTGCCGGTGTTGCGCGCAATGATCGACGCGCTCGATCGTGATCTCTTGCAGATCATGGCACGGCGCATGTCGCTCGTGTCGGAAGTCGCCGAATACAAGCGTGAACACGGGCTGCGCATTCGCGATGCTGAACGTGAACGTGATGTTATCACCGACCGCCGCGCCCGCGCGGAGGCGCTCGGACTGCCCAGTGGCGAGATCGAATCGATCTTTCGTGTGCTGCTGCGCACCAGTCGCGATCAGCAGGCGGCCATGCGCGCCGAAGTGCCGCTTGATGATGAACCGAAACGGGTCGCGATCATTGGCGGCAACGGGCGGATCGGCACACTGCTCGCGCGACTGTTCGGCGATTTGGGACATCACATTCTCATCGCCGATCGCGACACGTCGTTGTCGGCAGCGGACGCGGCGGCGGCAGCGGAGGTCACGATCATCAGTGTGCCGATCGATCTCACCGAACAGGTGATCCGTGAGGTCGGTCCACACGTGCGCGAAGACGCACTGCTCATGGACGTGACGAGCATCAAGGAGGCGCCGATCGCGACGATGCTCGCCGCGACGTGTGCGAGTGTGGTGGGTACGCATCCAATGTTCGGACCCAGCGTGCATACGCTGCAGGGGCAGCGCGTGGTGCTCTGTCGAGGGCGCGGTGATGCGTGGGCCGACTGGGTGGCGCGTACGCTGTCGTCGCGGGGGCTGGTCATCACCGAGACCACGGCGGTGCAGCACGACCGCGCCATGTCGATCGTGCAGGTACTCACGCACTTTCAGACACAGGTGCTCGGAGTAACACTTGCACGGCTGGGCATCCCGCTCGCGGAGACCATGCCATTCACGTCACCGGCGTACCTAATGGAGCTGTACGTCGCGGCGCGCCACTTCGCGCAGGAGCCCGGACTCTACGGCCCGATCGAGATGCGCAATCCGCGCACGCCCGAAGTCACGGCCGCGTTCACCAGCGCCTCGCGTGATATCGCCGAGCTGCTGGCCAGCGGCGATCAGGTCGCGTTTACGGCTATGTTCGACGACGTGCGCGCATTCTTTGGCGACTTCACCGCCGAGGCACTGGAGCAGTCGAGCTTTCTTATCGACCGGATTGTGGAGCGTTCATGACGGCGCGCTTCTTCATGTCGTAACCGTCACCCGCATTGAGCTTGATGTAGGGCTTGTCACCGGCGGGATACGTGCGCGTGTTGTCGTGCACCGTCACCTGTGCCTTGCCCATTACGGTGAACTGATCGCCGTGCACCTCAATCGCGGTGCCTTCGGAGAGGCCGATCCCCAGCAGGTCAGGGAAGCGCTGAATCACGGGAATGAGATCGTCCCAGCGATTGCGCGCATTGATATGCTGATCGATCGCCGAGCGCCGGAGGAAGGCGAAGCCGTTCTGATGCTCGGGCTCGGGGGCCATGACCACGTTCGAACCGCTCACCGCTCCACGCACGAGGTATTGTCCCTGAATCGTCGCGCCCGCCGAACTGCCGCCGATGACACCGCCGCGCCCGAGCACGTCGTGAAAGGCGGCGAAGGTACGCGTTCCTGCGTACGAGTCGACGATGTTCCACTGACGGCCGCCGTTGAACCAGACGCCCTTGGCGTCGGCGAGCACTGCGGCGAATGCGTCGGTGTCGGCGAGTTTGGGATCGTGCGTGTGCAGCATGTGCACGTTGGTGAGTCCCATCGCCCGCCATGAGGCCAGCACTTTGTCCGCGTCGTATGGCGTGACCGCGCCATCGGCGCCGCGATTGCCGCCGGCCGTGGGGACGATGACGATCTTGGCATCCTTACCGCCGGCCAGCGCGACAAACCGCTCGTTAATCCCGGTGCCGGCGAGTGCGCCGCCACCGACGATCAGCAGCGAGCCGTTGGGCGGCCCGTATTCGGGGGCGGCGCCGCGTTCGGTTCGACCGCCGCCGACACCGGCGCGTGCCGCCGTCGCGGCTGGCTGCGCGGCGAGGGTCGTGGTCAGGCCGCACAGCAGGATCGCCGCGCGTACGCTCAGAGTAAGAGAGGTTCGCATGGGGCGAATCTTGTTCAGGAACCGCCGTCGCGCCATCCTCCGTTTGGCGGCCACGAGAAGCGGCAGGCTGCGGTAGGCAGCGGCAGGCAGCGATCAGACCGAACGGAGGGCGCACCGTGAAGCCAGGCTCCCAGTCGAGCTCGTCCATGCGCCCCAGCGCGTGGTTGCGCGGGAGCGAAGATCGGATCGTCGCGCTGGCCGCGGTATTTCGTGGCGTCATTCGTGCTGCTTTTTAGCGTGTTCGCGCTCACGCGGAGCGCCGCTGCCATGCTCGCCGCGCTCGGCATGGTGCTGTGTGCCGGATTAGCGGTCCTGCTGGTGGACGCTTGGCCCGGCACGCGGGGCGGAGGCGGTCGTCGCCCCTGTCGGGCGGGCGGCCGACGGCGGTTGAACGAGGTTCGGCGACCGGGGTACCGACAGCGGACGGCATTCACCATCCCGGAACGACTATCTTTCGTTATGCGCCCTTCCAAAAGCACGAATTTCTTCAGCAGTCCGATACGCCACGCCCCCTCGACGCGGATCGCGCGCGTTGCGGCGGTCTTGGCCGCCGTGGTGATGCTGCACACGTCTGGCAACGTGCTGCAGGCACAACGCGCCACCACTATTCGTGACCGCTCCGCTCAGGAGGCCGTGCGGCAGGTCAGTCTGTACGGCGTGGTGGACGGCATTGTCACCGACACGCTCTTGCAGCCACTCGGCGCGGCCGACGTGTCGGTCGTCGGCATTGGCGCCCGCGTGGTCACCTCCGAGAACGGCCGCTTTCGCCTGCTGCAGGTGCCTCCCGGGCAGTACCTGCTCGTGGTGCGGCGCATCGGATACGCGCCCACCTCAGGCATCGTCGAGGTGCCGCCCGAGGATACGCTGCGGCTCACGTACTCGCTGGTCCGGTCCGGCAACATGCTGGACACTGTGCGCGTGAAGGAACGCCGGGTGACCATGCGTATGTTGGACTTCGAAACGCGGCGCCGGCAGGCGCAGGGACAGTTCGTCACCCAAGAGGAAATCGACCGGCGCGGCTCACTACAAGTGTCCGATTTCCTGCGCAATATGCGCGGACTCGACGTGTCGCAGGTGACGACGCAGGCGTTCGCCGGCACGCAGGTGTACTCGCGCCGCGAGGGCGGGGGCTATACCGAAGGCAGCCAACAGAACTACTGCGCGCTGCAGGTCCTGCTCGACGGTATCGTGCTGCCGCGCAACTTTAATCTGGATCTCCTGCCGCCGCCCAAGCAGATCGCCGGCATTGAAGTGTACTCGGGGGCAGCTACGGTACCACCGCAGTTCGGTGGACCGGACCGGCGCTGCGGCGTGGTCGCGGTCTGGACCAGAGACGGATATTAGGGCGAGGGCAGTGACACTCCAACGCGCGGCGAACAACGCAGTGGAGTGTGTGCGCAACCGCTGAGAGGACCAGTGCTGTACGCATGAAATGGTGAGGTCATCAGAAGAAAACAGGCCCAGCGTGTGTAACCACGCGGGGCCTGTTCTTTTTTCTGTTCACCAACTGAACTTAAGACGGAAAGCTGGGAGTTTCGTACGCTCCCAGCGTTCCGCGACGCCCTTAGCTTAGCAGCCCGGTCCTGCCAGCGCCCCGGTCTTACCAACGCGCTGCAGGCACTCGGCCTGCGGGATCGGCTGCACCCTGGCCACGAAGTGCGCGTTCACGCCCGACGTGATGTCACGCGGCAAATCGGCCAAGCGGCCGTAACGCCGCATATCGATCCAGCGCTTCCCTTCGAGCATCAGCGAGTACCGCTTCTGCAGCAAGAGTTCCGTCAGGATAGCCGCATCGGTGGACGCCGCCGTCAACGTGGACGGCGCGAGGCCGCCCGAGTTCACGCGAATGGCGTTGATGAGCGAAATCGCACCGGCCTTGTCGCCCGTCGCCAAGAGGCCTTCCGCGCGAAGGAGAATCAACTCCTCGTTGCGAATGATCGGCAGCGGGGTCGAGATGGACGGATAGAGACCAAAGCCCAACGACGACGGAATACCGAGTCCCTGCGGAGCGTTACGCGTCGGACGCGCAATGATCTTGGCGAGGTAGCGGTTATCCTTCGTCCCGTCGGCTTTGAGCGGCGCATCCGCATCGACGGAGACGTGCGCGTACAAATCCGTGTTGGTCGTCGCGTTCACCGGATTGGACACGTCCGGTGCCGCCGCGTACGGGTGGTACACGCCAACATTGAGTTGCGCCGCCGACGTGGCGGTCGCGTTCAGGAACGAGGCGCCGAGCGCGGTCAGCGAACGCTGCCATGCCGTGGCACCGCCGCCGGACGTGGCGTAGTACGCTGCCGCACGCGCCGCAATCGCCCGGTTGAACTGACGGAACGTCGTGGGCGTGTTGAAGCCGGCGAAGCCCGAGTGCAGCGCAAACGGGAACGCGGCACCACCGGCGCCCAGATCCGTGTTCGCTTCATCGAGCGTGTTCAGGATGTACTTGTACGTCGAATCCCGCGACACGAACGCGGCGATATCCGTTGCATCCTGATTGATCTGCACCACGGCGCCGATCGTGTCGCGCGTGGCGATCACCGTCAACAGCTCAATCCCTTCGATCGTCTTCGCGAAGCCCAGCGCCGCGCGCTTCTGTTCGGCGGAAAGCGTTGACGCGGCTACCGAGTTCTTGAAGTTGAAGACGTCGCGCAGGTTGCCGTACGGGCCGCCCCAGCTGCCCACGGCAAAGCCCGCGTTATCCAACTTGTTCTGCCCCGAGAGGCCGATCAAGTAAGCCGACGTGTTACGCCCTTCCTGCGGCGTGTACACGTAGGCTTCGCGGCCGAAACGTGCGGTCTCCGTGATGAATCCACCGAGGCTGTTGCGGTTTTGCCGAAGCAATCCCGTGGCCAACAGTTGCAGCGCCTGCGGGTCGGCGCTGGCACCGGCCACCGAGGGCGTGTTGGGGTTGGTGATGTTCAGCGCGTCCTTGCTGCAGGCAGCAAGCGACAGCGAAGCGAAAGTCAGCGCACCAATGGTGCGAAGAGGCGTGCGGGTCATCAGCGAGCGCGTCGCGCCAGAGAGAGAGTCAGAGGTCGTCATGGATTAGAACCCCACGTCGACGCTGAAGAAGAACTGCCGGCTCGACGGGAACGGCGCGAGGTCGATGAAGCGGTTGAAGTTCGTGTTGCCGAAGTTGTTGAACTCCGGATCGAAGCTCCAGTAGTCCGTCCACAGGGCCAGGTTGCGGCCGCTGAGGTTGAAGCGCAGCGACTTGCCGCCGGGGATCTTGGATGCCCACGAATCCGGCGCCTGGTAGTTGAGCGTGACTTCGCGGAGCTTCACGTACGAACCCTTCTGCATGTAGGGCCGCACGTCGCCGCCGTTGAACGTCGCGTAGCGGCACTCGCCCAGCGTCTGCGTGCCGCAGGGGCGGGAACCCGGAAGGATCGAGGCCGGTGCCACGTTGTCGTAGTCACGCGCCTGTCCGCCTTCGTCCCACAGGTTGTTCGTCATGTTCGACACGTAGCCACCGTTCCGCCAGTCGGCCAGGAACGAGAACGTGAACCGCTTCCACGCGAAGTCGTTATTGAACGTCGTCGTGTGCACCGGGTTCGAGTCGAACAGAATGGTGTCACGCACGGCGCCATTTGCGCCGAACGGCGCGTTGCCCCAGATGTACGTGGAGCGCGTGTTGGCGACGATACGGTTGCGGCCGTACGCAGCGCCGAACGAACCCGGCACCGGGAAGGACGGCACGGGAATGTTGTTCACGAACTGCGCGTTGGCGTTGAACAGGATGCGGCTGGTCCACTCGAAGCTGCCCCTGCGAATGGGCACGAGCGACAACACCGCTTCGCTGCCAAGGACGGAGAGCTGGCCACCGTTGATGATCTGGTTGCCAAGGCCCGAGGACGGCGGCAGCGGGAACGTCAGCAGCAGGTCCTTGATGGTGCGCTGATACCGCGTCATCTCGAGACCGATGCGAGAGCCAAAGAACGACGCGTCGAAACCGAACTCGAGCTCGTTCATGACTTCCGGCTTGATCTGCGTGTTGCCGAGCAGGCCGGCGGAGACGAGCGAGCCCTGGCCGCCGATGATGCCGCCGTCAGCGTACAGAATGTCGCGGTCGCCGTAGCGCGGGCGATTGCCCGACTGGCCGATCGCGCCGCGGATCTTGAACTCATCGATCTTGTCGGTGAGCGGCTTCACGAAGCGGTAAGAAGCGGAGTACTTCGGGAACACGTAGAACGTCGCGCGGTCGCCGTTGGCGCTCGAACGGTCGGCACGGAGGCCGGCGTTCAACGCCAGTTTTTCGTCGAGGAGCAGCATCTGCTCATTGACGTAGTACGACTGGTCGCGGAATTCAGTGCGCGTGTCTTCCGTGGCGATGTCAGCAGCACCCGCTGCGGTGCGGCGCGTCGGCAGAAGTCCGCGACCGCGAATGCGGTACACCGACTGCGCCTGACGCTCGTACGAGCCACCCACCGACGTGGTGAATGACGTGATCAGGCTGGTCGCCGGCGTCCAGGTCCACACCGCGTTCACGCCGGTGTTGGTCTGCAGGCTGGAGACGTTGTTCTGGCCTGCGGTTCCGAGGAAGCCGTCGGCCGGTTCGAACTGGAGGTAATTGGGCGAATACTGAACGCCTTCCTGCTGATAGCGGTCCACACCGTTGAGCATCGACAGCTGCACGCTGTGGCGCGCCGTGCTGAGTGCGGTGTATCCGACGCGCACATTGCCCGCCTGACGGAACACCGTCTCGTTACTCGTGATGTCGTTGAGCACTTCGAACGGGTTGGCGGTGCCCGTGCCGCCGCCGTCGAACGGCATGCGCACGTACCGGCCGTCGGCGCCACGCGCCTGCAGATCGATGACAGCCGGCGTATAACCGAAGGTGTAGGTGGGGCTCACACCGGCGTTGTTGTTATTGCCGAGGCCGCGCTGAAAGAAATTGCGCGTGACATCCAAGCCCATGCTGACCGTCAGCTTGGACCCGATGCTCTGGTCGATGTTGATACGGCCACCGGTGCGGCGCGCGCCGGTGTTGATCATGATGCCAGACTCCTGGCGATCGCTGAGCGACGCGAAGAATCGCGTGTTGTTCACACCGCCCGAGGCGGACACCAGCGTTTCCCACGACGGGTCGGTGCGACCATACAGCTGCCCCTGCCAGTCATAATTGGTGCAGTTTGGCGTGCAGGCCGCGCGCGCCGCCGCTTCACCGACCGGGCCGCCCGTGAAGGGCAACACATCGTTGAGCGTGGCGTACTGGCGATGGCCGAGAGAGCGCATGAGCTGCTGCGTACCGGCGCGCTGGGTGACGTTGAAGCGCGTCTGACCCGACGACCCCTTCTTGGTCGTGATGACGACGACACCGTTCGTCGCGCGCGAGCCGTAGATCGCGCTGGCCGCCGCCGACTTGAGGACTTCGATGTTCTCGATGTCATTCGGATTCAGGTCCGCGAGACGGTTAACGACCTGGTCCTGGCTCGATCCGGTCGAGCCGCTCGCGCGGGAAATCGCGCTCGCACCCGACGACGTACCGGCGTTGGAGATAATCACGCCATCGACGACATACAGCGGATCGCCCTGACCGAGCACGGACGTGGCGCCGCGGATCTGCACCTGACCGCCGCCACCCGGCGCGCCGCTGTTGTCAAAAATACGGGCACCGGCAACTTTGCCGGCCAGATTGCCTTCGACCGAGCGAGCCGGCACGCGGGTCAGTTCAGCCGCGCTCACCGTGGCGACCGCCGTCGCCGCGACTTTGCGATCCGTGGTGGTCGCCTGACCGGTTACCGTCACACCTTCCAGCTGGAGCACGTCCTTTTCCAGGACGAAGTCAGCCGTAGTCTCGTTCGGCGCGAGCCGCTTGGTGAGACGCTTGTATCCGAGCTGCCGTGCCTGAATCACGATTTCGCCGGTCGGCACGCGCAGGCGATACTCACCGCGCTCGTTGGTGCGCGTGCCGATTTGCTGACCGACCACGCTCACGGTCACGTCGGGCATGGAAATGCCGCTGCCCGTCTGCGTCACTTTGCCCGTGATGTCACGGGTCTGTGCGTCCGCGCGCAGCGGCAGCACGGCGACCATGGCGGCGAGGGCCACGTACTTCAAATACCTACCCATATCGGGTCTCCAAAGGAGGGGGGCTGGACGACTGAACAACTCCCAGTCGTTACGTCCACGAGCCATTCGGACCGATGCGTTTGTGTGGGACGAAACGCTCGGACCTGAAGGCGCGGAGACGAATGGCATCAAACTATGTCACGAACAGCGTCAGTCCAGATCTCGTCACCGTAACGGAATCGGACGGGCGGGGCGCAATCGTCGTCCGTACGCGACTACGCGGGACGGAATCTCCCGAATGGAAACGGGACGAAATTACTTGGTCGGGAGTTGCCGTCCCGAACGGGGGACAGGCCGTTCGTCGTATCCGTGAAAGGCGACGTCGCCGTCATGATTCGGCGTGTCGGGAATCACGCGACCGCGGCCCCGCGACGGACGTTGTTACATCAGCCCGGCGCCGTAGGCTCGGCGAATGGCCACGGTCCGTTCGAGTTCGTCCCGCGACTGCAAGATCTTCTGCCGGAGGTCGGCGGGGAGCGCCGGGTGCGCCCGCAGCCACGCGTCCACGGCGCGCAAGGCGTCCGCACTGCGCTGGCCGCCCAGTGTCGCGCTGAGCCAGCTCCCCAAGAAGAAGATGCGGCGGTTCTGCTGAATCCAGGGGAGCGTGTCCAGTGCCGGTACGACGTAGCGGGCGGTCAGGTCGCCACGATCCGGATCGTGAAATGCGCGCAGACTCGACGTCACCCACTCTTCATTCAACTCGCGATCCTCGAACCAGCGGGCGAAATACCGGGCCTTGTTCGCCGCCGTAGGCGCCGCGGCGCCGGCCACGAATGCCTGCCGCTTACCTTCGCTGGTGGAGTCGCGCACCGTCTCCGCGCGCAGCCGTTCCGATGCCGTGGGCGCCTCGCGCGCCACCAGTTGCGACACGATCGTCCACCGCGTGGGCGGTCGCAACGGCAACCCTGCCGCCGTGGTGCTGTCCAGCCAGCGGTCCAAGCGGGC
Organism: Gemmatimonadales bacterium; assembly: GCA_038234895.1. Lineage (GTDB taxonomy): Bacteria > Gemmatimonadota > Gemmatimonadetes > Gemmatimonadales > Gemmatimonadaceae > Gemmatimonas. The sequence goes on from JBBQSM010000031.1 coordinate 9,325, forward strand.
AAGCGCTGACGGGTCGCGCGCCAGTCCGATCAGCGCATCGAGCTGCGACTTGCGCAGTCCGTACGGCCGAGTGCTGTCAACCGCCCCGGCCAACAGCACCACCTCGGCGCGCTGGCGCAGCGAATCGGTCGCGGCGCCGTCACTGTAGCGCGTGAGCGCCGTGCTCAGCCGGCCCACCAGCGCGCCCGCGATCTGCTCGTCGCGCTCCGCGGGCAGCTCGGCTAACACCAGTGCGGCATAGCGCGCGGGCGACAGCCGCGCTTCGCGCACGAGGTCCCATAGGGCGCCCCAGAGCATGGCGCGTGTGAGGTCGTCCTGCACACTCCCGATCCGGCGCTCGAGCCAGCGCACACTCACGGCGTCCGGCAACACCAGCGCGTAGCCGAAGTCGCCGGCATTGGCAAAGACGAACGCTGGCGCCCGTTGACCGCGTGCGGCAACAACTACCGTCGTGTCGCGCTCCATGAATACCGGCAGCTGCACCGCCGGGGAACCGTCGTCGAAGTACAACAGCAGTTGCACCTTGAGCGGCCACGCCCCACCTCCCGACACACCGGGCTGCGCCGGTCGCTGCACCAGCGCCAGTCGGTCGATGCGTCCATCGCGCAGGCGCACCTGTTGCTCCACGATCGGCATGCCGGGACGCAGAATCCACTGCGCTCCCCACGCCGTGAGATCACGCCCCGATGCACGGCCGATCGCCGAGAGCAGGTCGCGCCACGTCGCATTGCCGAAGGGATGCTCGTTGAGAAATGTCCGTACGCCCGCTTGAAACGCGCGCTCGCCTACGAGAAACTCGAGCTGTCGCAGAATGCCGGGTGCCTTGTTGTAGACTATTGGGCCGTAGTTGCTCTTGGCTTGATCGAGGTTGCGCAGCGCCTGCCAGACGGGCGTGGTGCCGGCGGTCGCGTCGGTGCCATAGGCGACGGGCTTGTTGCGCAGGTAGAACGATTTCCACGCGTTCGACGTCGGTTCGAGCGCGGACTGCATCTTCGCCGCCATGTACGTGGCAAAACCCTCCTTGAGCCACAGGTCGTCGAACCACCGCATGGTGACGTAGTCGCCAAACCACTGATGGGCGACTTCGTGGAAGGTCGTGGCCTGGCGTCCAAGCAGCTGCGACACCGTCGGCCGCTCGCGATAGATGAAGCTCTCCTCGTTATAGAACACCGCCCCCGGATGCTCCATGCCGCCAAACGGGAACGCCGGTGCCAGCAGGAACTCGTATTTGCCAAACGGATACGGCACGCCGAACCACCCGCCGAGCCAGGTGAGTGCGCGAGCATTCATGGTGATGAGTGTGTCCGCTTCGACTTCGGCGGCGCGCGAGCGGCGTGACCAGAGGGTCAGCGGCACCGGCGCGCCACCCGGCGCGATGACCACGTTGCGCGTGACCGTACTCCACGGCCCGGCGGCAAACGCAATCAGGTAGGTGCTGAGCGGCGCCGATTCGCGGAACACGTGCGTTATGCCCGTCGTCGTGGTATCGCTGCGCAGCAGGTCGCCATTGGCCAGCGCGCGCCAGTCGCGCGGCGTGGTGAGTGTGAGCGACACGCGCGCCTTGAGATCGGGCTGGTCGAAGCTGGGGAAGAGCAGGTTGGCATCCGACGGTACGAGGAGCGTGTAGAGATAGTCCGCGCCGTCGGTGAGATCGGTCGCGCGAATGATGCTCGCCCCCGCCGGTGCGACCGGTGCGATGAACGCCACCTCCACGCGATTGAGGCCGACACGTGTGTGCGTAGACGGGATGCGAATGTGCGCACCATCCCAGCCACCGCGTCCGGCCCCGGCCCGCGCGTCGGGCGACGCGACAGGCAGCGTGTCGCCGTTGGCGACGATCGTCCGCACGGCCCGTCCGCGGAAATCGAGAATGGCCTCGCCGCGCTGCGACTGTCGGAACTCCACGAGCACCCGACCGATCGCGGTGTCTCGACGGGTCACGTCGAGCGCAAGCTGGTAGCGCACCGCGGTCAGGCGCGACGCGCGCCACGACGCCAGCTCACGGGAGACGCCGGCGGTGAGCGCCGGCGGTGCGGCGGTCGGCGCAGGGCGTGTCTGCCCGGTGGAGGCCGACTGCGCGGTGAGCGCGGCGGGCAACAGCGTCGCGGCGGCGAGTCCGAGGGGCAGCAGGCGTTTGAGCATCCATCAGGCTATGTCGCCGACCGCATGAGCGGCAAGCGTGAGCGGTACGGATGCGCGGCCGGCAGGACCGGCAAGTACGACCGGTGGCCGCCTGCCATTGAAACTGATCGGGAATGCTTTTCGACCTGCCGTCGTCAGCACTCGCGCACACGACCGCGTCGCGACCGTCACGCATGGCAGCCGCCCGGCACGCACCCACGCACAGACCAGCACTCTTACGCATCGAAGGAGATCGAGGATGACACAGAACGACATGGACCGCACCGCGGTACGACGGAGCGCCGTACGACGGACCGCTGCACAGCGGCCCGCGTGGCGTCAATTCGGCTGGCATGCCCTGATCGCCCGGGGGGTCGCCGCCGTTGCACTCGTTGCCGGGTTGTCCGCCTGCGGCAGCTCGTCCGACGGCGGAGGTGGGGGCGCAACCACCGGCCCGGTCGCGGCATCTATCGTCCTTACGCCATCGGCCACGACTCCGTTTGTATCCCTCGGTGAAACACGCACGGTGAGCGCGCTCGTCCGGGACGCCTCGCAGGCGGCGCTGGCCAATCCCACGGTCGCGTTCGTGAGCAGTAATCCCGCCGTGGCGACGGTGACGGCGAGCGGTACGACGGCCACCATCACTTCTGTCGGCAACGGCACCACCTCGATCACGGCCACCAGTGGCGCGGCCACGGCGTCGGTGGAGTTCACGGTGGCACAGCGGCTCAGCGCACTCGTCCTCACCCCGGCCTCCCCCGCGCTGCCTATCGGCGGCACCGTCACGCTCGCGCCGTCGGCGCGTGATGCACGCGGCAACGCGATCGCGGGCGCCACCGGCGTCACCTACACCACCGCGGCGGCGGGCACCGCCATCGTGAGCGCAGCGGGGTTGGTCACCGGCATCGCACCCGGCGCGACCACGATCACCGCGTCCCTCACGCGTGACGGGGCCACCGCGAGCGGATCGGCTGCAGTGACCGTGAACGGTCCGGTGAATGGCGCGCTGACCGCGACGGTCGGGACCACCGCCAACACGTTCACCGTTCCGACGGTCACCATCGCCGTGGGTGGTACGGTCACCTGGGACATCGGCGCAATCGCGCACAATGTCACGTTCAGCACGGCCGGCGCGCCGCAAACGATCGCGACGACCTCCTCGACGACCGCGACGCGCACCTTCGCCACGGCCGGTACCTTTCCCTATAACTGCACGCTGCACGCGGGCATGAATGGCACGGTGTCCGTGCAGAACCCCGGATTCGTCGCGCTGCTGAACGGCGCCAACGAGCGTCCGAATGCCGTCACCACGGCAGGCAGTGGCGCAGCGACCATCGCGGTCAACGGTACCACGATCAACTACACCGTGGCATTCCAGGGCGTGACGGGTTCGCCCACGGGATTGCACATCCATTCACCGGGCGGCATCAATGCCACCGCGCCGGTCAGCGTGGACCTGCTCACGACGCCGTTGACCGGTACCAGCGGTGTGCTGACGGGATCGTTCACGTCCACGAACATCCGCACGGCGGGTGTCTCGCTCGATTCCATGCTCACGCTGCTGCGCAACGGCAACGCGTATGTGAACCTGCATACCTCCACGTTCCCCGGAGGCGAGATCCGCGGTCAGGTGCGCGTGCCCTGAGCGGAGTGCGCCAACGGAGCGCCTGTCACTCTCGCGCCTGACCGCGTGCCTTCGGGCACGCGGAGCGGGCGCGGGCGACAGGCGATGGGTCAGGCGAGTGCCGTGAGGACCTCGCCCAGCGTTCCGACCAACTCATCGAGCTGCGCAGCCGACACGATCAGTGGCGGCGCCAATGCGATCGTATCGCCCGTTTGGCGCACCAGTACGCCGCGTCGGAAACACTCCTGAAAAACCGCTGCCGCGCGCGCGCCCGGTTGCGACGGCAATGGTTGGAGCTCCACCGCCGCCACCAGCCCGATGTTGCGCACGTCGATCACATGCGGCGCGCTGCGCAGTGCATGGACGGCGTCTTCGAGGGTCGGCTCCATCGCGTCCGCGCGCGTGAGCAGCCCTTCGTCGTCGCAAATGTCCAGCATGGCCAGGGCCGCCGCCGCTGCCAGCGGGTGCCCCGAGTAGGTGTAGCCGTGAAAGAACTCGATGCCCGACGGCGCACCGTTGACGACGCTGTCGTGGATCGCGCGCTGCACCATGACGGCGCCCATCGGCACGGCGCCGTTCGTGATCCCCTTCGCGGCGGTCATCATATCGGGAATCACGCCGAAGCGCTGCGCCGCAAACGGAGCGCCGGTGCGGCCAAAGCCGGTGATCACTTCGTCGAAGATCAGCAGGATGCCGTGCGCATCGCACAGCGCACGCAGGCGATCGAGATATCCCACCGGCGGAATCAGCACCCCCGTCGAGCCAGCCACGGGCTCCACGATCACGGCCGCAATGGTATGCGCGCCACGTTCGGCGATGATGCGCTCCAGGTCGTCGGCATACTCCGCTCCCGCCGCCGGCTGCCCGCGACTGAACGCATTGCGAGACAGATCGTGCGTGTGCGCCAGATGGTCCACATGCGGCAGCAGCTGTGCCTCGAAGGCTGTCCGGTTGGGGGCGATGCCACCCACGGAAATGCCACCGAAACCCACGCCGTGATAGCCGCGCAGCCGTCCGACAAAGCGCACGCGTTCCGGTTCTCCACGCGCCCGATGATACGCCAGCGCCATCTTGAGCGCCGTGTCCACCGCCTCGCTCCCCGAGCTGGTGAAGAAAACGCGGTCGAGACCGGTCGGCAGAATAGTCGTCAGCCGTTCCGCGACGGCAAACGCCAACGCGTGTCCCATCTGAAAACCCGGCGCATAATCCAACGCCCCCGCCGCCGCCCGGATCGCCTCGACGATCGGCTCCCGACAGTGCCCTGCGTTCACGCACCACAGCCCCGACACGCCGTCGAGAATCCGGCGACCGTCCGCATCGCGATAGTGCATGTCCTGTGCGGAGACCAGCAGTCGCGGGGCGGCCTTGAAGGCCCGGTTGTTGGTGAACGGCATCCAGAGCGCGTCCATCGACGGGGACGACGTGAGCGGCGCATGCAGGAGGTCACCAAGACTCAGCGTGGTAGTCATGGCATGAAATTGCTGTGGAAACGGGCGACCGTCCAGCCGGGTCGGGAATAATCCGCCGCGTGGGGCGGTCCGCTATGTTCGTGAAGCCCATGCCTCCGTTCCCCGACACGTCGCTGGCCGACCGCCAGAGCCGCTTTCAGGCCCTGGTGCTGCCGCATCTCGACCGCCTGTTCGGATTTGCCGGTCGTCGCACGAATTCGGCAAGCGACGCGGAAGACGCCGTGCAAGACGCCTGCCTGCGCGCGTGGGCGGCCTTCGATGAATTGCGCGACGAGAGCGTGGTGCGCGCGTGGCTCTATCGCATTCTCCGCTCGGTGCTCAGCGATACACACAAAAAGGACGGACGTCGGCGCCAACTCGTCTCGATCACCCGTCTCGAGGACGCACATGAGACAATGGTCGGCGGTGACCCCGACTTTGCCTTCGCCGAAGTGGTGGGTCGGCTCGACCGGGAAGCGCTGCATGCCGCGCTCGCCCGTCTCCCCGACGACTTCGCGATCGCCGTCGAACTGCATGACATCGACGGCTTCAAGTATCAGGAGATCGCCGAAATCACGATGGTGCCGATCGGGACCGTCATGAGTCGGATTTCCCGGGGGCGTCGACTGCTGGCTGGTGCGCTGGTGGATAATCGGGCCGCATGGGCGCTCGGCACCGACGGCAACGACGAACGGCGTAATCTGGCGCGCCGGTTGCACGGCGGCAGGAAACAATGAGCAACGTGCGCGGAGAGACGGGGGCGTTCTCGCTGCCCGACCCGGACAACGAGGCGGAGCGGGAAAGGCGGCATCAGGTGCTGGCCACGTTGCTGGCCGCATACGCCGACGGCGAAGTCCCCATCGAAACGGCGTCGCATATCGACGCACACCTGCTCGGCTGCGTCCGCTGTCGTCGCGAACTGGACGTGCACCGCGCACTGCGCCGCACGCTCGCGCGGGACTCCATTCCGGCCGCGTCCGCAGAACTGCGTACCCGCATTCTGGCCGGAATCGACGCCGCGCCGCCGCCCGCGCCGGCGCGCGTCGCGACGACGGGTCCGTGGTCCGTGTCCGCAACATGGTGGCGCGATCAGACGCGGGTCGTGCGCGGCGCGCTCGCACTGGCGGCCGTTGGCCTGCTCGCCTCGCTCGCACTCGCGATCGGGAATGGTGCCATCGACCGACGTGAGCCATCCGCGACGCCGCTGGCGGAAGTCGCGGTCCCATCACTGCCGCTTTTCGGGCAGGTCCTCGAGGACTATCGGCTCGTGAGTGCGCACGACTTACCCGGTCGTTCGCGCGATCTTGCCACCGTACGCGAGGCGGTCCCCTTTCCCGTGGAGGCGTTGTCCTTGGCGGGGCTGCGACTGCTGGCGACCTGGACTACCGATCTGGACGGCGAACCGGCAGCGGTGCTTGCCTACCGGTGGCGCGACCAACTCGTGCTGCACTACGTCGTCTCGGAGCAACAACTCTTCCGGCCCTCTGAGGTGCGGCGAGCGTTTGCCGGCGGTCGGTTGCTGGCCGCGCGTGCCGGCGCGCAGTCCATGATCGCCTGGCCCACCGCCGCCGGCGGCGCACTGATCGTTGGCGAGCTGCCGATCGAGGAGCTGGCGAGGGTGCGCGCTGCCGCTGCAGGCCCCCGGTAGCCGCCGAGTGGTCGGTCGCGGGTCCGCTCGTCGGAGCGCCTTCAGCGGCACGGGGCGTTCGGCTGCAGTTTTCGCGGCGCGATCGGTTGCGACCGTGCGCTGGCGCACGTGCGACGTGTTGCGTCGCTTCGTTGGTGGACGCTGATTTCGCGCATGATCCGTCCGCTGTCCCGCTCGCTCTCGCGCTCGCTGTTCCGTCTGTGCTCACGCCGCGACCCGGCGATGTCGCGTCGCGCCGCCCCCTCTGCCGTCGCCGTGCTGCTGTGTGTGGCCGCACTGTGTCCCGTGGACGCGCGCGCGCAGGGAGTGCCGGTGGTGCCCGATCGCACCCACCGCGATTCGATCGCGAACGCCGATTCGCTGACAGCCCGATTGGCGCGCGCCGAAGCGGCCATCGCGCTGCTGCAACAGCAGCTCGCGATCGAGGCTAACACCGTCGTTCGCACGCGATCGCGCCTGCAGCTCGAACTCTCCGGGCGTGTCCTGACCAACAGCTACTTCACGTCGGGGCGCGGCAACAGCGTGGAGTTGCCGCTGTTCGTGCGCGACCCGCTGACGGGCCCTGCCGGTGCAGGCGGGCGCCCCGACGCCCGCGCTTTCGGTGTATCGCTTCGTCAGACTTTCATTGGTGCCGCGCTGAGCGTGGACAGTGTGCTCGGCGGAACGCTGGTGGCCGACATCGATGTGGACTTCTTCGCCGGTGGTACGGCGGCCACCGCCGAGCCGTTTGCGTTTCCTCAGATGCGACTGCGCACGGTCAATGCGCAACTGCAGTGGTCGCGTACGGTGCTGATGGTGGGAAGCGACTCGCCGCTCATCTCCGATCTGAATCCGGTCTCGCTGGCCGCCGCCGGAACGCCGGGATTTGCGGTAGCCGGCAATCTCTGGAACTGGATTCCGCAACTGCGTCTGTCGCAGACGGTGATGCGTCGGCAGATCGGCAGCACGCCGGTTGCCGTGCAGATGCACGGTGCCGCGCTGGCGCCGGCGGTCGGCGTGCGTCATGTCGGTGAGCCCGACGCGATCGACGCGGGCGAACGCGCCGCGCGCCCCGCGTTGGAAGCGCGCCTGAGCGTGCAGTGGGGCGCGTCCGATGCGGCCGATGATGCGCGCGGTGAGGTGGGGCTCGGCGTGCATCGCGGCTGGATGCGTCTGAGCGGCGACAGCACGACAGCGACGGGCGCCCTCGCCGCCGACGCGCGCGTGGGCCTGTCGCATGGGGTGAGCCTGCTCGCTGAAGGCTATGCCGGTCGCGCGATCGCCGCGTTGGGCGGCGGCGGCATCGGGCAGACGTTCGGCAGCGCGGTGCGCGGTGCGCCGTTCGGTGCCCCCGTCCGCGACATCGCCGGATGGCTGCAACTCAACGCGCAGCTGCGCCCGAGCGTGTTGAGCGGGCTCGGATGCGGCCTCGCTGTGGCGAACGCGCGCGATCTGCCGCGCCGCTTGCGCAACGGCAGTTGCGAGGCGCACGTGATCTGGCGTCCTACGCAGCCCGTGCTGGTGGGTCTCGAACTGCGACGCATCGGCACGACGTACAGCACCGGTGCCGAGCGCGTGACGCACCTCAATCTCGCGCTGGGCTTCGAATGGTGACGCGAGCGCTCCGCGAACGACGTCGTCTGGCTCCACGCCGTGAACGCGTCGATGGGAGGACGTTGGTGCGCTTGGCGGTCACCATCGTCATGATCTGTATCTTCGCGGCCGCGCCCTCAGTGGTGGCCGCGCAAAGCGACGCGTCGTCGGGGCGGGGGAGTCTCCGCGGGAACGTCGTGCTGCTCGATCGTAACGGTGCAACCACTCGGGATGTGGCGAGTGCCGTCGTTTATCTCGATGCGCCCGGACGCACCGTGACCGGGGGACGCGAAGAGCAGTCGCGGGCTACAATCGATATGCGGCGACGGGAGTTCGTGCCCCATGTACAAGTCGTGCGCACCGGCGGTACGGTGGCATTTCCCAACAGCGATCCGTTCAGCCACAACGTCTTTTCGAACACAGCGCTCGGCGCGTTCGACCTCGGACTTTATCGCGCCGGCGTAACGCGCGGGCACGTCTTCGACCGAGCTGGCGTGTACGCGATCTACTGCAACATTCACGCGCGTATGGTCAGCTTCGTGGTCGCCGTGAATACGCCGTGGGTTGCGCTCGTCGAACGCGACGGCACGTTTACGATTCCCGCTGTGCCTCCCGGAACCTACCGGCTGCACGCGTGGCACGAGCGGGCGCCGGCAGTCGTGCAGACCATTACCGTGGGACCCAACGGATCGGGCGGACTGGCCGTCACCCTCGATGCGCGTGGCTATGTCGCCAAGCCGCACACGAACAAGTTCGGCGCGCCGTACGCTCTCACGCGCGCCGATCGTTACTGAGGCTGATGGCTACTGATGCCTATCCCGGGTGATGTCGATGGCCGCTGAACCGCGCCCGTCCTCGATCGGCCTGACGTGGCGCGTGTTCGGGGTCACGGCGTCGCTGGTCGGCCTCGTGGTCGTGATCGCGTTGCTCGTCGCAAGCGACTCGGTCACGCGCGCGAGCGAGCGGACGGCGCAACGCGGGTTGGAGCAGTCAGCTGATCTGGTCGCGCAATTTCTCGCCGGTCGCGAGCGCAGCCTCGCTGGCGGGGCGCGGGTCTTTGTGCAGGGGCCGTACTTCCGCACGCTGGTCGCGGAGCGGCGGCGGGCGGACATTCTGGACCAAACAATTGAGGCGGCAACCCAGCTCGAGTCGCGCTGGGTGTTCATCACGGATGGACGCGGTGTGCTGCTGGCCAAGTCGGACGAACCGCGCGCGTCTGGCGAGGACATGGGAGGCGTGCCCCTGCTGTCGGGCGCGCTGAACGGACGCGTGACGACCGGCTTTGGCGTATCGCGCGATTCGCTGCTGTTTCAGGCCGTCGCGGTACCGATTTCTATCCCCGGCGGCGCATCGGTGGGCGTGCTGGTGGCGACCAAGATCGTGGACTCGTTGCTCGTGCACGACGTCAAGCTGGCCACGGCGAGTGAACTGGTGTTCTTCACGCGCGATGTCGACGGCGGCGTACACATTGCCGCGTCCACGCTCGTGCGCAGCGACGAACTCTCAGCGGTGGTTCGCATGCTCGTCGCGCGGGGGGGCGACGCGGACACGCCGCGTTCGCGCGATGGTGTGCGCGCGGGGGTACGCGTGGGCGGCGTGGACTACCAGGCGCAACGTGCGGCGCTGAGCACCGCTGGCGGCGAGGTGATAGGCGGTTTTCTCGCCCTGCGGCCGCGGGATGCGGCCGGCGCCAATCTCGGCGGGGTGCGGCGATCGATACTCATCGCCGGCATCGTCGGCTTCGCCTTCACGCTCCTCGTGGCCTACGTGGCCGCACGGCGCGTGGTACGACCGGTGCGCACGCTGGCCGGCGCCGTGCGTCGCGCGGCCGATGGCGATTACGCGCTCGATATCCGCGATCAGTTGTCGACGTCGTCGGCCGGCGCGGAGGTCGACGAACTCGCCGCGGCCGTCGATGCACTGCTCGCCGATCTGCGCGACAAGGAGTCACTGATTGCCATGGCAACCGGCACCGGTGCAGGTGCGCCGGTGCAGAAACCGCCACTCGGAGGCGAGGTCGGCGCCGCCACGCAGTCGGGCGGTCGTCGCGCGCTGCGACGCAGGCGGGCCGCCAGCGACTCGCGCGGCGACCTGGGGCGCGGCGACCTGGCCGATGATGCGGCAGACCTGGGCGACGGGGCGACGGATACGAAGCCGCCACGTCCGGTACCGCTCATGCTGCCGAAGCACGCGGTGCGCGTCGGCATGCTACTGGCACCCGGCGACATGCTCGCCAACCGCTACCGCATCGAGGCGCGGATCGGCGGCGGCGGCATGGGCATGGTCTATCGCGCCGTCGACCGGTCGCTTGGCGAAGTGGTCGCAGTCAAGGTGCTGCGTCCCGACGTGCTGGTGGGCGACGCGGAGGCCGGCGACCTCGTGAAACGCGAGCTGCGGTTGGCGCGCCGGATTACACACCGCAATGTCGTCCGCACGCACGACATCGGGGAAAGCGACGGCGTCCCGTTCTTTACCATGGAGTACGTGGATGGCAGCTCGCTCGCCGACATCATCCACGCGCGCGGCGCACTACCGCCGTCGGCCGTCGTCTCCATCGCCCGGCAACTGCTTCGCGCCCTCGCGGCCGCGCATGAGCAGCAGGTCGTTCATGGCGACCTCAAGCCGCAAAACCTCCTCGTTGGAGCGAACGGGGTCCTGAAGGTGACCGACTTCGGCGTCGCCCGCCTTGTTCGCGACCCGCGGCACGGGGCTCGTCACGGCACCGGGGAGGACATCGTCGGGCAGGTGGTCGGCGCCACGCTCGGCACGCCGGAGTACATGGCGCCCGAACAGCTCATCGGCGGCGAGGCGACTTTCTCCACCGACATCTACGCGGCTGGCATCATTGCTCATGAATCGCTCACTGGAACGACACCATACGGAGCGGACACTCCGATGGCATTCTTTGCACACAAATTCGTGTCACCGACATCGGCCGACACGGCGGAACTGCGAACTGCGCACACTCCGTTACACATCCATTCAGGTCTCGCACCGGCTGGACTCATCGCGCTTATTGCGCGCATGACCGCACCGGACGCGTCGCTGCGTGCCAACTCGGCCGCCCGACTCCTGCAGGCGTTCGAATCGCTGACATGACGTCACGCGCCACCCGGCGCATCGAGAAACATATCGTCGGCGATCGCGGCAATCTCCTCCGCGTCTTTCCACGCCGCCTCCAGCGCCGTCAACTCGCCTTGCATCGCCTGACGCTCCGCGCCTTCGTGCACGGCAATTTCCAGCGCGATGCGCTCCGTGGCGGTCAGCCCCAGCGCGCCGACATCGTCGTCCCAGAAAATGGCGTTCTTGCGCCGTCGGGTCATGCGTAGCGCGCTACTGTCCCTGATGTAGCGGTCCGCGTCGCCGGCATCGGCAATCCGACGCGTGGCTTCGCGGATCTGCGCCGCGCTGCCGCCATCCCGATTGAGCCGTGCCAGCAGGTGTCCCGCGACATGCACCGCTTGCGCTCCGGCGAAATCGGCTGATCCGTCGGTGTGGGCTACGCGGAAACTCCACTCACCGTCCGCGCGACCGGGCAGAATCTCCAGGCGGGCGATGTGGCTGAAACGCAACGCACGCAACTCGCCGTCCGGGGTGCGCACACGCGCCAGAACGCGATTGTAGGCGATGTTGGCCTCCGTCTGCTCGAGCGAGCGTAGCAGTCCGGCCCGCAAGGACTGGCTGCCGGAGAGCGTGAACGTGACGCCCACGACCGCCGCCGCCGCACCCACCGCGATCTGCGCGCCGGTGGTCAACAAGTCGCCGGCAAAATGTCGGGCACCGCGGAGCCGCCGTCGCCAGACGCGCGAGCCAAAGCGCCACGCGGCGAACTCCGGACGCAACGGCTTGCCTACGCGGACCAGATCAAGTCCACGCGGGAGCGTCGCCAGCCCGATGTTGTCCGTAGAGACCCGCACGACGGTATCCCGGTAAAGGCGCTCGCATGCTTCGACCGCTTCCCATCGTTGTTCCAGCGGTGAAAGGTTCCAGTTCCGACAACTGCGGCACACCACCCACAAACGTCCCCGCGCCGCATCGAACGCGAGGCGGCGTCCAACCGGGAACGACTCCAGTTCCACATTCCGCTCGAGGCGCGCATGACAGAACAAGCAGGTGGAGTACACCAACCCCTCCGGTTGCGTCAGAGAACTCAATGGCGTGCAATCTCCGCTCATAATGAATGGCGTCGGGGGCCACGGCATCGCAACGCCTGATCGCTGCCGAAATGATGCACGTGGGATGAACGACGGCTCCCGAGGCACCACTCCCGATGTCCGCCACCCTGCGGTCGTGCTGAAGGAAGGCCGTTGTACGCGGTGGCGGGAGCGGCTACGTTTATAGGCTGTCCGTACCCAAGCCAAGTATTGTAGCCATGCCGACTTACGAGTTCCGCTGCCCCGATGGCACCGTCATCGAGCGCATCTTCAAAATCAGCGAAGTCCCCGAGACCATCGAATTACCCGATGGCGGCAAGGCTACGCGTATGATCTCCGGTGGCGCCGCCCTCCTGTTCAAGGGGAGCGGATTCTACATCACCGATTACGGCAAGGACGGCAAAAAGGACCAGCGCGCCGCAAGCGGAGGCGAGTCCAAGAGCGAGTCCAAGAGCGAGTCCAAGAGCGACGCGAAGAGCGAATCAAAAAGCGACGCGAAGCCGGCCGAGAGCAAGCCGTCCAGCGCGCCCGCGTCGCCCAAGAGCGATTGACACGCCTCGCCGTCGTTCTCCCTTTCAACCTCCCACGCACGTGAATCAGGCTGAAGCCTTGCGCGCGGAAATCGCGCGCGCGGCGCGCACGCTCGGTGCGCCCGACGATTTCGTTCCGCTCATCGAACGCCCCCGCGATCCGTCGCACGGCGACTGGGCCACGAACGTCGCCATGACGCTCACCAAACAACTCGGCCGCAAGCCGCGCGACATCGCCGACGCGCTCCTGCGCGCGATGGACTTGCCCAGCGTCGGCGTGAGTTCGGCGGAGATCGCCGGTCCCGGCTTCCTGAACTTCCGCTTCGACGCAGCCTTTCTGGCGAACGGACTCGTGCCCATGCTCGCCAGCCCGGACACGTGGGGGCACAGCGACAGCGGCAAGGGAGCGCGTGTGGCCGTGGAATTCGTCTCCGCCAACCCGACCGGACCGTTGCATGTCGGACATGGTCGTCAGGCGGCGCTCGGCGATGCCATCAGCACGTTGCTCGAGTGGACCGGTTGGAACGTCGATCGTGAGTTCTACTACAACGATGCGGGCGTGCAGATCGCCAATCTTGCCAAGAGCGTGCAGGCGAGGGTACGTGAGATCGGCGGGGCGCCGCTCGCCATCCCAGAGGGCGGCTACCACGGCGAATACATTCGCGAAATCGCCGAAGCCTATGTCGCGCAGCACGCCGACGATCGCGAGGGGTACGACCTGCCGGCGATGCAGGCGTTCGCCGTGGCCGCGTTGCGGCACGAGCAGGATCTCGATCTACAGGCGTTCGGCGTACAGTTCGACACCTACTACCTCGAGAGTTCGCTCTACACCGACGGGCGTGTCGATCGGACCGTGTCGGCGCTGCGTGACTCTGGCTACACCTACGAAGAAGAGGGGGCGCTGTTCCTGCGCACCACATCGTTCGGTGACGACAAAGATCGCGTGATGAAAAAGAGCGCGGCTAAGGGGGGCGACTACACGTACTTTGTGCCCGACGTCGCCTATCATGTGACCAAGTGGGAGCGCGGCTACGGGCGCGCCATCGATGTGCAGGGCGCGGACCATCACAGCACCACCACGCGCGTGCGTGCCGGATTGCAGGCATTGGGCATCGGGATCCCCAAGGGTTATCCGGAATACGTGCTGCATCAGATGGTCACGGTGATGAAGGGCGGTGAGGAGATGAAGATCTCCAAGCGCGCCGGCGCCTACGTCACCGTGCGCGACCTGATCGATGAGGTGGGGCGCGATGCGGTCCGCTACTTCTTCCTCATGCGCAAGGGCGATTCGCAGCTTGTCTTCGACATCGATCTTGCGCGCAGCCAGTCGGAAGAGAACCCGGTGTACTACGTGCAGATGGCACACGCGCGCATGTGCGGCATCTTCCGCGTCGGCGAGATCGACGCATCAACGGTCACCACAGAAAGTGTTGACCTGAGTGTGTTGTCGGAGCCCGCCGAGCAGGAGTTGATCAAGCAACTGCTCGACTTTCCGGCCATCGTGCGTGGCGCTGCGGACAACCTCGAGCCGCAACGCATCGCGGGGTGGCTGTTCGAGACGGCCCGTGCTGCGCACACGTGGTATCACAAGCATCATGTCCTCGGCGAGCCCGAGGCGATCACGCGTGCCCGACTCGTGCTGGCGCGCGCCACGCAGCTTGGCCTGTCGGCCGGCTTGCGCATCCTCGGACTCTCCGCACCGGAGCGTATGTGACCGTACCAAAGCCCAGCACCGTTCTCGTCGTCGGCTCGGTCGCGCTCGATTCCGTCGAAACGCCCTTCGGCAGGGCCGATGACGTGCTCGGTGGCTCCGGCACGTTCTTCTCGTCATCGGCGTCGCACTTTGCGCCGGTGCAGTTGGTTGGCGTGGTCGGTGATGACTACCCGATCGAGAAGCTGCAACCGCTGGCTGATCGCGGTGTGGACCTTGCCGGACTCGAACAGATGGCCGGCTCAAGCTTCCGGTGGCGCGGGCGTTACCGGCACGATCTCAATTCGGCAGAGACGCTCGAAACACATCTCGGTGTGTTCTCCAACTTCCGACCGAAGATCCCCGAGCAGTTCCGCAACGCGCCGTTCGTGTTCCTCGCGAACATCGATCCCAGGCTGCAGTTGCAGGTGCTCGAGCAGGTGGAGACGCCGCGTCTGGTGGCTTGTGACACGATGAACTTCTGGATCGAGTCGCGTCGGCCGGAGCTCGTCGAGCTGCTTGGGCATGTCGATCTCATCACGCTCAACGACAGCGAAGCACGGCAGCTCACGGAACAGTCGAATCTGATCAAGGCCGCACGTTGGATCATGGACAAAGGTCCGAAGTTCGTGCTGATCAAGAAAGGCGAGCATGGTGCGTTCATGTTCACGCGCGAGAGCATCTTCTTCGCGCCGGCGTATCCGCTCGAAAACGTCTTCGACCCCACCGGTGCCGGCGATTCTTTCGCGGGCGGCTTCATCGGCTACCTCGCCTCGACTGGCGATTTGAGCGAGCGCTCCATGCGGCGCGCCGTGGTGGTCGGTTCGGCGATGGGCTCGTTCGCGGTGGAGAAGTTCTCCAACGCGCGACTGATGGAAATCACTCGCGATGACATCGACGCGCGCGTGCAGGAGTTCCGGGAACTCGTCTCCTTCGACGCGGAATTGACGGCATGACCGTGCCGCACGACCCGAGCACGACCGCGCCGCTCGACTATCGCTCGGCCGGCGTGGATATCGATGCCGCCGAGAATTCGAAAGATCGGATTGCGCGACACGTCGCGTCCACCATGACGGCGGGCGCACGTGGGGCGTTTGGCGGGTTTGGCGGCATGTTCAAGGTGCCGGAGGGGTACACGTCGCCGCTGCTGGTTTCGAGCGCGGACGGCGTGGGTACGAAAATCCGCACCGCAGTCGAGAGCGGTCGGAACGACACCATCGGGCATTGCCTGGTGAACCATTGCACCAACGACATTCTCGTGCAGGGGGCGGTGCCGCTGTTCTTTCTCGACTACGTCGCGTTCGGCAAGCTCGAGCCCGCAGTAGTGGAGGCGGTGGTTGCCGGCGTCGCGGCAGGCTGTCGTGAGAACGGGGCAGCGCTCGTGGGCGGTGAAACGGCAGAGATGCCCGGCGTGTATACGCCGCCCGACTACGATCTCGCCGGTTTCATCGTTGGCGTGGTGGAAGAGGAGAAGGTGCTCGGCGCGGCGCGTGTGCAGCCGGGTGATGTTCTCGTGGCGCTGGGCAGTAACGGCCTGCATACCAACGGGTATTCGTTGGCGCGGCGGATCGTCAGCGAGCGATTGCGGCTCGGGCCGCACGATGCGTTTCCCGACGCGAACGGCGCGACCGTCGCGGATGTGTTGCTGCAGGTACACCGTTCGTATCTCGCCTGCTTGCGTCCCGTACTCGATAAGGTGCATGCGATGGCGCACATCACGGGTGGCGGGCTGCCCGGCAATCTGAATCGTGCGCTCCCCGTCACACTTGATGCCGACGTGGACACGAACACGTGGACCGTTCCTTCCACGTTTCGAGTATTGCAGGAAGCCGGCGCTGTGGCGACGCCCGAGATGTTCCGCGCGTTCAACATGGGTGTCGGTATGGTCGTCATCACGGCGCCCGAAGATGCGCGCGAGATCCGCACACGCGCGTTGGCTTGCGGCTTCGACGCGTGGGAGCTTGGACGCATCGTGCCCGGCAGTGGCAGGGTGCGGTTCAACGGCAAGGAGTTCTAATGTGCGCTCGGCGACGTGACAGCGGCGGTGACATGCGTCGTGTGATGACGGCCTTGACCGTGCTGGCCGTCACGTCCGCGTTGGGGACGCGCGCGTTAGCGGCGCAGTCGGGCACCGCCGGCTGTTCCGTCAGCTCGCCGTCGGGTTTGCCCGGAGGTGGGGCGGACGTCTGTCGCAAGGCGGAGGACCTGTTTCGCTTCCTGGTGCCGCAGGTTGGTGTCGCGGTGGCGGGCGGAAATCCCGTGCCGGGTGAGGGTGGCACCATGGGCGGGTGGGGACGCCGCGCCTTTTCGCTGCGCCTTGTTGGCGTGGATGGCTACGTGCCCAAGAACGTGGTTCCGCTCAACCTGGCTGGTGCAGCCGTCCGGAGTGATTTCGGCGCCGACCGCACGATCGTGCCGCTTCCCGCGCTCGATGCGGCGATTGGTCTGACGACCGGCATCCCCTTCGGGCTCACAAACATCGGCGGCGTTGATCTGCTGGTCGGCGCCACGGTGCTACCCAAGGTCTCCGCCGGCTCGTTTCAGCTCGATCCCGGTGGCAGCGGCGGTGTCGCATTCTCGTACGGCCTGCGGGTGGGCGCGTTGCAGGAATCGTCTGTGATTCCCGGGCTGAGCGTCAGCTATATGCGCCGACAGTCACCGACCGTCGACCTCACGTACACACCGGGCAACGACACGCTGCGTGTGTCCGACACCGATGTGAAATCCAACTCCATTCGTGTTGTGGCCAGCAAACGTCTGGCGATCTTCGGAGTGGCGGTCGGCGTCGGCCGCGACGACATCGAGGGGCGCAGCTCGGTGAACGCCGTGGTCAACGAGTCGGTCCTCGGTGCTCCGCGACGGGCGACCGTGTCGGTGCCGATTCTGGCAGAAAAAATCACGCGCAACAGTGCGTTCGTGAACGCCTCGCTCAACCTGATCTTTGCGCGTCTCGTGGGTGAGTACGGCTGGAGCAATGCCGGCGACGCACGCGGCACGCTCAACACCTTTGGCGGTCGCAAGGCGAATGAAGGGTATCGCTACGGCTCCATCGGCCTGACTACGCGTTTCTGACCACGTCGCCGCCGACCGCCGCCGCCCCCGCGACGCAGGCAGTCGACCGCAGCGCGGACGTCCGTCTGGCCGACGAGGGCTTCATGGGCCGCGCGCTGGCGCTGGCGGCGCGTGGCGCGGGGCAGACCGCACCGAACCCCACCGTCGGCGCCGTCGTGGTGAAAGACGGATCGGTGGTTGGGGAAGGCTGGCACGCGCGCTACGGCACCGCGCACGCCGAGGTCGTGGCATTGGCGGCGGCCGGCGCGTCGGCGCGTGGCGCCACCGTCTACGTGACCCTCGAGCCCTGCGCGCATCACGGCAAGACGCCACCATGTACCGGGGCGCTGCTCTCGGCGGGGGTGCGCCGGCTGGTCTATGCCGTCGCCGATCCCAACCCAGTGGCCGCCGGCGGGGCCCGCTGGCTGCGCGAGGCGGGGTTGGAGGTGGTGGGCGGTGTCCTTGAAGCCACGGCCGCGGACGCGATCGCGCCATTCCTCTTTTCGGCAAGCGGCGCGGCTGCGGAGCGGCGGCGTCCGTTTGTGACGGTCAAGTTCGCGCTCTCCATCGACGGGGCCATCGTCGACGCGTCCCGCGGTCGCGGTTGGCTCACCGGCCCCGACGCGCGTCAGGCGGTGCACCTGCTGCGGGCCACCTCCGACGCCATTGCCGTGGGCATCGGTACCGCGCTGGCCGACGACCCTTCGCTCACGGTGCGTGACGTGCCGCCGCCTCGCGTGCCGCCGCTCCGGGTGGTCTTTGATCGCCAGGCGCGATTGCCGCTTGGCAGTGCGTTGGTGCAAACCGCGCGCGAGGTGCCCGTCCTCGTGTTCACGAGTGGCACGCACCCGGAAGCCGACCAGCGCCTGCGCGACGCGGGCGTGCACCAGCAGACGGTCCGGTCGTTGGACGAGGCGTTGGCGCTGTTGCAGGAGCGTGGGGTGCAGCATTTGCTCGTCGAGGGAGGGGCCGGACTTGCTTCGGCGTTGCTCGACGCCGGCGCGGTGGACCGACTGATTACGTTTCAGGCACCCGTCGTGCTTGGTGCGGGGGCGTTGTCCGCCTTTGCCTCGCTGTCCCCGCAGCGGGCGTCTCAGGCGCCTCGCCTGCGCGTTGTGTCGCGACAGGCCATGGGCGACGACCTGATGACCGTATACGCGCTGCCCAACGCTGATTTACAGCATGCTCGCCATGCCGAAGCCACCACTCTGTCCGGAGATTGACGTCAGGATGTTCACGGGACTCGTCGATGACGTAGGCACGATCGAACAGGTCGCGGTGACTGCCGCCGGGCGCGAGCTCCGTGTGCGCACGCGATACGGCGATCTGGTCGACGGCGAGAGTATTGCCGTGAACGGCGCCTGTCTCACCGTGCGTGAGCATGGTCAGGATACAGGCGGCCGCTGGTTCACGGTGGCTGCCATCGAAACCACCCTGGACCGCACCACCATCGGTGACTGGCAGGCCGGCGCGCGCGTCAATCTGGAACGCGCCATGCAGCTGGGCGCGCGGCTTGGCGGACATCTCGTGCTGGGACATGTCGACGATCTCGCCGTCGTGACGCGCACCGCAATGCAGGGCGATGCCTGGCTCATCGATCTGGAGCTGCCGCTGGCGTTGCGCCCGCTCATGGCGGCCCACGGCTCGATCACCGTCAACGGGGTCAGCCTCACCGTGAACGAGTTGCTGCCAACCGGCGTTCAGCTGTCGATCATCGAATACACACGACGGCACACCACGCTCGACGAACTCGTTGTGGGCGCGCAGGTGCACGTCGAAGCGGATGTACTGGCGAAGCACGTCGAACGATTGCTGGCGCCGCTGCTGGCGACGTCGGGGATGACGCCGCCGCTCGCGCTCAGCGTGGACGTCTCATGAACGGCGCGCGGCCGATGGCCGACGCGGCAGAGGAGCAGGGCATGGTATTCGGAACGGTGGAGCAGGCACTCGCCGATATTGCGGCGGGCAAGTTCGTGGTGGTGGCGGACGATGAGGATCGCGAGAACGAGGGCGATCTGGTGTGCGCCGCCGAGTGCGTGACGCCCGAGATGGTCAACTTCATGCTCGACGCGAAGGGGATGATCTGTCTCGCGATGACGAACGCGTGGGCGGATCATCTCGAGCTCTCCCCGCAGGTGGAGAACAACACCGAGTCGATGCACACCGCGTTCACCGTCAGCATCGATGCGGCCGCCAAGTACGGCGTGACCACCGGCATCAGTGCGAGTGACCGCGCCACGACCATTCGTGTGGCCGTCGACCCGGCGTCCACGCGCACCGATCTGCGACTGCCGGGACACATTCATCCGCTGCGCGCGCGCGATGGCGGCGTGCTGCAGCGTGTCGGCCACACCGAAGCGGCGGTGGACATCGCGCGACTGGCCGGTCTTCGTCCCGCTGGCGTGATCTGCGAAATCCTCAACCGCGATGGCACCACGGCGCGCCGCCCGCAACTCGAAACGTTTGCCGCCGAACACGGGCTCACGTTCATCACCATCGCGCAACTCGTCGCGTATCGGCTCAAGACGGAACGCCTCGTGCACCGCGTCGCTGATGCGCGCCTGCCGACCGAATTCGGCGAGTGGCGTATTGTCGGCTATCGCAACGATGTGGACGCGCGCGAGCATATCGCGCTCGTGTACGGTACGGTAGGCCCGGACGACAGCGTGCTCGTGCGCATGCACAGCAAGTGTCTCACCGGTGACGTCTTTCACTCGCGCCGCTGCGATTGTGGCTGGCAGCTCGAAGAGGCCATGCGAAAGATTCAGGCGGAAGGGCGCGGCGTCATCGTGTATCTGGATCAGGAAGGACGCGGCATCGGTCTGCTCAACAAGCTGCGCGCCTACGAGTTGCAGGACAAAGGCGCCGACACGGTCGAAGCCAATGCGGCGCTCGGCTTCAAGGACGATTTGCGCAACTACGGCATCGGCGCGCAGATCCTGCTCGACCTCGGCGCGCGAACGATTCGCGTGCTGACCAACAATCCGAAGAAGCTCGTGGGCCTCGACGGGTACGGCCTGCTGCTCGAGGATCGCGTGCGTATCGAAGCGCCGTCCACCGAGGAGAATGCGTCGTATCTGGAAACGAAGCGCACGAAGCTCGGACACCTTTTCGCAATCTGAGTTCGTAATCCGATGGCCGAGTTCATGGGAAATCCGCGCGGCGCCGGTCGCCGCATCGTGGTCGTCGCCGCCCGCTTCAACGAGTCGGTCACGATGCCGCTGGCCGAGGGGGCCGTGAGCACGATGGTCGAGAAGGGCGTGCTCTTCGAGGACATCGATGTGTTGTGGGTGCCGGGCGCGTGGGAGCTGCCAATCGCCGCGCGCCGTGCACTGGGTACGGAGCGCTACGATGCGTGCGTGGCCGTTGGCGCCGTCATTCGCGGCGAGACACCGCATTTCGATTTTGTGGCAGGGGAAGCAGCACGCGGATTGATGGAGGTGTCGCGGGATTTTGACGTCCCGGTCACACTCGGTCTGCTCACGACGGACACACTGGCGCAAGCCGAGGCGCGTGCCGGCGGTGCGCATGGTAACAAGGGCAGCGATGCGGCGTTGGCCGCCCTTGAACTGTTGGATCTGTTCGATCAGGTGTTGCCCGACGAGTCGATGGACGAATCGCTGGACGACGGACTCGAAGCGTGATGGCGGACATGCGCGATGAATCGTTCTGGGACGGCCCGTCGGAGGAGCCGCTGCCAGCGCAGCGTCCACGTCGTGGCGGCGCCGATGCCGTGGCCGCGAAGTCGGAGCGCGTGGAGACGCGCGGCCGTGCGCGTGCGCTGCAGGCGCTCTACGCGGCCGACTTGCGTGACCTGACGCGACTGGAGCGCATCGCCCAGCATGTCTTCGACGATCTGGCCGTGGATGCGGAGGAGCGCGCCATCGCGACGCGTATCGTGGCTACGGTGGCCTATCGCGGCGCAGCGCTCGACGACGCGCTCTCCGAAGTGACGGCGAACTGGCGCTTCGAGCGGCTGGGCGCGATCGAACGCAGCGTGCTGCGACTGGGAGCGGCCGAAATGGAGCGGGGCGACACGCCGGTGAAGGTGGTCATTCAGGAGGCGGTGCATTTAGCCGAACGGTACGGCACCGCTCGCAGCGCACGGTTCGTGAATGGCGTGCTCGACGCCTACGCGCGGCGCCTCGGTCGGCTGTGACCCACGCCGCCCAGGGCGGGACTACGGCGGGCAGATCGCGGCTGCGAATTGCCGTGGTGAATTGGCAGTGCCGCGACAACCCGCTCGCCGGTGGCGCCGAAATTCACCTGCACGAGATTTTTGGCCGCCTCGCGCAGGCCGGGCATGAGGTGGTCTTGCTCTGCGGTGGTTGGCCCGGCTGCCCGCCCCGGGCAACGCTCGATGGCATCGAGGTGCATCGGGTGGGCACTCGTCAGTCGTTTCCGTTCAAGGCGCGGCGCTACTGGCACACGCATCTCGTGGATCGGGACTTCGATGTGGTGGTCGAAGACATCAACAAAGTGCCGCTTTACACCCCCACCTGGCGGCTTCCAAAACTGGTCGGGTTGGTGCCGCATCTCTTTGGCGGGACGGCATTTCAGGAGCTGCCGGCGCCGCTGGCCGCGGCCGTGTGGCTCTCCGAACGTCCGATGCCGTGGTTCTACCGGCATCACGCGTTCGAGGCCATCAGCGAGAGCACACGTGACGACCTGGTCGCGCGCGGCGTCTCCAGAGAGCGCATCCGCGTGATCTTTCCCGGCATTGATGCCGGGCATTACACCCCCGACCCCTCCGTGCGATCGGTCACCCCGACATTTGCATATATCGGGCGCTTGAAGAAGTATAAGGGAGTCGATTTGGTGCTCAGGGCGTTCGCCCAGTGCGGGGTCCCCGACGCGACCTTGCAGGTGGCCGGTGCTGGCGAGTTCAGGCCGGAGCTGGAACGCTTAGCGGGAAGCTTGGGAGTGGGCGGTCGGGTAGAGTTTTTAGGGCGTATTGACGAAACCGCGAAGATCGCCATGCTGCGACGGGCATGGGCGACCCTGTTCGCATCACCCAAGGAGGGCTGGGGCATCACGAATCTGGAAGCGGCGGCGAGCGGAACTCCGGTGATTGCCTCGAATTCCCCCGGGATCCGTGAATCGG
>JBBQSM010000032.1:0-32052 GCA_038234895.1 Gemmatimonadales bacterium
CAGAACGTCGACCATCCGGTGTCGTTGTACGCGGCCACGAAAAAGGCGAACGAGTTGATGGCGCACACGTACAGCCACCTGTACAACTTGCCAACCACCGGCCTGCGCTTTTTTACGGTGTATGGACCGTGGGGGCGGCCGGACATGGCCATGTTCCTGTTTACGAAAGCGATTCTCGAAGGACGTGCCATCGACGTGTTCAATCACGGCCGCATGCAGCGCGACTTCACATACATCGATGACATCGTGGAAGGGGTGATTCGCACCAGCGATCACACGGCGCCGTCGAACGCAGACTGGAATTCCGACCGCCCCGATCCGGCCACGAGCAAGGCGCCGTACCGGTTGTACAACATCGGCAACAACAACCCGGTCGAGCTGATGCACCTGATCGGCACGATCGAGCAGCAATTAGGACGGGTGGCGGAGAAGAACATGCTCGACATGCAGCCGGGCGATGTCCCGGCGACGTACGCCGACGTAGAAGCGCTGGTCGAGGATGTGGGCTTTGCACCGAAGACGCCGATCGAAACCGGCGTCCGGAATTTCGTCGCATGGTATCGCGACTACTACGGCATCGGAGACTGAGCACGTTATGAAGATTGCGATGATTGGTACGGGCTACGTGGGACTCGTGTCCGGCGCGTGCTTCGCCGAGTTTGGGCCGCACGTGACGTGCGTGGATCTCGACGAAGGAAAGATCGAGCGCCTGCGCAACGGACAGATTCCCATCTACGAGCCTGGGCTGGACGATCTGGTGGCCAAGGGAATCAAGACCGGCCGTCTCGACTTCACGACCGATCTGGCGTCGGCGGTACGCGATGCGGACGCCGTGTTCATTGCGGTGGGCACGCCGTCCCGTCGCGGCGATGGGCATGCCGACTTGCGCTTCGTGGAAGCAGCGGCGGCGGAGATCGCGCGGTCGATGACCGGCTACACCGTCGTCGTCACCAAGAGCACTGTTCCCGTCGGCACCGGGCGTCGTGTGGCGCAGATCATTCGTGAGACGAATCCGGCTGCCGAATTCGATGTCGCGTCCAATCCCGAATTTCTGCGCGAAGGCTCGGCGATCGGCGACTTCATGCGACCGGATCGCGTTGTTATTGGTGCGGAGACCGAACGCGCGCAGCAGGTGATGCAGTCGCTCTACCGTCCGCTGTACCTGACGGAGACGCCGATCGTCATGACGACGCTCGAAACCGCCGAGCTGACCAAGTATGCGGCGAACGCGTTCCTGGCCACCAAGATCACGTTCATCAACGAGATCGCGGACTTGTGCGAGAAGGTCGGCGCGAATGTGCAGGACGTGGCGCGCGGCATGGGGCTGGACGGCCGCATCGGCAAGAAGTTCTTGCACGCGGGGCCAGGCTACGGCGGCTCGTGCTTCCCCAAGGACACCATTGCGCTGGTTCGCACCGCGCAGGAGTACGGTTCACCGGCGCGTATCGTCGAGACCGTGGTGCACGTGAACGATACGCGTAAGGGAGCGATGGCCTCGCGCGTGATCGCGGCCGGTGGTGGATCGCTGCGCGGCAAGACGGTGGGCGTACTGGGCGTCGCCTTCAAGCCCAACACCGACGATATGCGCGATGCGCCCAGCCTGGCGATCGTGCCCGCGTTGCAGGATGCCGGTGCGACCGTGCGCGCCTTCGATCCGGCGGCGATGCACGAGGCAAAGACGTTGCTGCCCGGTGTGACCTGGTGCGAAGACGCCTACGACGTGGCGACCGGTGCCGACGTGTTAGTGCTGATTACCGAGTGGAACGAGTTCCGCGCGCTCGACCTGTCGCGCATTGCGTCGGTGATGAACGAGTCTGTATTGGTGGACCTGCGCAACGTCTATCGCCCCGAAGACGTGCGGGCGGTCGGCTTCCGTTACAGCAGCATCGGCCGCGTGTAGTCGGGCGGCCGGACACGCGACGTAGTGTCGCCTAGTGTCCGAGCCGTTTCTGTTCGTCGCGGTGCCGGTCCGAACGCGCCACCGCGACGAAGCCCACCAGTGCCACGCTGGCAAAGGCGAACCACTGGTACGCGTAGGATTTGTGTGCGCCTTCGCTAAGCGTGGGTGGCGGTACACGTGCCGGCCGGTTCACATCGCGGGTGGCGGAATCACCTAACGCGAGCAGCACGAACGGCGCCAACGGACGTTGCATGATGGTTTGCAGCGTATCGCGATCCACAAAGCGTACCGCGCGTGCGGTGGACGGCATGCGCACCGCGCCCTCGCGTGTCGGCGAATACTCCATTACCAACGCGTCGATGGAGAGCGTGTCCGTTTCACGCGCCATAGCCCAGTCGATCGTGCGGCCGTCGGGCGCGTACACGTAGCCGCGGAGCACGAGAATCGCAGTGTCGCCCCAGGTGCCGTCGAGCGGGCGTACCGGCGTCAGCAGATGCACACCCGGTGCGCCGGACTGCGACCGCGTGGCGTGCACGAGTTCTGCCTCGTAGTCGGCCACGCCGCGCAAGGTGACATGCCGCCAGTGGATCACGCTCGTATCCTGCCGGCCGATGGCACTGATCGACACCGGCGGCGCACTACGACGATCGCGCACCAGCGTGTTGACGGTGCGCTTTTCGTCAAGACGATCAAGTTGCCACACGCCCAACCGCACGCACACGCTGGCTGCCAGCACCGCCACCGCACCGAACAGGATCGTACGACGGGACATCCGACTCACTCGTTGCCCTCATCCGTCGATGACGCCGTTGGCGAGGACGTGGTCGGCGACTGCGATGTCGGCGCGTCCGATGTGGCGGCACTCACCGGCCGGGCGGCCCGCGGCGCACGTGTGCGTGTGACCGGAGCGCCAGACTTGGTTGACGTGACTTTGCTTCCGGATTTCGTAGGTGATTTCGTACGTGGATTCGTCGGTGGTCTCGCAGGAGATCTTACTTGCGGCTTCGTTGGAGCTGCGCCCGCCTCCGGCTCTTTGGGGCGCTGCGTACGTCGTACGCGCTTGATGGGCGGGAGCACCACCGGCGTGACCGCGATCGGCTGCTCGCGCGCAGGCTCCGCCACCGAAGCGTCGGCAATGGCCGCGTTCACGGGCGCCGCCGCCGCCGACTTATCGTCGGCCATTGCCCGCGCACGACGACGTTCCGCCTTTCCGGGCTTCGTGAGCTTGTCTTTCGACTTCGCGGACTTTGTCTTCCCAGACTTCACTTCTTTGTCGGCTTTCGGGGCTCTTGGAGATTTCTCCACCTTCCCTTGCTTCGGTGGCTTCGGCTCCTTTGGTAACTTGGGCGTCTTTGGCACCTTCTCGCGCTTCGGCTTGCCCCCCTTGCCACCTTTGCTGCGCCCCCCGTCCGCGTGCAGCACGGTCGCAGCATCTTGCTCGGGATCCCGCTCAGGCGCCATCTCGGCGTCCGGCGACTGCACCACACTCATGGGCTCCGGGAACAGGACGACAAGACTCAGTGGCGGCAGCGCCAACACAAACGACTGCGCAAAGCCATGGAATGGCACCTCCTCGGTGACGACTTCCTGCGGAACTCCATAACCGCTCCCGCCAAACTCCGGCGCGTCGCTGTTCAGCACATACCGATATGTCCCGGCCGCTGGCGCCCCCATGCGATACTCGTGACGCGGCACCGGCGTGAGGTTGAGCACCACGACGGCGTGCTGCGCCCCGTCGAAGCGTGCGTACGACAGCACCGACTGCTCCATGTCGTCCACGCTGATCCAGCCGAAACCCGACGGCTCATGATCGCGACGCCAGAAGCAGGAGTTCGCGTTGTACAGCGCACCCAACGCCTGCATAAAGGCGTCCACCCCTTGCCGGCGCGGATCTGCTGCGAGATGCCAGTCGAGGCTCGCATCGTGGTTCCACTCGCGATGGGGCGCCAACTCGGTGCCCATGAAGAACAGTGACTTACCCGGTCGCGTGACCGAATATCCCACCAGCGCGCGAAGATTCGCGAACCGCTGCCACGCATCACCGGGCATCTTTTCCAGCAGCGACTTCTTGAGATGCACGACTTCGTCGTGCGACAGCGGGTTCATGAACCGTTCGCTGTACTCATACATCATCGCAAACGTCAACTTATTGTGCGAGCCGTGCCGGAAAAACGGATCCACCTGAAAGTAGTCGAGCGAATCATGCATCCACCCCATGTTCCACTTGAACGTGAAGCCGAGTCCACCCTCCGCGATCGGGTGGGTCACCTTGGGCCACGTGGTGCTCTCCTCGGCGATGGTCACGACACCGGGATGCAGTGCACGCACGGTGTGGTTGAGCATCTTGACGAACGATACCGCCTCGAGATTTTCGCGCCCGCCATGTCGGTTGCGCAGCCACTGTCCGGCTTCACGACCATAGTCGAGATAGAGCATCGACGCGACCGCATCGACGCGCAGTCCGTCGATGTGAAACTCCTCGATCCAGTAGAGCGCATTGGCGAGCAGGAAGTTGCGCACTTCGTGCCGCGCATAGTTGAAGATGTGCGTCCCCCACTCGGGATGATCGCCGAGCCGCGGGTCTTCATGTTCGTAGCAGGCCGTCCCATCGAAGCGCCGGAGCGCCCAATCGTCCTTGGGAAAGTGCGCCGGGACCCAATCGAGCAGAACGCCGATACCCGCCTCGTGCATGGTGTCCACGAACGCGCGGAAGTCGTCGGGCGACCCGTGTCGCGAGGTGGGCGCGAAATAACCACCCACCTGATAGCCCCAGGATCCGCCGTACGGATGCTCCTGCACGGGGAGCAGTTCCACGTGAGTAAAGCCGAGCCGCTTCACATGCGCCGCGAGTCGCGGTGCCAGTTCGGCGTACGTGAGCATGCGATTCCCCTCGCCGCGCATCCACGATGCCAGGTGCACCTCGTACATCAGCATCGGTTCGCGCAGCGGATCAGCATCGCTACGACGCGCGAGCCACGCGCCGTCCTGCCACTCGTGCTGTCCGCGTCGTTCCACGATGGAGGCATGTCCGGGCGCCTGCTCCATCTTGGCCGCAAAGGGGTCGGTCTTGATACGAATCTGCCCCGTCAACGAGCGGATCTCAAACTTGTAGATGGCGCCCGGTTCGACCTCCGGCACGAAGATCTCGAACACGCCGCTTGAGCCGAGCGCGCGCATGACGTGCACGCGGCCATCCCAAGCGTTGAACGACCCGATGACCGAGACACGCGTGGCGTTGGGCGCCCACACAGCGAACGACGTGCCGGCCACGCCGTCCATGTTGCGCTCATGCGCGCCCAGCTTCTCCCACAGTCGCAGGTGCCGCCCTTCGCCGAACAGATGCAAGTCCATGTCGCCCAGCGTGGGCAAGAAGCGATACGCGTCCTCGAACTCGCGGCCGTCGCCGTCCACCGTGTCTACGGCGAGCCGATAGCGGAGTGGCAGCGTCCGACCGGGGAGGAAACGGACGAACAATTCGCCGTGTTCGCGTGCCATAGGAATGCGCTCGTCGCCGATCACCACCCACATCGCCTGGGCGCGGGCGTGGCGTGCGCGAACGACCACTCCCTCGACACCGTCGAGCGACGCGGGGTGCGCACCCAGCACGTCGTGCGGCGTGCGGGATTCGCCGCGCAGCAAGCGGTCCGCCGCGTCGGGAGAGAGAGGCGGCACGCGGGATGCGGCGGACTCGTCGGTATCGGCTTGGGGCGTCTGATCGGCTGAGGTCATAGCAGATAAGCTAAGCAAAAAGCCGCTTTCAGAAGAGCGACGGCTGGTCACCGATCGTCGCTGGGTCGATCGTAGCGAGGCCGAGCCGTTGCTGGAGCATGCGCACCGAGGCTGGGCTGTGCCCGGCAAAGTGGTTGTTCACGTAGCCGTACACGTCGCGCACCTGTCCCTGCAGCAGCGGGATCATGGCCGCCCACGCATCCAGTTCGGCCGACCGATCCACCTGCAGATGCGAGTAGTCGGTAATCGTCCGGTCGGGCCCCATCCAGCGCAGGTAGGCAAAATCGGCCGTCGGTTGTTCGCACAGCTTGAGCAGCCAGTCGCGCGGGATCCACCGTCCATCGCTGAGCGCAAGCGCGACTCCGGCCTGCCGCAACATGGCCAGCGTGTCCTTTGAGATCCACGCGCGTTGACGAAACTCGATCGCGAAACGCAGATCGCGCGGCAGCAGCGGCAGGAACGCCTGCAACGCCTCCCGCTCAATCGGAGAGAAGTCGGGACCGCATTGAATCAACAGCGGTCCGAGGCGTGGTCCGAGCTCACGCATGCGTTCACAGAATACGTGCAACGGATCGAGCGCATCAACGAATCGTCGCTCATGGGTGATCTCCTGCGGCACCTTGCAGGCAAAGACGAACGAATCCGGCGTACGCGACGCCCACCCTCGCACCGTGCTCACCGGCGGAATGGCATAGAATGTCGAGTCGACTTCGACGGTGCCGAATGCGCGCGCGAACGTGCGCAGAAAGTCCGTGGAACGGGTGCCGTCCGGATAGAACGGACCCACCCACGAAGGATAATTCCACCCCTGCGTTCCAAGTCGCAGCGCGGCCGCTACGCGAGGGGTGGCGTGCGTCTCCGACACATCAGTCCGGTCACGGTTCATACGCGAATCGTATCGAATCCGCGCAGCAATCGACAGTTGCAGCGCGGTCGTGCGCGGAAAATAGCGACAACGGCGAGCGACTCAATCGCACCGGCACGACTCGCCGCCGCTCGTCCCGATGCCGCCGCTTCCGATCCCGCGAGTGACACCGTCAATGCGTGATTCCGTATCGAACTTGGGAACACGGACACTGCACGCACCACCATCCGCATCGTTTTGCAGCAATGCACACGGTGCACCATCACAAGGAGACATCCCATGCTCACGCTCGCACTCACCGTCGCGTCGATGATGGCCGCCACGCAACTCCCGCCGCTTCCGTTGGCGGACACCGCGCGAATGACGGTCGCGTCGCGCAGTGCCACGGTCGACAAGACACCACCTGCGCCAACGGTCGCCGATCATCTCGAGGCCGCGCGCCGCGCACTCGCCGCCGGCGAATTCGATGTGGCGCGACGCGAATTCGTGATTGCCGCCGCGCTCGACCGCGACGCCGGCAACGTACCGGTCGAAGCGATGTTCGGGCTCGCCAATGTCCTGTACTCCAGCTCGTACAATCGAGAGGCTGCAATCACCATGACCAAACTGGCCGAAGAAGCTGGCGCCATTCGCGACTACAATACGGAAGCTCGCGCGCTGGTGGATGCGATCTGGCTCAACCTCGATGCCGGTCAACGCATGCAGGCGAAGCTCGGTGGCGCGCGCCTGACTCAGCTCATCAAGGACAAGGTCCTCTCGGACGACACGATGCGGCTCATCAACTCGCGATTCCGCTCGTAAACATCGCACCGGTGCGATGCTCTATCGATACGTCTCGAAGAATCCGCGGCCGCGACCGGAGAGTGGCGTGCCGCGGATTCGTCCGGACAGCGTGGCCTCGCCGGCCATCTGAATGAACCACGGACGCGCGAGCGCGCGGCCAGCACCACTCTCTCCGCGCTCGGCGACCTGTCGCGTGTCCGACGCCACGGCATCGTCGATGTGCAATGTCAGCTTCAACGTGTCCGCACCGCGCACGTCGAACAGCTCGGCGCGCGACGGCACGCGCAGCGGTCCATCCGAGGTGCCCACCGTCCCGTTGTCCTCGTACAAAATGCGCCGCGGCCGAAACAGCGCGAGAAAGCCCGTACTGTCGGTAACGTACACGAACAGCGGCGCCTGACCCGCCGTCGAGTCTTCTGGTGAAACGCGTCCGTACAGGACGGTGAACCCACCGGCGCGCGTCGCACCCCATTCCCACGTCACACCACCCCATCCACCCCAGTTGTGATCGTGATACGACTGGGCGCCGTCGTAGCGATCGCATCGGGTCCCCACGCAGATGCTGCCCGTCGCGGACGCGCGGAGACCGGGTACGGCATACCCGGACGCGTAGTCGCCGCTCACCAGCATCGCGCCTGGAAACTCCACGCGGTCGGCCGGCGAAACAACAAGATCAACACGAAGCGGTGCACCGGTGCCATCCTCGCGCGCCGTCACGGTCACCGCATAGCGACCGTCGGGCAGCACACGCACGCTGTCATCGCCAACGACGAGGTCGGCGACTTGCGTCGAAAAGCGCACGCGCTCCTTCGGCGCGTCGGCGATGAATCGGCGCGGCGCCTTCCCCCGCTCGTGAAGGGTCACCAGCACAAGCCCACGCCACTTTTCGCTCTCGACGTCTCCTGCAACACTCAGGCTGATGAACGCCCAGCGCGACGCATCGGGCGAAATGACATTGAAATAGTGCCATTCACTCCACGTCTCGCGATTCGCGAGCCCCGGTGGGGGCATGTGAAAACGATCGATGACGTGTCGCCACTCGGAGACCGTGGGCGTGATCCACTCCCGATCGCCGTCGTCATCGTTCCACGCACCACTCGACACGGTGGGCATGGCGCCAAGCGCGCGCGTTGCCGACGGCACTTCGCCGCTGGCCCGCACCGGATGCTCGATCCCATCCGCTGTGGTGAGGTAGAGCAGCTTCCCCTCGAGCTGCGGCGCAACGGTTCGTATGGTGCCGGCAAACCGCGGATTCGTCAGCACCTGCCGATGCACGAATCGCGCGTTCGGCACCGAGAAGAACAGGCCGCCCAGTCCACCGGTGGTGAGCACCTCGATGTCGATGCCTTCGGGCAGGACCGTCACTTCCCCGCCCCCAACCAACCGCTCCTGACTGGCCTGCGACACCATCGCCTCGCCCACGGCCAAGAGCACAATCATCACACCCACACCAATTCCAAAGCCAGCGCAAAGCAACGCGGAGCGCCACGGCCGATATGACACACTGCGCCACGCCAGCAATCGGGCCAGTACCAACCGCGACGCGCTCTTCGTTGGCACGTTCAGCCTGCCGTGGACGGAGCGTCGCCGAGCGCGATATCGCGCAGCGGACCGTCGTTACGCGTGTCCGACGCCACGCGACCATCCGAAAGCCGTATCACACGTGCGGCGGCACGCGCGACCACGGCATCGTGGGTAACGAAGACGAGCGTTGTTCCGTCGCGATGCAACTGCGCGAACAGCTCCAGCAGACTGGCGCCCGTTCCGGCGTCAAGTTCTCCTGTCGGTTCATCCGCCAGCAGCAGCGACGGCGCGTTGGCCAACGAGCGCGCAATTGCGACGCGCTGCTGCTCACCGCCCGACAGTTGCGTAGGGCGATGCCCTGCCCGATCGCCCAGCCCCACATAACCCAGCAGCTCACGCGCCCGCGCACGACGGATCTTCCGATCCACCCCGGCTTCGGCCATTGGCAGCTCGACGTTCTCCGCCGCAGAGAGCGTGGGCATGAGGTAAAATCTCTGGAAGACAAACCCAATGTGTCGCAACCGGAACTCGGTTGCTTCGCGATCGCTCAGCAACGCGGTGTCGCGACCGTCCACGATTACGTGTCCAGACGTCGGCACATCGACGGCGCCCAGCAAATGCAACAGCGTGCTCTTGCCGCACCCCGACGGTCCGGTGATGGCGGCAAAGTCACCGCGCGCGATCTCGAGCGAGACACCACGCACCGCGGTGATCGTCGCCTCTCCCATGCGATATGCGCGCACAACGTTGTCACATCGCAACACCGGCACGCTCATGTCAGTCCGTGGCACGTTCATCCGACGGCCTCCTCGCGCAGGGCTCGCGCCACCGGCAACGATGCGGCACGCCATGCGGGGATGAGCCCGGCGAGCGAACCCGACACGAGCAACAGCGCGAGCGCGCGCCACGCCGCACCCGGGCTCCAGACAAAAAAGTCGAACGACGCGGGCAGCCCGGGGAAATCGCGCAGGATGGTGTTCAACCACTGCGCCGTGATGAGCCCCAGCCCCAATCCCGTGACGATCCCCGCCCCACTCAGCATTAATCCTTCGAGCAGCACCTGTCGCAACACGCCTCCCTTTTGCGTTCCGATCGCACGCAGCACTGCGATCTCGCCGCGCCGCTCGTTGACCGACAGGGTGACCAGTGTGCTCACGAGCAAAAATCCGATACCCAGACTGATGGCGCCGAGCACAAAGGCCAGCTGGCGAAAATACGACAGCCGTTCTTCTACCTGGCGGATAGCGGTCTCGGTGGAGATGGCAGTGATTCCCGGCTGCGTGGTGGCGATCCACTCACGCACGCGTTCGACACTGGACGAGTCACTCAACCGCGACTCGGCCATGGCCATCGACATACGGTCTGCGTAGGAGGGTCCGAGCATGGAGCGCAACGTCGGCAGTGCCAACGCGATGACCGGCGTTTCGTTCGGGATGTAGAAAAAACGTGCCTCTCCGGCGAGTACCGCGCGACGATTGCGCGCCGCCGTACGCAGCTGCGCATCGATGCCGGCAGCGATCGTGATCGTGTCGCCCAGTTGATGCCCGCTGCGCTGCAGAAAAGTACGACTCGCGACCACATGAATAATCGCGCTGTCACGATCGGAAAAATTCACCCCCCGTTCGATCGTGTAGTCGCCCTGCACAGCACGCTCAAGCCCCAGTGCAAAGGTGGTCGGCACGCCACTCGACGGAAGCGCGAGCGTTGCGCCCAGGATGGGACTGACGGCCGAGATGTCGCTGGACGCGCGGAGCGCTCGCACAATCGAGCCGGCGCCGTTGATGGTCGCTTCGCTGTCGAACGGCAGGGTGCCCTTGGGCGCGATACGGAGCTGGTAGCCGCGGGTAAGCAGCAGCGAGCGGAACGATTCGCTCATGCCGGTGGCGAGCATAACCATGTCGAGTAGCAGCGCCGCCGCCACGGCGATACCGAGGATTGCGAGCAGGGTTCGTGCTGGCGTGCGGCGCAACGTGGCATAAGCAAGAGTGAGTCGCATGCGCTCAGCGACCCAACAGCGTCAGCGGTGGCGTCCGCACCAGTCGCCATGCGGCCAACCCACCCGCCACAATGCCGAGCACCAGCGATAGGCACGTCGCGAAGGCAAAGATCGCTGGCGTGAGCATCGCGAAGCGCAGTGGAGTGCGATAGACCTCCTGATAGTGCGCATTCACCAACACGGAACAGACCCAGCCGATCACTGCCCCCATCACACTGCCGATGACCGAGACAATCGCCGCTTCGATGACCACGGCACGCACGACGGTCGCACGCGACACCCCCATCAGTCGCAGCGCCGCAATGTCACGTCGGCGTTCTTCCACTGTCAGCAGCAGCAGGCAAAGCAGAAAGACCGCACTGGCGACGACGGTGATGATGCCGATCGCCCGGTGAAATCGCTCGACGACTCGGAACGTCCGCGAGCTTCCAACCGCCACGTCGACCGAACGATGGGCACGAAAGCCGAACGCGACATGATTGATCCGCGCGACGGCTGAGTCGGACGACGCTCCCGGCTGCAAGCCCACGGCAAACCGATCCACGCGATCGTCGAGTGCAAGCAGCGACTGGAGATGATCGAGATGCAGGCGTACACGCAATTCGGGGCGCGCGACTTCGGACGGATCCGCGCGACGTTCCATAATGGCGTCCACTCGAACGGAATCCCTCGGCATGCCGGGCACGGCCGAGAGCCGTACCATATCTCCGACGCGTACGCCGTAGTCTTCGGCCATCCGCGCATCGATGGCGATGCCTCTTGTTGCGGGCGGCGCCCCCGCGGGCCTGGGCGACTGCGCAGCCAGCAGCGAGCGGGGCGCGAACGAGCAGGCGAGCGCGCACAGGATGGCGCACACGAACGCCAAGCGTGCGCAGCGCGCCAGATCATTTCCGTACTGCTTCAGCGAACTCATCACAGGGCAGGAACGGGCGCGACAGTCGACTGGTTCCTTACGCATCGCGACCGCTGTCGCTGTGGTGCCGCGGCGAGCGTCAGCGCGAGCCCGATCGCGACTTCCGAGGCGCCGCGGCCACTGGTTCGGACGGCGCGTCTTCCACCAGCACCTGCTCGGCGAGAGTCGCACCCACGATCGGCTCCGCTTCGCCCACCCGCAGTGTCAGCGGTCCATCGAACGGTGCGCGTGCCAGCAAGGTGACCTCGGCTCCCGGCTGCAGCGCGATCTCCGCCAGATAGCGCAAGAGTTGCGGATTCTTGTCGCTCACCTGCACCATCGTCGCACGTTCCCCCACCGCGAGATCGGCCAAGCGGCGGTAGGCGCGCTGATCGACCGTTCCTTCAGCGGTGGGAATCGGTGCGCCGTGCGGATCGGAGGTCGGGTTGCCCAGTGCCGCCGCCATGCGCTCGATCAGTTCGTCGGAGGCGGCGTGCTCCAGTCGCTCCGCCTCAGCGTGCACGCTGTCCCATGGAAAGCCGAGCACGCGCGTGAGATAGCTCTCGAGAATACGGTGCCGACGAATCGTGCGCAGTGCGGCACGGCGGCCGGCGTCGGTGAGTTGCACGCCGCGGTACGGCACATGCGTGAGATAGCCCTGCCCGGCAAGTCGGCGGATCATACCCGTAACGGACGCAGGCGCGACGTCGAGCGCGACCGCGACCTCGCTGGTGGCGGCGGCACCATTGCGGCGCTCAAGTTCGTAGATCGCCTTGAGGTAGTCTTCGACCGGTTCGGTCAATGACGGCGCCGACGCCTGAGGTTGCGGCTCGCTGGGCTTACGTGACGGCATTGGTGGAATCTAGCGCAACCCGGGACGCGATCTCTACCGCGACGCGGCCTTAGACTTGTCGCGCACCATGAGTACTGGCACAAACGAGCGGTGGCGCACCGCATTGGCCGTGGTGCCGTAGATCACGTCTTGCAACCCCCGATGACCATGCACCGCCATGGCGATGAGATCACACGACTCCCGCTCGGCCGCCGATACGATCTCCGACGCCGGATCGCCGCCGGCCAGAATCGATTCCGCTTCGAAACCGTCGGCGCGCAGCGCAGCACAACGCGACTCGAGATAGGCGCGATCTCCCTGCATCTCTTCCGATTCCCGCAACGTGAGCGAAAGCAGATTACGCGCCGCGAAGCCGTCGGCGACATGAATGAGCACCAGCGACGATTGACAGAGCGCCGCGAGCTGGCGCACGTGGTCGAGAATGCACTGGTCGTACGGCGAGTGCTCAAGCGGCACGAGAATTCGGCGATACATCAGTCAAACCACCCCTTGAGCGTCTGTACGAGCAACCAGACGTTGAGCGTGGAGATGATACCCGCGACCACGATGGCCGCTGCCCGCAGGCCGGTCGAATTGACGAACTCGCCCATTTTTTCCCGGTCGGAGGTGAAACGGACGAGCGGGAACACGGCGAAGGAAAGTTGCAGCGACAGGATCACCTGACTGAGCACCAGCAATTTTGCGGTGCCGCTCGCTCCGAAATAGATCGCCACCACCGCCGCAGGCACAATAGCAATCGCACGGGTGATGAGCCGGCGCAGCCACGGACGGAGACGGAGGTTCAGAAATCCTTCCATCACGATCTGCCCCGCGAGCGTGCCGGTGAGCGTCGAGTTTTGTCCCGACGCGAGCAGTGCCAGCGCAAACACGGCACTGGCGCCGGAGACGCCGAGCAACGGCGTGAGCAGCTTGTGCGCGTCCTGAATTTCCGCGACCTCGGTATTCCCGGTGGTGTGGAAGGTGGCCGCCGCCACGATCAGGATGGCCGCGTTGATGAACAGCGCAAAGGTGAGCGCAATCGTGGAATCGATGAACGCGAACCGGACGGCCTCGCGCTTTCCTTCGACGTTTTCGGCATACTTGCGCGTCTGCACGATCGACGAGTGCAGATACAGGTTATGCGGCATCACCGTCGCGCCGAGAATGCCAATGGCGATGTAGAGCATGTCCGGGTTGGTGATGATCTCCGTGGTCGGAATAAATCCTTTCGCCACGGCGGCCATGTCTGGCCGGGAGATAATCAACTCGAACAGGAAGCAGCCGCCCACGACCGCAACGAGCGCGATGACCATCGCCTCGAGCACGCGGAATCCCTTGTTCTGCAGGTACAGCACGACCATCACGTCGAGCGCGGTCAGCGCGATGCCCCAGGGCAAGGAAATGCCGAACAGCAGGTTGAGTGCGATGGCCGTGCCGATGACTTCGGCCAGATCGCAGGCTGCAATCGCGATCTCGCACAGAATCCAGAGGGCAAACGACACCTGTGGGCTGTAGTGATCGCGACAGGCTTGCGCGAGATCGCGCCCCGTGACGATGCCGAGTTTGGAGGCCAACCCCTGCAGCAACACCGCCATGAGGTTGGACAGCAGAATCACCGAGAGCAGCGCATACCCGAACTGCGATCCGCCGGCGATGTCCGTGGCCCAGTTGCCCGGGTCCATGTACCCGACGGCCACCAGATAGCCTGGCCCGGCGAAGGCCAGCAACTTCCGGATCCAGGTCGCGCCGGACACATCCACGGAGCGATAGACTTCCGACAGTGACGGAGCCAGCCTGGCCTTTCGCCATCCCGGGTCGGGCGTGGGAACGGCAGACGCCGCCCGCGACGGGTCAGCGGGCGCGTCTTCGGGCGGCGACGAGGATTTCAGTGTAGGCACAACCAGAGTTTAGTCTAGCCTAAAACAACGCGCAAGCGCGAGTGCGCCAGAGGGGAAGCCGAACTATTGCGCCGCCGCCGTCCCGTCCCGACGCGGGTCGGCCACCCCGATGCGGCGACCATCTTTGCGCACAAACACCGCATGCACGCCGCCGAACGAGATATCGGCCACGCGGCTCAGCGGGCGATAGCCGCGCGTCACCAGCGCTGCATAGACGCCCGGCGCGAAGCCCGGCTCAACCTCGACGTCCTTCTGCGCTGAACTCGCGTGGATGCGTGGCGCCGCCACCGCATTCCCCGGATCTTCGCCGAACGCCAGCATGCGCACGGTGACCTGGGTAATCGCCGGTTGGATGTACTGCGAACCGGCCGCCCCGACGACCAGACGCACACGCCCTTTGTCGAGCACCAGCGTGGGAGCCATGGTCGAGTTTGCGTAGCGATTCACGCCGCGCGTGCGGGCATCGAAGTTGCCTCCGGACGAGTTGAGAAAGAACCCGTCGGTGTAGACGCCTGACCCGAACAGCACACCGACGGTTGTCGTTGCCGACACGGCGTTGCCGTCCGCATCGACCACGGCCAGATGTGACGTGTAGCTGCCGGTTTCCTCCGGCTCGTTGGGTAATCGGGCCGGCGTGTTGACGTCACGCTCGCGTGAGGTCCCGCCACTACCGGTTGCCGGACGCGTCGCGACGGGATACGGATCGGTCGCGCATGCTCCTTCGGGCACGGTTGCATCGAAGTCCCACGGATCGCCCGCGATCGCGGTATCCGGAAACGCGCCCGCCACCAATCCCGCGCGCTGCCGCGCATAGCCGGCGCTGCTGACGCCACGCGCCGGGACGTTTTGCGCGAACGGATCGCCACGCCAACGACTCCCGTCAGACTGACCGAGTCGCATGATGTCCGCCAGCTTGGAGACGGCAACCGGATTGTCCGTGAAGCTCCCCGCCTTGGTGATGCCTGACAGTTCGGTCATCTGCAGCATTTCCAGTACACTCGCGCCTCCCATTGGCGGGGGCGCACTGAGCACGGTGTACCCTTCCCACACCGCGCACAACGGTCGCATGGTTGCCACGGGATACGATGCCATATCCTTGACGGTGATCAACCCACCAAGTCCGCGCACCTTCGCCGAAAGCCGCTCAGCGATAGGACCGGTGTAGAATCCGGCTTTGCCTTCGTTGGCGATGCGTTGCAACGTCGCGGCCAGTTCCGGCTGCACCAAACGATCGCCCGGACGCAACGGGTCACCGTTCGGCATGAAGCGTAACGCGGCGAGTGTATCGGCGAGCAACTTTTCGCGCGACGACACGATCGTGCGTGCCAGTAGCGGTGTCACGACGAATCCGTCGCGCGCCAACGCGATCGCTGGCGCCAGTACCTGCGCACGCGTGAGCTTACCGAATCGTGTGTGTGCTTCCAACAGACCAGCGACCATTCCAGGCGTCGCCGCCCCGCGTCCGGACCCCCGAGCGCCGCGTGAGGTATCGGGTTGCCCCCACGCAGGATCTTCACCCGAGCGCGCGTAGAACGACAGATGTTCGGCACGCTGCGTCTTGGCGTCGTAGTACGTCAGGGCACCGCCGCCGCCCAGGCCGGTTTGCGATACGTCCACGACCGAGAGTGCGAATGCCGTCGCCACAGCAGCATCCACGGCATTCCCGCCCAATCGCATGGCCTGTACCCCGGCAGCAGCCGCTTCCGGTTGCGATGCAGCGACCATGCCGCGGTCGCCCTCCACCCGCTTTCCGGCTGCAGGACTCGCAGACCAGGCGCTCCCCTGCGCACCGCTGCACGCCACCGTCGCCAACGCACACAGGGCAGCAACGATACGCGCAGCAGTCGCACGAACAGAATGATCGGGCACGGCGGGAACTCCTGGGGAAGTGGATCGCAACAGCACAAAACGTCTACGCGTTGGGCGGATCGGCGATCGCGCCGTCAACGTTCGAAGAGGGGCAACAGCTGACGCACGATGCGTTCGGTCAGGCCCCACACGATGTGCTCCCTCACGCGGTACGCCGGGAATCGTGCCCGTACTCCATTCACGAGCGTCACGTGTTCGGCCTGTGCGCCGGCATCGCGCAATGCCGACAGCGGCACCCAGAACGCCGACGCCACTTCCGCGCTCTGTACAAACGTGACGTCGGGCGCGACCACGGCAACGAACGGCCGGATAATGATTGGCGGCAACGCCCGTGTCCGAGGCGCCAGGTCGTCCAACCGGCCAAGGACTCTGCCGCGGCGCAGATCGAGCGCCAGTTCTTCGAACGTCTCGCGGGTCGCCGTCGCTTCGAGCGACGTGTCGCTCGGTTCGACCCGACCACCCGGGAAGGCGACGTGCCCGCTCCACGGGTCGCGCTCGAGTTCCGCCCGTTTGATGAACAACAGCTCCGGCTCCTCGACGACACGCAGCACGGCCGCGACGGCAGCCATGCGTGATTCCGGCGAGGGTACCGCATCCGAGGCGGTGCGCGCGTGCAGACGCGCCACCATCCGCGCGACGTCAGCGTGCAGCAGCGCATCGGTCAGCGCCGTCACGTCACGCCCCGAGGGTTCGGCGCGCATCACGGCCGGTTCCATGCTCAGTCGGCGACCTCGCCGCCCGACGCGACCCAGTCGCGAAATCCGCCTGCCATCGATGCGGTATTCGCATACCCCATTTCCAACATCACTTTCGCGGCAAGAGCCGACCGGTTGCCGCTGGCACACATGAGCACCACGCGCGCCTCACGAGGCACCCGCGCCTCGATCTGGCTCTCGAGCACGCCGCGCCCGATGTAGATGGCCGGTGTGGCATGGCCCAGGTTCCACTCGTTCTGCTCTCGGACATCGATGAGCACAATCTCTTCACCGCGTGCGAGCTGGTCCTGCACTTCGCGTGCGGTCACTTCGCTCACGGACGCCTTGGCGTCGGCGATGAGCTGTTGCGCAGTCTTGAATGACATGGTCGGAATATGTGGTGAGGGGCGACTCAGGCCAACGCGGGTACCTGCCGATGCACACGCAACGATCGCGCATCGGCGTCGAGCGTGGCGACGGCACCAAGTGGCAGCGTCCATTGGTCGGTGATATGGCCGACCGGAATGCCGAGCAACGCGGGCACGCCCAGGATATCTGCACATTCGCGCACCACCACGTCGAGCGCGCGCGCGCCGTCGTCGGTGCGTTCGACGCAATCGGTACAATGCCCGAACGCAATCGCGACACAGCCGTCGAAGGCGCCGGCGAGTCGCAGCTGCGTGAGCATGCGATCGACACGGTAGGTTGCTTCGTTGATGTCCTCAAGCACCGCGATGGCGTCACGAAAGTCCGGCGTCCACGGTGTGCCACACAGTGACGTAAGCACCGACAGGTTGCCGCCGGCAAGTCGGCCGGTCGCGTTGCCACTGCGCAACGGTGTGCTGTCGGGCGCGTCGCCGCAGCCATCGTCACCGACCTGCACGGTACGGACGAACGATGTGCGCGTGAAATCGCTGAGCGCCGAACGCGCCGTCGGCGCATGGAACGAGATCATCCCGGCCCGCTGCCACGCGCAGTGCAGGGCGGTAATGTCTGAGTAGCCGAGGAGCGCCTTGGGGCGCGCCGCCAGCGCGGCCAGTGAGAGGCCCGGGAGGAGGCGTGCCGCGCCGTACCCGCCTCGCAGGCACCAGATACCATCAATATCCGGGCTGTCGATGGCGGCCTGCAGATCGGCCAGTCGGTCGCTATCGGTTCCGGCGAAATAGCCGTCGCGCGCCAGAGCGTGCGGCGCCACCACGGGCGTCCACCCCAGCAATTCGGCGGTACCGATCGCCAGCGCCAGTTCAGACGCACCGCGGAGCGGACCAGACGGCGACACCAGGGCCACACGCGCGCCGCGCTCGAGTCGTGGCGGCTCCACATACGGAAGGATGGGCGGGATGGGAACAGGCGGGGGCATGTTGCAACGTAGTCGCTCCGTACCGGCCTTGCCACGAGCTCGAACCATGGCGGTGTCGGGCTGCCCGCAACGCCGCACGCTGACGATCTTTCGCGGTCTATGAGAGCACCTTGACTCCGACCGATCCCTTTGTGCTGGCGCTGCTGGCCGCGATTCCGTGGTGGTTGTCGCCGGCGGTGTTGCTGGCGCGGCTGCGCTCCACCCCGTCCCTGCGTGACGTCTCGACCGATGCCCCGCAGCGGTTTCCGACATCGCGCGTCTCGATCATTCTCCCCGCTCGGAATGAGGCCGCGCACATCGCGGCCTGCGTGCGCTCGATCCTCGCGTCGACGTGGCCCGATCTCGAATTGATTGTGGTGGACGATCACTCCACCGACGGTACCGCGACGCTGGCGCGAGACGCTGCCGGCGGCGATCCCCGCCTGACGCTTGTGTCAGCGCCGGACTTACCATCGGGGTGGTTCGGAAAACAGTGGGCGTGTCACTGCGGCGCCGCCCGGGCAACGGGTACCCTGCTCCTCTTTACCGACGCCGATACGCGACACGCTCCCGATCTTGTGACGCGACTGGTGCGCATGCGCGAATCGCGCGGCGCCGAGCTCATGTCTGTCGCCGGTCACCAGGCCATGGGGACGGTGTGGGAGCGCGCTGTGCAGCCATGCGTCTTCACGCTGATTCTGCTCCGCTACGGCGGCACCGACAGCGTGGAGCGCGCGCGCAGCGCGAGCGACGTGGTGGCGAACGGGCAATGCTTCATGTTGTCGCGCACCGGGTACGATACGCTCGGTGGACATGAAGCGGTGCGGGATTTCGTCGCCGAAGATCTCATGATGGCGCAGGCAGTCTGGACCAACGGCGGGCGTGTGTCGCTGGTACTCGGCATCGAACAGCTGAGCACGCGGATGTACGACGGGCTCGCCTCGCTCGTCGAAGGTTGGGGGAAGAACGTGTACGCCGGTGGCCGCTTCGCGATGCGTGGCGGCGCGATCGGGCGCGCGCTGTATCCCGTGCTGTTGCTCGCCTTTCCGTCAGCTCTGCTGGCGCCGTTTCTTGGGATCGCGACGGTGCTCCTGCTGTTCCTGCTGTCGCTCACGGGAAGCCCGGCGTTGGTCGGCGAGAGCTTTCGTACCCCGCTCGCCGTGTGGAGCATGCTGACGAGTATCGCCGTGCTCGTAACCTTCGCCGCCGCCAACCGGCTGAATGGCGACCCGATGCGTCGTGCCCTGCTCGCTCCGTTGGGAGCGTTGGTGCTGCTCGTGATCTGCGCATTCGCGGTCGTGCGCGGCCGCAACGTACGTTGGAAAGGACGCGGCTACCTGACGCGTTAACTGGGGGTCGTCAGCGTTTGGGCACGCGCGAAATATGCCTCGCGCAGCGCCAGGGTGATCGGCCCGGCCACACCCGCGCCGATGTGGTGCTCGTCGACCTGTGTCACCGGCAACACGAAGCTCGTCGCACTCGTCATGAAGCACTCGTCGGCGGCCAGCGCCTCTGCGACGGTGAAGGGACGCTCGTCGACCGGAATCGACAGTGTGTGCGCCAACTGCATCGTGACGTCGCGCGTAATGCCCGCCAGAATCGCATGCGACAAGGGGCGCGTCACCACGCGTCCGTTCTGCACGATCCAGAACGTGCTCGAGCCGCCCTCCGTCACCACACCCTCTTCGTGCATCACCGCTTCGAA
Source organism: Gemmatimonadales bacterium (assembly GCA_038234895.1). Taxonomy (GTDB): domain Bacteria; phylum Gemmatimonadota; class Gemmatimonadetes; order Gemmatimonadales; family Gemmatimonadaceae; genus Gemmatimonas. The sequence continues at coordinate 20,028 of JBBQSM010000032.1, forward strand.
CGCACCCGCGGCGCGCGCGGCCTGTTTCGCCAACACTTGCGCCAACATGGCGGTGCTTTTGATGTCACGTCGCGCCCACCGCATGTCGGCGACAGTGAGGGCGCGTACGCCCGTCGCGTTCGGATCGCCGGACATGTTCTTGGGGCGTGCGTACGCGAACATGGTGGGCGACACGTTCGGTGGGAACGGAAAGTCGCGCTCCGCGACGCCCCGTGTCACTTGCAGGTACACCAACCCCTCTCCGATCCCGTTGTCGGTCGCCAGCGTCTGCATCACGGTCAGCCACGCCGCGGCGCTGTGCGTCATCGGAATACCGATCGCGGCCAGCGACCGTTCCAGTCGCGCAAGATGCAGGTCCGCATCGAGCAGTCGCCCATTGAGCACGGCCGCGACTTCGTAGACGCCGTCGCCGAACAACAAGCCACGATCAAAAATGGAGACCTGCGCCGACGCTTCCGGCAGGTACGCTCCGTTCATCCAGCAGCGTGCAGTGGGGCGCATCGTCGTGAGAGTAAAAGTCGACCAGAGTGATGAGTGCAGCGACCGCCTACCAAGGCAAGGTAGCACTAAAGGCACGCATGACGCTTACAATCATCCCGCCCGCCAGCAACCACCCGGTGCCCACCCGGCCGCTCAACAACAGGGCGAGCGCGGTCACCGACAGCAGCGCCCCGGACACGGTGGACATGATCCCGCGCGCCATAAAGATCGCGACGGCGGCCATGAGCGCCAGCGACGCCGCATTGAGCCCATCGAGCGCGGCGGCCGCTCGCTCGGACCGGCGCAGACGAGTGACAACCGGCCCACTCACGGCGGACAGCGCGAACGATGGAAGGAACATGCCCGCCGTCGCCGCCAGCGCACCTGCATGCCCGGCCAACAGATAGCCGATGAAGGTCGCGGTCGAGAACAGGGGGCCCGGCGTGATCTGACCAATGGCGATCGCATCCAGCAGCTGTGTCTCGCTGATCCATGCGTTCCGCTGCACAAATTCGGCGCGCAGAAACGCGACGATCACATACCCGCTGCCGAAAATGACGCAGCCGAGTTTGAAGAAAGTAGCGAAGATCCCGCTGGCCGACGCGACCGACGTCCCGACCACGGTGGCCATGCCAGTCTCCGCACCGCGCGAACCGGTACGGACACGATCCCACAACGTCGCCGCCGACACGAAAGCGTTCGTGTCCCGTGTTGCACGCGCCCCCTGCCGCCATACGATCGCGACTACACTCATCGCCAACAGCACCACGAGTTCGTGCATCCCCGCGAGCGCGGCAACCAGACTCGCCCCGCTCCACAATCGCATGGTACGGGTACGCAGCACGTTCCTTCCCAAACGCCATAGCGCCTGCACGATCACGGCCAGCACTACGGGCTGCAATCCTGTCAGCACGAGCGCCACCTCGGGGCGCGTTCCGTAGCGCACATACGCCGCCGCCATCAGCCACACCAGCAACACGGCCGGTCCGATAAAGGCAACACCCGCCGCGAGTAGCCCAGCGTACCCGGCTCGTCGCAAGCCAAGCATCATGGCCAACTCGGTGGAACTGGGCCCCGGCAACAGATTGGCCGCGCCCAACAGGTCGGCGAACTGTCCCGGCGTAAGCCATCGCCGAGCCCGCACGCACTCGTCTTCCATGAGGGCGACGTGCGCGGCCGGCCCGCCGAACGCGGTCGCGCCCATGCGCAGAAACAGCCACCATACCTCTCGCCACGAGCCGACGCCCCCGACGCGCGGCTCCACGGTTTCGGCAATCGCCGAGCGATCGCCACCGTTGCTCATGCCGTCGTTCATGCCGTCGCTGGTACCGTAGTTCATCTGCTCCATGTGCGCGAAAACTACGCGGCACACTGGCCGGCAATACGAAAACAGGGCACGCAATCTTTCGGTGACGCTGCAACAGCCCGCGGAGCACATCATGCCTCCGTGCTCACTCTACGCGCCGCCGCCGCCCTCCTCGCACACGCCGATTCCGCCGTCGCCCTCCGGCCAATCGCACGCGCACTCCAATTCGCCGGTCCGCCACACTCGGCGTCCCCAGACGCGCAACGCACGATCGGCATTCGCGAACTCGTTTCCCACGCGGACATCACCCGCGGACTCGGCGCCATACGACTCCTCTCGGTCGTCCTCGCACCCCACACGGGTGTCCCCACCACGACGCACACCCGCGAACTCATCCGCCGGCTCGGCGCCGCCCTCGCCCGCAATGCACCCACGCGACGCTGGTGTATCCTCGCGCTCGACCATTCCGGAAGCACGCTCACGCTCGCCACGGTCACGCCGCACCCGAATGGCCCACGACTCGCCGTCCTGCACGTGCAGCGGACACACATCGTCGACTCCGATGCCGAAACGATCCGCGCTCTCGCCTCAGTTACAGAATCAGACGATCAACTCCGACACGCCCGCTTTACCGACATCCTTAAACGGGACGCCCTTTCCAACCGCTTCTACCTCGGCCTCCAACATACGGTCGCCCAACTCGCCACCACAGCGACCGGCACTGCGTCGCACGAGGAACGCATCGAGCTAGCACTGCTCTGTTCATCGCGCTGCCTCTTCCTCGCCTTCCTCGAGGCGAAAGGCTGGCTCGACAACGATCGACACTTCATGCTCCACCAGACGAGCGCCACGCTCGAAGCGGGCGGACAGTTGCACCATCGTCTGCTCCGACCCCTGTTCTTCGGTACACTCAACACGCCGCGGAGCAAACGCGCGCCGGCCGCACGCGCCTTCGGTCACGTCCCCTTTCTGAACGGCGGGCTGTTCGCCCCGACACCGCTCGAACGAAAGCGACACCAGTTGCGATTCACCGACGACGCACTGGTTCACCTCATCGGCGAACTGCTCGACCGCTACCGGTTCACCGCGCACGAAGATTCCGCCACCTGGTCCGAAGCAGCTGTCGACCCGGAAATGCTCGGCCGCGCCTTCGAATGCCTCATGGCACACGACGAACGCCGACGCTCCGGATCGTTCTACACGCCACCGGCGCTCGTCGATCAGATCGTGCGCGACGCCCTCCACTGCGCACTGCCAGGCCTCCCCGAAGATGCCTGCTCGCCATCAACCGCTCCCCTTCATCTCGATGCGGGAACGCGACAGCAACTGGCCACACTGCGCATCATCGACCCCGCCTGCGGCTCTGGCGCCTTTCTGGTCCGTACCCTCGAAACGATTGCGGATATACTCCGCCGCAGCGGCGACGAACGACCACTCCACATCCTGCGCAGAGAAACACTCACGCGCGCCATCTTCGGCGTCGACCGCAACCCGATCGCCGTCTGGCTCTGCGAACTCCGCCTCTGGCTGTCAGTCGTCATCGAATGCCCGGAAACACGCGCGTCACTGGTTCCGCCACTACCCAATCTCGATCACCACATCCGCGTCGGCGACACACTCGCCGGCGGCGACTTCCTGCACGCCCCGCACTCCGCGCGCACCCTCACCGCGCTCCGCGACCGCTACACACGCGCCTCCGGACGCCGCAAACAAACACTCGCTGACGCACTCGACACCGAAGAGCGCGTACGCGCCGTCGCGGAAACGAATAGCCGGCTCAACGCGGTCACACGCGAACGCTGCGCACTCATCGAATCGCTTCGCACGAAAGATCTCTTCGGCCACCACCGGCCACGCACTCGACTCGACGCCGCACGCCTCGTCGATCTGCGCGCACGCGCCCGCGACATTGCACGCCACCGCACGGCCCTCCAACTCGGCGCCGCCCTCCCATTCCGCTTCGCCGCACACTTCGCCGACGTGGCCGCCGCAGGAGGCTTCGGTATGGTAGTGGGTAATCCCCCCTGGGTCCGCCCGCACGCACTCCCGCTCGCCGAACGGCTGCGCCTTCGCAAGGAATTTCGTACGCTACGCCACGCCGCGTGGACCACGGGCGCGAAACGTGCCGGCGCCTCCGCCGGATTCGCCGCACAAGCAGATCTCGCCGCCGCGTTCATCGAAAGGAGCACCGCACTCCTGGCCCCCGGCGGAACGCTCGCCCTCCTCGTGCCTGCGAAACTCTGGCGCGCACTCGCCGGCGGCGGCACCCGCCACTTTCTGGCCACGCACACACACATCCACACCATCCGCGACTGGAGCGACGCACCCGCACTCTTCGATGCCGCGACCTATCCCTCCCTTATCGTCGCCCAACGTGCCACCGCCGTCACGTCGCACACCTCGGCGTTCGACACCCCAGCGATCGACGCCTCGTTCGACGCGCCGCGCACGACGCTCCAACCGCCCGCCACACACGCGGTACACGTCGCACTCACACGCGCCACACGCACCCATCGGTTCGCTGTCCCCGCAGACCACCTCCCACTCGCCGCCGAATCGGGCGCCCCCTGGATTCTCCTCCCGCACGCCGCACTCCACGCCTTCGAACGCCTCCGACGCGCCGGTCCACCACTCGGCGACTCACCACTCGGCCGGCCCACACTCGGCGTCAAGTGTGGCTGCAACGCCGCTTTCCTCGTGCACGCCGTCGAACACGACGACGATACCGCAAGCGTGACGGCGGATGACCGCACCGGCATCATCGAACGAGCGCTCCTTCGACCCGCACTCCGAGGCGATGGTATCGGCGATCCCCTCCGACGCCGACGTACCACCCCAATAGCCGTCGCCAACAGTGTCCCATCGACCACAGAAGGCGGCGATGAGCTGGTGTCGCCAGCGCCGGGGAATGAACTCCGCATTCTCTGGACCCACGCCCCCGACGGCGCACCACTCCGCACGCTCCCGCCGCGAACCGCGCGGTGGCTGGGACACTGGCGCAAACAACTGGAAGCACGACGCGACTCGCGAACACGAACGCCATGGTGGTCACTCTTCCGCACCGACGCCGCACGACACCAGGCACCACGGCTGGTCTGGGCCGATATCGGCAAAGAACTCCGCACGCGCGTGCTGCCGGCCGGCGATCCGACCGTACCGCTGAACAGCTGCTACGTGCTGCGAACACCGTCCATCGAGGACGCCTGGGCGATCAACGCGCTTCTCCGCTCACCAATCTGTCGCGCGTGGCTCAATTGCATCGCAGAACCCGCACGCGGTGGCTTCCGACGCTACCTCGGCTGGACCGTCGCCTGTCTGCCCATTCCGCCCGACTGGCCCAGCGCACGCGTGCCGCTTGCAGAGCTCGGACAGCGGCTCGCCTCCCGACAAGGCGTCGCCAATGACGAACAAATCGACATCGTCGCCGACGCGTACGGCGTGCCGGTGTCCTCCCTTATTCCCTTGCTCGAATGGGACTCGCAATGACTCCGTCCTCGCCCACGCCCCCCGCCGAGAAACCGCCAATCGGATGGATCGCAGCCTCCGCGCACCGCGTGCAGGCACGCATCGCGCAGCTCACGCTCGCCGACTCACCGCCACTCACGATTGGTGAAATCTCACTCCTGCCACATCAACGGCGCGCACTCGCCCGCGTTCGTGCCGCAATACGGGAATTCCACGGAGCACTCCTCGCGGATGAAGTCGGACTCGGTAAGACCTACGTCGCACTCGCGCTCGCACACGATTACCACCACACACATGTGATCGCGCCGGCCGCACTGCTTCCCATGTGGCGAAACGCCATCGCGCGCAGCGGGACCGCCGCCGTCACACTGCACTCACTGCATGCATTCTCAACCTCCGCGACAACCGCGCGCACCGCCGCTCGTAGCAGTACTGCCAGCGAGAACTCGACCCGCACCGCACTCGTCATTGTCGACGAAGCACACCATCTCCGAACTCACACCACACAGCGCTATCGCGCCGTGACAGACTTCGTGGCCGGACACGATGTGCTCCTGCTGTCCGCCACGCCGATCCACAACCACACGCGTGAACTGCGACACCTCCTCGCGATCTTCGCCGGCCTCCGCGACGACCTCATCACCACGCCAGTCCTCGCGCGCGTAATCGTTCGACACACCGCGCACGACGTCGATAGTGACGTCGCTGCAAGCCCTCAGCGCAGTCTCGGCCGCACACACCGTCAACCCGGCAGCATCACGCCGCCACGCGTTCGCGAACATCCGCCGCATCTCATTCCCACCGAACGCGCGATCCTCGACGCCATTCTCGCCCTCCCCTCACCCCTCCCGGCGCGCGACGGAGCAGTCGCCGGCGCCCTCATTCGTCTTGGCCTGCTGCGCGCCTGGTGCTCCTCCGATGCGGCACTCGCACACACGCTCATGCGTCGCCTCCTAAGAGGAGAAGCGCTGCAACAGGCTCTCCACGCCGGGCGACATCCGACACAGGCCGAACTCCGCACCTGGCTCGTCGGCGAACACGAGGTACAACTGGCCTTCCCCGAATTGCTCGCCGCTCACAGCGACAACGCCCCAACGCTGCTGGAGGATCTGCAAGTCCACCTTGGCGCAGTTCGGGACCTCCACGAACAGCTCCGCCGCATCAGCAAACGCACCGCGGCGGATTCCGCCCGCGCCGCCGCACTCCGCTCCGTCATGGCGCAGCACCCCGACGTGCCGATCATCGCGTTCTCGCAGTTCACGCGCACGGTGCAGTCGCTCTATCGCGCGCTGTCGGACATCGCCGGCGTCGGCGCCCTCACCGGCATGCACGCCCGTATCGCCACCGGACGTATCGCACGACTCGATGCCATCAGCCGATTCGCGCCATCCGCACAAGGCCGCCCGCCACCTCCCGCTCATCAAGCCATTCGCCTGCTCATCACCACCGACCTGCTCGCCGAAGGCGTCAACCTGCAGGATGCCGGCGTGGTCGTCCACCTCGATCTCCCGTGGACAGATGCCCTACGCCGGCAACGCATCGGGCGAACCGCACGACTGGGCTCCGCGCATAAGACTGTACACGTCTACCGGCTTCGCGCCGCCGCCGGTGAAAACGCGCTGCAACTCATCGCCCGCCTGCTCCACAAAGCTCGACTGGCCGCGCGCTACATCGGCAAACGCACATCACAGCGCCGGGTCAGCCCGGCCGACGCCACCACACAACTCGCCCGTCTCCTTCGCCCTTGGCTGCCGGCCGCGTCCTCCTCGTCATCCTCGTCCACACCAGACGCACGACACCGCCAACGGGCCATCGTCGGTCAGGTGGAATCATCACGCGCCGGATGGATCGCGGCGGTTCGCATCGGTGCGTCGGTGCAACTCCTCTGCCACGATGGCCGCACGACCACCAACGCGCGGCGACTCTGCCAACTCCTGCGCAGTACGGCAACCGCCACGGACGACCCTCTCCGCGAACCCGAAGTCGCAGCCGTTCACCCCAGTCCACACGAGGTCGCGCGTGCCTTCCGACAACTGCTCCGTTGGCTCGCCGCCCACCAACTCGCCTCGAGCGTCGGCGCCAACGCCAGCCAGCTCGCTTCACGACAGCAGCAGGCCCTGCACGAAGTCGCCTCGATCATTGCCACAGCGCCTCCTCTCCAGCGAACGCGCCTTGCCAACGCCGCCCGGGAGGCAGAAGCAGTGGTGCATGCCGCGCACGGTGTCGCCGCACAACGTGCCCTTGGCAACTGGCTACGCGCTCGCCACCTCACGGCATCAGGAAACCCTCTCGACAACGACACGCGCTGGCTCGCGGCGTGGCGCGAGTGGACGCCGCTCCGGCCCGCCGCCGGTTCGCCTCGTCGGATCGATGCATCCGGGCACAATGGCGACGATGACGACGATGACGACGATGACGACGACTCTGCCCAAGGCACCATCGAGGCCCTGCTCCTCCTCCGCCCCCAGCAGAACGGCGGGTAGGCGTTATGCTCCGTGTATGACACGACTCGCTCTGCTCTTCGATCTCGATGGGACGCTCATCGACTCCATCGGGCTCCTGCTCGACTGCATGTACTACGCGTTCGAGGGACGGTCACCCGCACCCACACGCGCACAGTGGGTCGCTGGCATCGGCACGCCGTTGCGCACCCAGCTCGCCGAATGGGCCACCGACGCGGAGGACGTCGATCGCCTGGTTACGCGCTATCGTGAGTATCAGGACCGCCACCTCGAGGCGCTCACCACGCCGTATCCCCGCGTGCTCGAAACCCTGTCTTGGGCGCGCGCCGAAGGACACGCGACCGGCATCGTTACCAGCAAGGGAAAGATCATGACAGCGCGTTCGCTTGCACACGTGGGCATCGCGGAGTCGTTTGACACGGTGGTGACCTACGAGGAAACGGCGCGGCACAAGCCGCTCCCCGATCCGGTCCAGCTGGCGCTCGCCCGACTGGGTGTCGAACCGGCCCTCGCGCTGTTCGTGGGTGACTCGCCACACGACATGCACGCCGGACGCGCCGCCAACGTCGCTACGGCGGCCGCCACCTGGGGACCGTTCAGCCGAGCAGAACTCGCACCCGCAGCACCGACATTCTGGCTGACCAGCATGGACGATGTGCGCAACGTGGCTCGGCAGCTCCCGCTCGATACGATGTAGCCGCGGATATCGCTCGCGGCCCGAACGCCTTCAAACCCTTTCGCGCTACCGGCCGTCCAACCCGGTGAACTCGCCACTGGGTCCTCATGCTCGCACTGCACGTGAACGAACCTCTCGTCCGGCCACACACGTCCTCCGCTCAGGCGCCGCTCACCGCGGCGACCCTGCCCACGGCTGACATCCAGGCGGCCGCCGAAGGTGATCGCCAGGCGTTCGAGCGGCTCTACCGGGTCCACGTGGACCGCGTCTTCTCGATCTGCGTGCGCATGCTCGGCGATCGGATGCAGGCGGAAGAGGTCACGCAGGATGTGTTCGTGCGGGTCTGGGAAAAGCTCCCGGGCTTTCGCGGCGAATCGGCCTTCTCCACCTGGTTGCACCGGGTCGCCGTCAACGTGGTGCTCACGCGCCGCAAGACGAGTGGCATCCAACTCGACCGCACCAGCGATAGCGAAGACGCGGTCGATCTGCTCCCCGCCCGACCGACGTCGGTCGGCGATCGAGTCGACCTCGAAAACGCCATCGCACGGCTCCCGACCGGTGCACGGCAGATTTTCGTAATGCACGACGTAGAAGGCTTCACCCACGAGGAAATCGGCGAGCACCTGGGTATCACCTCCGGCGGCAGCAAAGCGCAGCTCCATCGCGCCCGGATGCTGCTGCGAGCGGCGCTCACCCGATGACGATCGACGCACGGCATTCGCGACGGCAGTACACTGCATGTCTTCAAACGGCACCCGTATGACCGACCAGCCCCGCACACCGACCGAGCATACGCCGGAATGCCGCGCCTTCGCGCAGCAGCTCGGCGACTATCTTGAAGGCGATCTCGCCGCCTCCGCGCAGCAGGAGATGGACGCGCACCGGCACTCCTGCGCCGCCTGCCACGCATTCGCCGCAGAGACGGAGGCCATGGTACAGCAGGCCAGCGCGCTGCCGGTCATGACACCGTCGCGCGATCTGTGGAGCGGTATCGAGTCGCGCCTCACCACCGATGTCATTCCGCTGCCGCCACGTCTTGCCTCCGGCATCACCAGTAGCGCGGTTACGACGTCCCTTCCCATGCGGCGCACAGTCAGCGTGCGCGCATTCGCGGTCGCCGCCGCACTCCTTGTGACCGTATCGTCCGCGGTCACCTGGCGAGTCGCGCGCGTACGACCGCAGCAGGGGCAGGCGCAGATCGAACTGGCGCAGCGACTGGCACCGACAGTGCCATCCGACAATGTCATCGATGGCGCGCGCGACACGATCGCGGCCATGGGTGTCGACGACGCCATTCCGGCCACACTCGTAGCCGCCTCACCGGCCGAAGTCGACGAGATCTACGAGCGCGAAATCACGTCGCTGCGCACCATCGTCACCGAGCGTTTCACCGAACTCGACTCGACCACGGTCGTCGAACTCCGGCGCAACCTCGCAATCATCGACGCGGCCATTGCCGACAGCCGGAAGGCACTCGAGCGTGACCCGAACAGCCGCCTGCTCTCATCGCAGCTCGATCGCGCGCTGGAAACCAAGCTCGCGCTCATGCGGCGCGTCGCCCTGCTGTGAACCCCACCATGCCCATGCCATCCAGGCCCTCCGATCGCCACCCGCCGCGGCGCGTCGCGCGTCGCGCACTCATGGCGACATGCGTGCTGCTCGCAAGCACCGCCAGCCCGATTGCCGCGCAAGTCACCGCCGACACCTCGTTCTCGCTGTCGCGTAACGCGGTCGTCGACATCACGATGCGCTCGGGGCGTCTCGTCGTTCGTGGTACCGATCGCGGCACCGCCGAACTGCGCAGCGACGATCAGCGCTTCGACCTGCGCGCCTCGGGGGTCGGCGTAATTCTCGCCGCGCGTGATGAACGCGGCAACAACAACCGCGGAGGTTCACGCGACCGGCGTATCGAACTGACCGTGCCGAGCGGCGTCCGTCTGGTCATTTCCGCGGGCAGCGCTGACGTGGACGTGCAGGACATTGCGGGAGACGTCGAAATCCATTCGCTCAGCGGCGACGTGCTGCTGCGCGCCATCGGCGGCCGGCTGATCGTCGAAACCCTCTCCGGCGACGTGCGCCTCGGCGATGGCAGCGGCGAGACGCGTGTGACCACCATGAGCGGCGACATCACCCTGCGCGATGTCCGGGCCTCCGCCGACGTGCACACCACCAGCGGCGATGTCGTGCTCTCCATGCTCCGCGCCGATCAGGTCAAGGTGGAAAGCATCAGCGGCGACGTCCGCTTCGACGGCGATCTTACCACGACAGCGCGCCTGCAGTTCGCGACGCACTCTGGTGATGTGACCATGCGCCTCCCGGAGCCGATGCGTGGCACGATGGAAGTCTCGACCTTCAATGGCGAGCTCTCGAGCGATCAACCGCTCACGCTCGCTGCAGGATCCACGCTGTCGCGTGGCAGCGGCGAACGCACACGTCAGCGATTCGAACTCGGTGGCGGCGGGAACGCGCACATCAGCATCACGACGTTCAACGGCGACATCCGGCTCGGCCGCCTCGCACGGCGCATGCCGGAACAGGAGCAACCATGACGCCATCGCGCACGAACATCTCGATGATTCACACGCCGCTCACCATCCTTGCTTGTCAGGAGCCGCTCATGACCCGTACGTCTGTCGCACCTCCCCTGCGTCGCGTCCACAGCGCGCGCGCCTCGATCGTTGCGGGTGGTGCGCTACTACTGGCCGCCGTCGTCGCGCTTCCCGCCAACGCACAGGATCGCGATCAGCGCCGTGAGAACGCCTTCACCTGGTCGGGTACCGTGCCGCAGGGCAAGCGCATTCTTGTCAAGAACATCAACGGCGCTATTCACGTTGAGCGCAGCACGAGCGGACGCGTGGAGGTCAGCGCCGAGAAGTCGTGGCGGCGCGGCAATCCGGAAGACGTGCGCATTGAGCAGCGTAAACTTGATGGCGACGATGTACTCGTGTGCGCGTTATTCAATGAGGATGCGCGGTGTGACGAGCGCGGCATCCACAGCGATCGCAAGACGCGCTGGAACGATCGTAACGACGTGTCCGTGCGCTTCACGGTCAAGGTCCCCGATGGCGTCCGCGTCGATATCTCCACGGTCAACGGTGGCCTTGAAGTCAGCGGCGTCAGCACCGAGGTCTACGCGAACACGGTCAATGGCAGCATTGAGGCGCGCAGTGCCGGGGGGCCAGTACGCGCCAAGACCGTCAACGGCAGCATTCGCGTGTCGATGGGCTCGACCGGCAGTGCGGACGATCTCGAGTACGAGGCGGTGAACGGTTCTGTCACCATCGAACTGCCGGCGAGTTTCGGCGCGCAGCTCGATCTCTCCACCGTGAACGGGCGCGTGACAACGGACTTCCCCATCACAATCTCCGGCACCATGTCACCGCGGCGTCTGCGCGGCACGGTTGGCAACGGCGACACACGTCTGCGCGCGAGCACCGTGAACGGCAGCATTACACTGCGCAAACGCATGTAGCGCACGGAATCGCGCCTGGGCCACGCACGGCCTGCGCTACGCCGCGGCCAGCGCCTCGATTGCCTTCGCCAGTTCGAGATCCTTCATCGTGATGCCGCCAGCGTCGTGCGTGCTGAGCACGAAGCTCACTTTCGTGTAGCGGATATCGATGTCGGGATGGTGCG
>JBBQSM010000033.1:0-31574 GCA_038234895.1 Gemmatimonadales bacterium
CACCGAGACGCGCGGAATCTCCTGTCCGATCGTGCGCTCGATCGTACAGACCATGCCGATCTCCTCCGCCGACATGAACGTGTACGCATCGCCGGTGGCGGCGGCACGACCGGTGCGGCCGATACGGTGCACGTAGTCCTCGGGCTGCTGCGGCACATCGTAGTTGATCACGTGCGTGATTCCCGAAATATCGAGACCGCGCTGCGCGATGTCCGTGGCCACCAGCACCCGCAGCTTCCCACTCTTGAAATCCTCGAGCGCCTGCATGCGCTGCTGCTGCGACTTATCGGCGTGCATCGCACCGGCGTCAATGCCGGCCTGCTCGAGATCGCGCACCACCCGGTCCGCTCCCGACTTCGTGCGCGTGAACACCAGCACTGAATCATGGTGCTTGGCCGACAGCAAATGCACCAGCAATTCATTCTTGCGCTGACGCGGCACGGGGTACACCGCATGCGTCACCGTCGTCGCGGCCGACGAACGCCGCCCCACCTGCACCACCACCGGCTTGCGCAGGTATTTGCGCGCGAGCGCCTCAACCTCCGGCGGCATGGTGGCACTGAACAACAACGTCTGCCGATAACGTGGAATCTGCTCCACAATTCGATTCAACTGCGGCGCGAAGCCCATGTCGAGCATGCGGTCAGCCTCGTCAAGCACCAGCGTTTCGAGGTACGTGAAATCAACGTTCCGCTTCTCGAGGTGATCCAGAAGTCGTCCCGGCGTCGCCACCACGGCATCGACTCCGCTTCGCAACGCCTTTTCCTGCGGTTCGTACCCAACCCCGCCAAAGACCGGAATCACGTCGATCGGTGCGTACTTTGAGTACTTGCGAAAGCTTTCCTCTACCTGCAGGCAGAGCTCACGCGTGGGGGTCAGAATCAGTACGCGCGTACGTCGCGGCCCGCCCAGCAACCGGTTGACAATCGGGAGCGTGAAACTCGCCGTCTTACCCGTGCCCGTCTGCGCCAGACCAATCAGGTCGCGCCCCTTGAGCGCGACAGGGATCGCATCGCGCTGGATGGGCGTCGGGCGTTCGTAGCCGGCATCGTGCAACGCGTCGAGCAGTGGCTGGGCCAGCCCGAGGTCGGCGAACGTAGTCGCGTCGACGGTCGCCGCGTCTTCTGTGGTGTCGTTATCGAGTGCAGTCATGAGATTGGCACAAAACTAACCGCAGCGCACCTTTGGCGTGGCGAGCCCGCAAGCGATACCCACGGAGCGTCTCGCCTCAGAGCAAGTCGATGGCGCGACCGGAAACGCGGGCGATCAGCCCAAGCCGGAAGGTGACGTCGATCGACGCCGCGTCGATCGGGCCCTCGCGCTCGCTCAACGGCATGACCGGCCACGACCAGTTGGGCACCTGCTCGGGCATGACCACGGAACGCGGCGCATGCCACACGCCCTTTCGGTCACGGTCGTCGAGCAGCCGCTCAAACAGTCGCTGCCACCCGTCGTGCTTCCGGAGGAAGCCAAGCCGCGCCATGATCTCGAGCCAGGCCAACGACGAAGGCATGTCCGCGTCCATGACGTTTCGCGTCGGCAGGAAATCGCCCAGCACGAGGTGCGACTGTTCGACCAAATGCGCACCCACCTGCTGCACCGCCTGCTGCCGCGGCCACGGCTGCGTCAAGAACGTGTACAACCGGTCCATCACCTCATGATGCTCACTGCGAAACTGCGGCATGTGCGCCAGCATGAGCAGCGTGTGAAACGACGGTGCCGCCACGTCGGCCGCCAACACGTGCTGGTTCCCAAGGCGCAGCCATGGCTTATGCACCAGCGGCGACTTGAGGTACACCCCCACCCGGTCCAGCAACCGCCGAGCCGCGCCACGCAGACGCGGATCTGCCTCGTATCCCGCTTGCGCCAAGGCCGCCGCTGCTGCTTCACGCAAAATGAGTCGACCGCGCTTGATCAGGTCCTCATCGGTCGCCGACTCACCCAACTCGCCAAGCAGCGACGGATCGTTGTCTTCGGCGAGCAGGCGGAACAGCGCGCGTTTGGTCGTCGCCAGCGCGGGAGACTCGGGGTCCCACCCCAGTTCGAGCAGGCGACGGTAGGCCACGATCGTGCCCACCCCGACCAAGTCGTCCCCCTTGGGCACCGTCAGCCATCCACCCGGCCAGGAGCCGTCCGACTCCTGCATCATCAGGAGATGCCACCCCGACTTGGAGCCGAATGGCACCCGTGCGAGACGGGAATCGGTCGGTTTGTACTGCGCGACGTCCGCCAGCGCGCGGTACTGCACCGATGGTGGCGCATTGGCGAGTAACCAACCAATAGCGAAAGGCGTCGGGTCCGCAGGCGCGTGAGCCGCAGCAGAGCTCGGCGGTGCCAGCGGATTGCCGAAGGAGAGGCCGGGGATCGAGGTAGGGAGTGTCACTGTCGGGCTATTCTACGCGCATGCGGCCATTCCGCCAGAGGTTGAGCCCCTCGACAGTCCGTCTTAACGGTTTCGGGGAGCAGTACGTCTATTTGACCACGAGTAGGTGTGGCCACGCGGATGCGGGGCGCGCCCTGCCCGACGCCCACCTCAGGAACAACCTCCATGAAGACTCCCCTTCGCATTCTTTCGCTCGCGCTGGCTCTCGGATGTGCTGCCTCTGTCGCTCAGGCACAGGGAGGCGGCGGCGGTGGTGGCGGTGGTGGTGGTCGCGGCGGCATGAGCATGGAACAGCGCAAGGCGCGCATGTTCGAAGGCATCACGCTGACCGCTGACCAGCAGGTCAAGATCGACACCGTCATGGCGAAAACCGCCACGAAGCAGGCCGAAATGCGCGCCGCGATGCAGGCGGGCGGCGATCGCACCGGCATGATGGAGAAGAACCGCGAGATCCAGACGGAGCAGACGAAGGCGATCAAGGCCCTGCTCACGGCCGACCAGCAGCCGATTTTCGACAAGAACATGGAAGCGATGATGCCCCGCCGCCCGGGCGTCTGAACGCACAAGGCGCTCGACCGCAGCACGTGATGGATCACGACAGGGGTGCCGGGTTGGCATCCCTGTTGTGCATTGCGCCGGTCCGGACGCCAGAGTCGACGTCGCGCCGATCGCTTGTTTCGCTTCTGCCGCAGGTCGAGATTGCAGAAGCCTCATGTCATTTCATCCCACGGCCCCGACCCGCTGATGCGCGGCGAGTTCGTCGACCTCGGCGGTGTCCGCCTGTACTGCTACGCCTTCGGGTCGCGCGGCGCCGGCGAGCCCATCGTGCTGGTCCACGGCGCGTTCACGTCGTCGCATCTGTGGCAGAATCTCCTGCCGAGATTGCCTAAAGGACATCGCGTCCTGGTGCTCGACCTGCTGGGACACGGACGCAGCGACCCTCCGCGTCAGCTGGCCATGACCGTCGCCGCCCACGCCGGCCGGCTGATGGCCCTGCTCGACGTCATGGGCGTCCGAAACGCCTCGCTGGTTGGGCATGGTATGGGTGCCGCGATTGCCGCCTGCGTTGCCCGTTCCCGACCTGACCAGGTGGCGGCGCTGGCGCTCGTCAGCCCGAGTCTGCTCGGGCGCGATCCGCGCGACGCGCGTGTATATCCGCGCCTGCGCCGCCTCTCGTCCTTGATTCCACTGTGGTCGAGACTCTCGCCCGCTTGGCTCGCGTCCGCCCTGCACACCGCCCTGCTGCCGGCCTTTGCCCAGCGGAGTGATGGGGCGTTCTCGCTGGATCTCTATTTGAAAGGATTCCGCACCAAAAACGGACGTGACGCCGCTTGCGCGCAACTCCGTGCCTTCGCGCAATCCACCACGGACACCACCGACGCGTTGGCTCCGCACGCGCTCCACTGTCCGGTCGCGCTCGTGCTCGGGGCGGCCGATCCGTTCATGCCGCCACAACGTGCCACACGACTGCTCGCGGCATTGCAGCAGGCGACCGGCGAACAGACCACGCTCCACTGCATTGAGGGCGCGGCGCACATGGCACCCGAGGAATCGCCCGACCGGCTCGGCACAACGCTCGCAGAAATGCTCACCAGCCAGACCGGGCGCGAGCCCGCGGTTGGACACTCCCTTCACGACATCCGATGACCGACAGACTCGCCGCCATGCGCGCGATGGCCGCCAAGCAGCCGGACAACCCGCTGGCCCGGTTCGGGCTCGCCAACGAGTTGCTCAAGGCCGGGCTCCACGCCGAAGCCGAGGCGGAGCTGGCCGCATATCTCTCGCGTTATGACGATGAGGGGAATGGATGGCTCCGCTACGCCGACACGCTCAAGACGCTCGATCGCGAGCCGGAAGCCCGTGCGGCCATCGACAAGGGACGGGCGGCTGCCGCGCGTTTCGGCCACGGTGCCTTGATCGCCGAAATGGAGTCACGACTTGAGGAGTGGGACGACCGTTGATCCGTTCGGGACTCAACAACGTCACCACATCACGAAGCGATGACGTAACGACTCCGTTATAACCGGCGCATTTCGTCGGCGGCGTCCACGGCGTGCCCGATGTCGCGCGACAGTGCGCGGGCTTCCTGTGTCGCGTTGGTCACGTCGCCGATGGCCGCACCGATGCCCATGGTACGGAGCTTCACCATGTCGAAGCGAAGCGACCGCATCGCCAGCGTGGCGCTTTCCAGTTGGCGCTGCATGGTGTCACGGCGCGACACCAGTTCCGCCAACGAATCCCGCTGGCGTGTCAGCAGCGACAGGCGGCGGTCGTGGTCGGGGGTGTGCGCCGGTTCCGCGGTGACCGCGGCAATGCGCGCCTCCAATTGCGCCAACGCGCCTGTAGGCAGATCGCGCTCGAGCCGTTCCAATCCGGTGGCCAGCGACCCGATGCGCTCAAGCAGGGCATCGGCGGTGGGCTCCACGTCGGGTACCATGGCTTTGTCCGCGTCGGTCAGTCGCGCGGACGCCTCGCCGATGGTCAGCCGATCGTCGACCGCCGAGCGAAGCGTCTCGCCGTACGACGACGTCAACACCGTGGCAGCCGCGATTCGATCGAGCTCCTCGCGCATGCGCACCTCGCGCGGGCGATCGTCGGGCACAGCGAGCAGCCCCTGCCAGGCGCGACTCAGCGCGGGGAGCAGCGGCACGCCCAGCCGACGCAGGCGGAGGCCGGACACCGTCGACAACTGCAAGGACGCCAAGGCCACGAGCAGTCCACCGATGCAGGGGACGAGCATCGGTTCGGCGTTAAGACTCGCACCAATGACCAGCGAGCCGAAAGAGACCGCCGAGGCCCCCGCCAGCCACTTCACGTGCTTGCGAAAGGCGCCGATCGCGACGGCGATCCGTTTCGATTTCGACTCGTGCGACGGGTCAGTGGCGGAGGCCGACGCGACCGCGCGGCTGTCGCGTGCACGGCCGTCGATCTCATCGCCACCACGGAAGACCTGCGACCAGCGCAATCCCTGCCGCCGCAGTTCACGCCATCGCGACCGCAGCCCCATGCTCATACCGAAAGCCGGAAAAATAGCCCACGGGAAACCGACATCCGACGCGGCGTTGATGAAGCCGAGCATACCCATCAGGGCGACGTTCGACACGAAGTGCCACCGAAAGCGCTCCACCTGCTCGCCGAGCGGCATCAACAGCCGTGTCGCCTCGGCCGCCCGCACGATCGCGTTCTTTCCAGCCTGCCGCTCGACCTTCCAGCGTTCCTGCACCTCCTTGCGCTGGTCCTTCACCGCTCGCCGCCATTCGCGGTACTCCTCCCGGCTCGCGGTTGGCGAGAGCGGCGGCAGCGGTGGTGGCAGGGGCATCGACGGGTACGCTGCGAGCGGCACCAGGGGTTGCGCATTTGCCTGCCAGTCAGCTGGCTGACGGGCAGCGGCCGGCTGCGGTGTGTGCAGCAGGCGTGGGTTCCAGTCTTCGGCCCGATGACCGTGACGCTCCGCATAGTCGCGACGCGCCCGTTCCGAGCGATCACGTTCAGACGCACGGAGAGATTCACGCTCACGCGGATCCGACGCGGTCCGCGGCGCAACCGACGGCGAGGACGAGGGTGCCTCACGCGATGGCGACGCCTGCAGCGACCCGTCACGCTGTGCGCGTCGGAGCGCATCGCGCAGCGCCTGCGCACTCTCCCAGCGGTCGGCCGGGCGCTTGGCCAGACACCGTTCGAGAATGTCGACAAGCACGCGCGGCGCATCGGGGCGAATCGACCAGATCGCTGTGGGTGGCTCGCTGACGTGCGCGAGCAGCATGGCCGGCGTTGATGATGCGAGAAAGGGCAGCCGACCGGTGAGCATGAGATAGCCCACAACCCCCAGCGAGTAGACGTCGCTGCGACCGTCGACGTCCTTTTCCCCGGTCGCCTGTTCCGGGCTCATGAACGCGGGCGTTCCCACAGCAATGCCTGTTTGCGTCAATCGCGTGCCCGTTTCCGCCGCGCGCGCGATTCCGAAGTCGGTGACCATGGCGCGGCCGGATTCCCGGTCGAGCAGAATGTTGTCGGGCTTGATGTCGCGGTGCACGACGCCCGATGCGTGCGCATATGCGAGCGCATCGGCGACCTGCTCGAGCACGGAGGCGATGGCCTCCAGCTGCGGGCGCGACTCGCGTGAGACCCACGCCGCGACGCTCTCGCCCGTGATGAGCGACATGGCAAAGCAGACCACGCCCGACTGCTCGTGTACCGCGTAGATGGGCACGATATTCGGATGGTTCAATCGCGCCGCCGTCTGCGCCTCGCGCACGAACCGTTCGCGGACATCAGAGCGAAACGCGAGATCGGGCGGGAGCACCTTCAGCGCGACTTTCCGCTGGAGACGTACGTCTTCGGCGGCATACACGACCGCCATGCCGCCGCGCCCCACCTCGTCTCCGACCAGGTACTGCGTTCCGAACGCGGCGATGACGCGGTCGCGGAGCATACTCGCATCCGCCGCGTCCTCGGCGCGCCGCTTGGCGGCATCAGCCTTTGCCTGCGCCGATCGCCCAGGCACCACAGGCGTGACGTCGGGCATGCGGTGCTCAGCCCGACGCGTTCGAGGTTCGCGGGCGTGTCACCTCGCGCACCTCGTTGGCGGCGGCCACGACGATGTCGACCTCGCGCGCCAACGCCATCGCCTGCTCCGCCACTTGCGTGACGCTCTGCACAGAGCTGTTGCCGGTCCGCAACCGAACCAGATCCAGCCGGACGTTCTCGAGCGCGAAGCGACAGCTTTCCAGCTGCCCGCGCCGCGTCTCGCGCTTGCGGGTGGCTTCGACGAGCGCGCGCCGGTCGCGACGCAGCTGCGCGAGCCGACGAACGCGTCCCTCACTCCGTTGCGCGTCGAGCGGATTGGCCTCGGCTTCGAGCGTGGCAATCTCGGACTCGATCGCTGCGGCCCGACTGCCGCCGCCGTGTTCGCTGTCCGTGCGCGCGAGGTCGAGCGCGATCCGCTCGATCTTGTTTACGAGATCGATCGCCATGTTGCCGACATCGGGGATCCGCGACTTTTCGGCCGCCGGAATGGTCGACAGCAAACGCGCGATCTCTTCGCGGTCGGCGCGCGCGCTGCGCACGGCGGGCGCGTACTCCCCCAGTTCGTCGTCGCGCACCGGCGCCGACGGCGCTACCCGCCCACCGGAGGCAGAGGCAGACAGCGGGCTACCGCCCGGTCCCACTGGCGACAAGACGCCGGACAGCCGGTTGCGCAGCTTCCCCTGTGCACGTAGTTCCTCACGCTTCTGGCGCGAGAAGGTCGCATGTACGCCGTCGCCCAGGTCCGAGAGCACCTCGCCGAACATGCGATGCCGCGGCTGCCGCAGCACATCCTTCCAGTCGTAACCGTCCGACCAGAGCTTGGCGTACTTCCACGCCAGGAATATGGTCCAGATGCTGGTAACGCCGAGTAAGTCACGGTCGCCAAAGACGCTGAACACGACGATGACGCCGTTGATGAACAGGTACGGCGCGAGTTTGCCGCGGAACTTTTTAACCGGATCCGCATCCCAGCGCACGATGTCCGACGCGGTCGGCAGGTGCTCGCCCGACGGACTGCTCGCGTAACTGCCGCCGTACCCGAGCGGCTGCGCTTGCGTGTTCGACTGGTAGGCGGGCGCAGCGTACGCGGGCGGCGCATACAGCGGGGATATCTGCTCGCCGCGACCAGTCGCGCTCGCCCCGCCGCCCTGCATATCAGCCAGCGACATGCCGCCGATTGGCGCGCCGTTGAAGGTGATTGGCGCTCCGGCACCCGACGCCGCGACACGCTGATACGCGGGCACCACGCCGCTCTTGAGAGCCTGCACCAGATCGGTCGCGCTCTGAAACCGGTTTTCCGGCGCCTTCTCCAGCAGCCGCATGACGATCATCGCCAGATCGTTCGGTACGTCCGAGCGACGCTGCGAGATCGGCACCGGCATTTCCGCCAGATGCTTGACCAACAGCGCCGGCGTCGTGTTAGCGACGAACGGTGGCTCGCCCACGAGCATTTGGTACGCGACGACGCCGAGCGCGTAGAGGTCGCTGCGTCCATCGAGGTCCCGGTCGCCGGAGGCCTGTTCGGGGGACATGTACGCCGGCGTGCCGATCGCCATGCCCGTCGCGGTCAGCCGCGACGACTCCCCACTGTCCATCATGGCACGCGCGATACCGAAGTCGGTGACCAACGCGCGACCGTCGATGCCGTCGAGCAGGATGTTGTCGGGCTTGATGTCGCGATGGATCACGCCGCGCGAGTGCGCGTAAGCGAGCGCGTCCGCGACCTCGGTGATCCATCGACGCGCGTTCTCGATCGGCAGCGGGCCGCGCTTCTGCAGCATCTTCGCGAGATTGTCGCCGTCGATGCACGCCATGACGAAGAACACAAGATTCCCGACTTCGTCGACCGAGTAGATGGGGACGATATTGGGATGGCCGAGTTGCGCCGCCGTTTCCGCTTCGCGCAGGAAGCGCGAACGGATGTCGCGTCGGAAGCTGAGCTCGGGCGGGAGCAGCTTGATGGCGACGACGCGCTTCAGGCGCTTGTCGCGGGCCCGGTAAACGATACCCATGCCACCGCGTCCAATCTCCTGATCAACCTCGTATGAGGCACTGAGCGCGCTTTCGACATGCGCTCGGAGTTCGGCGTCCTCGGAGGACGGGGCTGCGGAATCGGGCACTCGCTGGGGAATCGAGGGGTTCTTACCGGTTGCTCAAGTGTAGCACCGGGGCGGAACGGGCAACAGCACGATGCGTCATTGCACGTCTGGCTGCCCCTACGCGGGTTCCCCATCGAAAAGTTGCAGATGGACACGGGTTCGTTCGCTTCGGTGTATTTCGGCAGGCGATTCTGGCACAGGTCTGGCAGCCGATTCGTCAGCCTTCCATCCTAACGCCCGAAATCCCTGCCGCGATGGCGGGTCGGGCGCGGTTCGGTTCGTGCCAGATAGAGTGGCAGTCACCATCAATCCTCGACCAGGATCGTTCGAATGGGCCAGCGCCAAACGCTTCCCGTCCTGCCACTGCGCGGGACGGTCATGTTCCCCGGGATCACCGCTCCGATTGCCGCCGGTCGTCCCGGCACGCTCCGGGCGATTGAAACCGCCCTCAAGGGCGACCGGCTCGTCTTTGCCGTCGCGCAGCGCGACAACACCGAAGAGCCGACCGCCGATATCCTCTTCACCACCGGCGTCATCGCCCGGATCGGTCAGATCCAGCGTGGATTGGGTGGTGTGCAGTTGCTCCTCCAGGGGGAGCAGCGCGCGACGGCGTTGCAGTATACCGAGCAGGACGGACATCTCGTTGCGGTCATCGTGCCGGCCGAAGAGATGATGCCGCTCGATCTCAAAAATGCAGCGTTCGAAGCGCTGCACAAGGAAGCGCGTGAGCGTGCCGCCGAACTCGGTGAGAAGCGCGGGCTTCCGGAAGAAGTCGTGCATCAGGTGCTCGACTCGGTCGACGACGCCGGTCGCTTCAGCGATCTCGTGGCCGGCTACATCGAGCTCACGGTCCCAGAAAAGCAGGGCTTGCTGGAGACGCTCTCGGTCGAAGAGCGCCTGCGCCGCGTGCTCGTGCATGTGCAGCGTCAGATCGGACTGCTCGAAGCACAGGAAGACATCAAGTCGCAGGTCCAGGAAGAGTTGGGCGACCGCCAGCGCGAGATGTTCTTGCGCGAGCAGCTCAAGGCCATCCAGAAAGAGCTCGGCGACGACGATCAGGGCAAGGAAATCGCCGAGCTTCGCGAAAAGCTCACCAAGCTCGACCTGCCCAAGGAAGCGCGCGCCGAAGTGGAGCGTGAGATCGGGCGCCTTGAGCGCGCCGGGCGCGAGTCGATGGAAGCGCAGGTGATTCGCACGTACCTCGAATGGATCGCCGAGCTGCCGTGGAGCAAGCGGTCAGATGACCATCTTGAACTCGTGCGTGCCGGTGAGATTCTCGAAGAGGATCACTACGGTCTCAAGGATGTGAAGGATCGCGTGCTGGAATTCCTGGCGGTGCGGCAGTTGCGCGCACAACAGGTGGCGGCGGAAGTTGCCACGACCGGCGAATTTCCGATCTCCAAGCTCAAGGCCGACGATCCAGACACCATCGGGACGTCGTCCAACGGCAATACCGATCGCACGATTACGGATGCGCGCGAAGCGAAGGCGCGTGTCATGGCGCGTGGCCCGATCCTGCTCTTCAACGGCCCCCCGGGCGTGGGTAAAACGTCGATTGCCAAATCGATTGCGCGAGCGCTCGGCCGCGAATATGTGCGCGTCGCCTTGGGCGGTGCCCGTGACGAAGCGGACATTCGCGGACACCGGCGCACGTACGTTGGTGCGTTGCCCGGTCGCATCATTCAGGGGATGAAGCAGGCGGGGACCAAGAACCCCGTCTTTCTGCTGGACGAGGTGGACAAGCTTGGTACGTCGTATCAGGGCGATCCGTCGAGCGCACTGCTCGAAGTGCTCGATCCGGCGCAGAACGACTCGTTCACCGATCACTATCTCGGCGTGCCCTTCGATCTCAGCGAAGTGTTGTTCATCGCCACGTCGAACTTCATCCAGAATATTCCGGGTCCGCTGCTGGACCGGATGGAAGTCGTGGACTTCAGCGGCTACACGGAGAGCGAGAAGGCGGCGATCGCCAAGACGTATCTCATTCCGCGGCAGCTCGAAGAGTCTGGTCTTGGCGGCCGCGACCTCTCGTTCACCGACGAGGCGGTCATGAGTGTGATCAGCAAGTACACACGCGAGAGCGGCGTGCGTCAGTTGGAGCGCCAGCTTGGTGCCGTCGCACGGAAAGTGGCGCGTCGTGTGGCCACCGGCGACAGCAGCACGATCGACGACAAGGTCATCAGCGCGGACGAAGTGCGTGAACTCCTCGGCCGGCCGAAGGTGCATCCGGAGCGTGCAGCCGAGCACGACGAAGTCGGCATTTCCACCGGCATGTACTACACGCCGATGGGTGGCGACATCATGTTCGTGGAAGCGTCCATCCGCCGTGGCCACTCCAAGCCGCGTCTCGATGCGGACGAAGAGGTGGTGCGCGTCGGTCCAATCTCACTCATCCTCACGGGTCAGTTGGGTGACGTGATGAAGGAGAGTGCGCGGGCGGCCCTTACCTATGCGACCAACAACGCAGAACGACTGGGCATTCCGGCCGACCGTGTGAAAACGGCGAGTGAGGCGCACATTCACGTGCCAGCAGGCGCCATTCCCAAGGATGGTCCGAGCGCGGGCATCGCAATCGCGACCGCGCTCGTGAGCGAGATGTCCAATCGCAAGGTACGTCGTGATGTCTCCATGACCGGCGAGATCACGTTGCGCGGACGCGTGCTGCCCATCGGCGGATTGAAGGAGAAGGTGCTCGGCGCGCATCGTGCCGGCATCAAGCATGTCATTCTACCAAAAGCAAACGAAGGTGATCTCGAGGACGTGCCGGATGAGGTGCGCAATCAGCTGACCTTCTATCCGGTGGAGACGCTCACTGACGTACTGAGCATTGCATTGGTCGACGGTGGTCGTACGCCGAGTGAACTCGCAGTGGATGAACTGGTCGGCGTGTAGCGCAAGCGGCCGTTGCCAGTGGTCAAAACGCCAGTGCCGGAATGTCCGGCGCTGGCGTTTTGTGATCGTGCGTACGACAGCGCATCACGGCATGCAGATCATCGGCGTGCGCCAAGCGCGATGCTGTGCTGGTAGACATGCGAAAGTTCGGGTTCCACCAGCACGAAGTCAGGGGATGGCGACTCGTCGGCCACGACGACGACCGATGCGGCGGCCGAGGCGGAGATTTCGCGGGTCTGTCCGAGGAGGACATGGCGCGACGCGAGAGGGGGGACCTGTTCAACCGGCAGCGTGCCACTCCAGATGCGGCCGGCCAGGTCGTCGACCATCCGGTCGACGGTTCCGTCCCGCAACACACGTCCGTGGTGCAGTACGGCCATGTGCGTGACCGCGTCGCCCAGCGCGCCGGCATCGTCGGTGGTGAAGACCACCAGTCGCAGTTCCGCGAGTTCGCTCAGCAAGGCGAGCAGCGCTACAGCGTCTTCAATTGCGAGCGATTCGAGGGGATCGTCCAGTAGCAGTACAGACGGGGACGTGAGCAACGTCACGGCGAGGGAGAAACGCCGTTGCAACGCAATCGGAAGCTCGCCCGCTCGAAGTCCCCGCATTTCCCAAAGGCCGACCTGTCGCAGCTTTGCCTCGACCCATGCCAGTCGCATGCGCCCCTCCGTCCATCCGCAGCGCGTGGCGAAGTGCTCCATCGCCACGAGTATAGGCACCGTAGCGGGAACCGACGGGACGCTGGCAACCGTACCCATCGCGGCGCGCAGCCGATCCGGATGGATACGTCCATCGATCCCGTCGTAGTGCACGTCACCGCGATCCGGGACCTCGTTCCACGACAGGATGCGGAGCAGCGTCGACTTGCCCGCGTTCTCGGGACCGATAACCGCACAGAGTCCCGACGCGAAGGCGAGACAGACGTCGTCGAGTGCGCGGGTGCCGCCTGGATAGATCTTCGTGAGGCGATCCACGCGCAACGAGCGCTCGCGACGCTGCCGGAGGACGTTGAGATACATCGTCGAGCGCATCATGTTTGCTTCTGCCTCGCCCTCGTCTCGCTTGACACCGGCTTTAGTGACGCGCCCGGGACTGCCGTTGCGGGCGGCTTACGCAACTCCAGCAGAATCGTCCCGGTTATGTCGATACCGTCGTCTGCATCGATCATGAGCCCGTCGCCGATGCCGCGGTCGAGCAGCATGTGGTAGCCCAGCCGGAGCCGGACCGTGCGCACAGCGTCGTGCATGCGCGTGAGCAACGGACGGCGTAGCTCATCCAACCGTTGCTGGATGACCATATCGAGATTCTCGACCATCTGCTCGACGAGCAGCTCCCGCGCGCGGAGGTTGAGCTTTCCCGCTTCGCGCTCCCGCGGGGTGAGCCGTTCTTCGACGCGCACCAGTTCGTCCAGTGCGAACCGCAACGAATCCGACGCGGCTGCGACCATGGCGCGCGCCTTCGCCTGTTCGAGCGCGAATTCCGACTCCACCGCATTCCGCCCCGGCATGGAGTCGAACAGCATCCGTGAGTCATATACGGCCAAGCGCACCGAGCGGACATCGCGCAGACCGGAACGTTGTGCCGCCGACTCTCGCGGTGCGAGCGCGACCAGCAGCAGCGCGAACAGCGCAGCCGCGCGATACCGATGCGCCCCGCGCGCTTTGGGTTCGCTGAGTATGAGTGCCGGCATCAGAACCGTATCCCCAAGAGGAGCGGCATGAACGTCATCCAGCGCGACGGTGATTGCGCCGGCGTGCGCACGGCGTGCAGACGCAGCTCCACGAAGTAGTCGTGAGAGCCCAGCGCGATGATCTCACCGACGCCGATGTTCACGCCGGCAGCACGACGTCCCGCCAGCGAGGCGGACGCACCGTCCAGCCAGTAGTAGCCGCCACCGGCGCTGCCGTACAACTCGAGGCGTCGCGCATGCCGTCGCGTTGTGATATTCGCAAGCACGGCGCCGACCCGAGTGTCCGTCGAGCTTGCGCCGTTCGCCCCGGCGCGGAAGTGCGCGTACATCGCCTCCACCGCGAGTCCGACCGGCACGCGGGGCGCGCGCAGCCAGGCACCGGCCTTCACCGCCAGCCCTTCATTGGCCACGTCGCCGAGCGCGCCCGTCGGGATGACCGGCCCGACCGCCAGCGTCGGTGCCGCCGACCACTGCGCGTGCAAGGGCGCGGCCATCGGCAGCCCACCCAGCAGGCCGCACGCGATCAAGCGCAGCGTGCGAAACCTTTCGCGAGGACATCGATTCGCGCTCATGGCTTGCGCGTCGTTGTCGGCAACGATTGCGGTGCCGGCGCGAGCGCTGGCGCGCGGGTGGGCGACGTCTCGGGCGCCGTTCCCGGCGACATCGTGCGCGAGGTTCCCGCGTCGGGCGCGGGTTCTGCGGAGAACAACATCGGCGTCTTGCCGTCAGTGACGATCACCTTCGCGTTGGGACTGCGTGCGAGCTCGCGGAACGCCTCGATGGACTGATAGGAGATGATCGAGGAGGTCAGTCCCTGCGCGATGATCGCCCACGCATCGCGAATGCCCGTGGCTTCGATGGTACGCCGTTCCGCCTCCTGTCGCTCGCGGTCGAGGACGAAGCGCATCTGCTCCGAACGCTGCTCCGCCTCCAGCTTCTCCTCGATGGAGCGCGCGAGATCGAGCGGCAGGCGAATGCTCTTGAGCAGCACGTTCTCCACCTCGAACCCGCGCGGTTCGAGCACCGCCATCATCTGCGTGCGGATGGCAGACTCGATCCCCGCGCGCACGCCCGAGTGCAGGTCTTTCGCCATGTAGCGCGCCGACACATCGGCGGCGGCCGAGCGGAAGACCGGGATGATCACATCGTCCTCGTACCGCAGTCCGCTCTTCTCGAGAATTTGCGCCACCTGCTCCGGACGGGCGCGGTACAAGATGGATACTTCTGCGGACACGTTGAGCCCTTCACGGGTCGGCATCTCCAGACGCACTTCACGGTTGACCACGCGTGACGGTACGCGCAGCACGGAGTTGACGCCCGGGATCACGAACTGCGCGCCCGGTTGCAGCGGGCCACTGGCTACGCGCCCGAAGCGCGTCTTTACACCGATTTCGTCCTGTCGGACGGTGGCGCAGGCAGACAGCGATAGCGCGGCGACCGCGACAAGCAGCCCAGCGCTTGGGAGAGTCGTTCTGGCGGACATGGGAGGATGGCAGAGGTTGCGCGAAGCGCGAGCGGCTCCGCAACACCACCATGTCAACGCATGGTGGATGCGAAGGTCTCGCGCAGTCCGGCATCTCGTGTCGATGCGGAGCCCGGCCGATCCGTGCGCACTCGCTGGCGCAGTCTTGACGAATCGGTCGCACGGGTACACGCCCGCGGTGCTACTCCCCTTCTCCACCGCAACCTAAACCATACGTTAACGAATGAAAGCGTCGAATCCATCGAACTTTTCAATGTGAACCATCGACCGCTTTTCGATCGCACAGCAGGTGAAAGTACACGTCCTCGAGATCCGGCTCCAGCGGCGAGAATCCGTTGCCGGGATCAGTCTCGC
Source organism: Gemmatimonadales bacterium (assembly GCA_038234895.1). Classification (GTDB taxonomy): domain Bacteria; phylum Gemmatimonadota; class Gemmatimonadetes; order Gemmatimonadales; family Gemmatimonadaceae; genus Gemmatimonas. Next base: position 15,429 of record JBBQSM010000033.1, read on the forward strand.
TCACGACGTGCACGGTCGTACCACCGGCGACTCGACGTGACGAAATGACGGCGTAACGCGTGCGATATGCGTCGCGTTCATCGCGCGCAATCCGTTTACGCCACAGGCGACCGCGTATCGCATCGATCAGCTGTTCCGGTGCACCCTGTGCCACGACATGCCCCGCATCGAGAACGGCCATGCACGCGCAGATGTCGCGCACGTCTTCCACGAGGTGGGTGGACAGGAGCACCAACGCATCGCCCGCGATGTCGGTCAGCAGGTCGAGCAATCGATTGCGCTCGGCGGGGTCGAGACCGGCGGTAGGTTCGTCCACGATGAGCAGTCGCGGCGCACCGATCAGCGCAATGGCGATTCCCAGGCGCTGTCGCATGCCCCCCGAAAAGCCGCCCACCCGCTGTGCACGGACCTCCCAGAGGTTCACCTGTTGCAGGAGCGCCTGCACTCGCTCGCGTCGCTCCGCATCGCGCGTGAGCCCCTTGAGCGTCGCGAAATGATCGAGCGTCTCGTCGGCGCGCATGGTGGGATAGAGCCCGAAGTCCTGCGGGAGATAGCCGAGCACCGCGCGTAGTCGCCCGGGCTGCGCCAGGACATCAATGTCGCCGAAGTGAATGCGTCCGCTGTCCGGCTGCTGCAGCGTGGCCAACGTACGCATGAGTGTGGACTTTCCGGCGCCGTTGGGGCCGAGCAATCCGAAGACCCCGGCGGGAATACTCAGCGAAACGTCGTCGAGTGCCCGCACACCGAGGCCGTACGATTTCGACAGGTGCTCAATACGCAGTGTCATGGCGTGCGGTTGGTGACGGTGGCACGACGCAGTATCTCGCAGTTGCGAGGCGACAGGCACCAACTCTCTCGCGTGATCTGCTGTTTCGCCAGTGTTGTTGCGAACGCGGCTGCCGTCGGTTCGGGATCGCGCACGCTCAAGTCACTCAGCCCCAGTTCCCGCATCAACATCCAGGTAGTCCGTTTGGCGACTGAATGGACCGCCGCGTCCACCGCGCTCGACGAATGGTGCGGCGCCCGCTCGCCCGTTGCCTCGAGCTGATGCTGCAACCGGTGCACCGTCTCACAGGTCGCGACGCTGGCCTGCCGTTCGATGTGCGGCAAGCGATCGGCGAGGGAGCGCCGTCGAAGCTGGGGACCACCGGGAGCGAGGGCCAGTGCGGCTCGGACCACCGGTGCCACGTTTGGCGGCACGCCGAAGTCCAACCAAAGGGAGTCGCGGGTCCGTTGCCGCTGCAGTGCATTCGCGTGCGCCGCACCCACCAGCGGGTCCGTGGCCCGCGTCGCGAATATCACGACATCGCTTTGCGCGAGCATCCGGCCCACGCTGCTCCACGGCGCGGCCCGTATGAGTGTGGACGGCGCTACGGCTGGCTGCATCGACTCGACGAGGCGCGTCGCGCGAGAGTCGGTGCGGCTCATGACCGTGATGGACGCGGGGTGCACGGCCAACAGCGCGCGCGCCACACAATCGGCGGCGACCCCGGAGCCCACCACCACGGTGGCCCGACGCGCCCACACCCGCCGCTTCGCCGACTCGCTGCGAGCGCAGTCCCGAGGCCACCGCGAACAGATGTCGGACGGCGCGATCGGCGTCGCACTCCTCGATGGGAGGAATCAATCCACCACTGTTCCGCGACGCGGCCCACGCCTGAAAGTCCGGCGCGAGGTCGGCGTCACCCCACCAGTACAATTCCACGCGATTGCATGTGCCGAGCGCGACACTCGCCGCCCCCGCCGCACGCGCGCGCTCAAGCAACTGCTGCAGCGACTCCGGCGTCGCGCCCAACCGACCGATTTGCTCTGTGTCGGCGGTCTCCCGCGACAGTCCGATCATGTGAAACGGCAACAGAAACATGTCAGCCCCTCGCCAGCGACTCCACCGGTGCCAAGGCGTCCAGCGCGACTGGTGTCCCGCGCGCCACGAGGCTTGGCTCCCCGCGGCAGGCGTCGTTCGTACACCCGGGGCAGCGCGAACGATATTGCGGGCTCCACGGACGTCCTGCCGCCACATGCGAGACCACGATGTCGGCCAGCGCGTCGAGAAATTCCGGCCGCGCGTTGAGCGACGGCGCACGGCGGAAGCCTGTCATGCCGAGCGACTGGGCCAGGTGCGCGTATTCGATATCGACTTCGGAGAGCGTTTCGATGTGATCGCTGGTGAATGCGATCGGTACCACGAGCACATTCTTGCGTCCCTGTGCGGCCAGTTGTCGGATGACTGTCTCCGTGCTCGCGCCGAGCCAGCGCACCGGGCCGACTTCGGACTGGTAGCAGAGCAGATGCGGATTGGGGAGATCGAGCTCCTGCGTCACGCGGCTGACCGTGGCGGCAACTTCCGCCGGATACGCGTCACCGCGGTCGATGACCGACAGCGGCAGCGAGTGCGCACTGTACAGCAGCAACACATTGTCGCGCTCATGCTCGGGATACTGCTGCAGTCCGTCGTCGATCGCACTGGCGACGGAACGCACGAAGCCGTCGTGCTCCCCCCAGCGGTCCACGATACTCCACTCGAACGCATGCTCAAGATCCTGCCGCTTGAGCGCGCGCCACAGGTCGTTGAGACTCGAGCCGGTGGTCGTGCACGACCACTGCGGATATTGCGTGAACGCGATCGCACGCGTGACGCCGTCGGCGTGCATGGCGCGCACGGCGTCGTCGGCAAACGGCTGCGTGTAGCGGAACGCAACGTAGAACCGATGCGGTGCCGTCTCCGGTGACAGCTCGTCGAGGCGTGCACACATGCCCTCTCCCTGCGCTTCCGTCCAGCGCAGGATGGGCGAGCCACCACCGATGGCGTCGTAGAGCGCGCGGACTTTCGGCGTCCGTCGCTTGGCGATGAACTTGCCCAGCACGTCCTGCCACGGGAGGCGCAGCAGTTCGCGGTCGGCAAAGAGGCGGAGCAGGAACGGCTCGACGTCGTCGAGCGTCGCCGGGCCACCAAGGTTCAGCATGACGATGCCGGTACCACCCTCGCGGCGTTCGGCGGTGGAGCGATGGTCAGCGCGCGTGTGGCGCTTGAACGGCAGGATGGCGGCGTCTCGAGGAGGCATATGCGGTAGTCTCACCGTGGTGCCGTCCCTGCACCATTCGGTGGACTACGCCCCACGCCGTACGTATTGCTACCTAGACGGAGCGGGTCTCGCCCCTCGGTCCGTGGCCCCGACGCCGCTCAGCGCACATTCGTGCAGATCGTATCGACGAAGAAGTTAGCCCCCGCGCGCGCTGCAGAACTCCCGCCGATTCCCACGGCCGCCGAGAAAGCCCGAATGCCCACACGGATGGTTGCGCTGCCGGCGTCGCCATTCAGCGGAATGTCGTCGATTGATATGGTGCGCGCGGCGTTCACAATGGACTCGCTGAACCACAGGAGCGGCGCCGTGGCCGCGCCGATGAAGCTGGTCTGCACGAACTCCCGGCCGTCCGAAAGCACGACGAACATCACGAGTTCGCAGCTCGCGGTCGCACCCGCGAGAAACGTGACTGCGCGCATCGCGACGCTGAACTGCGTCGCCGAGTCGATGGTCAGCCGCCGGTGTCCTCTGCGCCACGAGACCTGCGACCCGACAGTCATCGTGATGCTGCCGCCGCCGGCGGCGAGGAGTGGCGCGAACGTCGATGAGTCGACGAAGCCCGTCGCGCTGTCGAACGAGACTCCGCCGAGATTGGTGATCACGGCGAGGCCATCCCGTGATTCCACCGGATCCGTCGCCGAAAACGGGCGCCGCACGCACACATCCTGCCGCATCGGCGCGTCATCCAGCCCCTGCCGCACGGTTCCGACGTCGCCGGCGGGCGGGGTGGGGGCAGGCGGGGTGGGGGCAGGCGGAACCTCCACGTACATCGTGCCCAACAGGGTGCGCCCCGCCGTCCAGCGCGGGATGCTCCCGACCGGGGCGTCGAGTGCCGCCGCGAGCAGCAGCTTCTCCACCTCGGCCGAGTGCACGTCCGCGCGCGAGAAGGCAGCCGCCAACCGTTCTTCCGATTCTGTCGAGAACGCCTGTTGCCACAGTGGGCGCAGCTCCTTCCACACCTCGTCGCCCGTGCGAATGCCGTCAGCCTGCTCCTGCAGTCCCTTCCCCCAGCGCTGCACCACATCCGACGCCACGGCGAGATGCCCCTTCAGCCATTCGTCCGATTCCGCCTCGCGCTGCAGTGCGATCACGTGCGTTTCCCGGAGCTGGCTGATCGCGTTCGCACCTTCGATGAAACGCTGCAGTCTGCGATCGGAGTCGCTCGCGATCGCACGGCGCAGTCGCTCGTCCATCGAGTCCTTCGGGGGGATGGCCATCGGGCACGTTCCTCATCAGCAGCGGGGCAGCGCCGGGCCGGAGTAGCCCGAGCGAACGCACCATGCTGACACGTCCCCCTCAACCCGAGATCAACCGCACCTCAACCACTCAGTGTCCGATGGGTCCGAACCGAAAGAGACTCCACGGCCACGCGGCGGCACCGGGTTCGGTCCCTTCCAGATACCACTCGGTGAAGCGTCGGTCGGAGGGCGTGCTGATATCGGCCGGCTTGCCGCTCGCGCGGTCGAGCTCAACGCCGACCACTCCCGCGGGCGGCGTCCATGTGCCACTCGCCCGCGTGCCGTAGGCGGCGGAGATGATCTGTCCGGCGATCGGAGCCGCCAGAGTGCCACCGACCGCGCCGGGCGAGATCATGGACGGTTTGTCGAAACCGATCCACACGCCGGTGACCAGCTCCGGCGTCATGCCCACGAACCAGACATCGGTGTTGTCGTTGGTGGTGCCGGTTTTGCCCGCTACCTGAACCCGCGCCGGCACGCTGCGGCGCAGCGCGGTCGCGGTCCCGCGGTCGACCACATCCTGCAACATGTCCCGCATGATGAACGCGACACGCGGGTCCATGGCCGGGCGCGGCGTGACTGAGGCCGGCGTGAGCACGGCGCGACCAGCTCGGTCGTCGATGCGCGCGATGAAGCGCGGCTCGATGGCCATACCTCCATTGTCGAACGCCGCATAGGCCGCGACGAAGTCGAGCGGCTGCACCACCGAGGCCCCCAGCGCGCTCGACGGGTAACTGGCAATCGGTGCCCGCAGTCCGGTGCGACGCGCCAGGGCGATGACGGAATCCATCCCGACGGCCATCGCCAGCTGCACAGCGACCGGATTGCGCGACCGGGTCAGCGCCTCGCGCATGGTCAGTTCGCCCAGGAACGCGTTGTCGGCGTTGTCGGGGCTATACGTCTGGCCGTTGTCGAGCCGAATGCGGAGCATTGTGTCGGCAACGATGCTGCTGGCGGTCAGCCCTTCCGCCAATGCCTGTGCGTACACGAACGCCTTGAACGCAGAGCCGGGCTGCCGATTACCATCGACGGCGCGATTGAACGACGAGCGGCTATGGTCGCGCCCGCCCACCAAGGCACGCACATCGCCGGTCGCCGGGTCGAGTACCACCGCCGCGCCCTCGAGACACGCGGCGGCCTTGGCCGGCGTGTTGACTTTGGTGGACGTGACGGCGGCAGCGATCGCAGTGCGCGCGCACGGCGAGCCGCGAAAGCCTGGGCGCGTCTCGATCTCATCCAATCCGCGCGACACGGCCTCCTGCGTGGCCAGTTGCAGTGCCGCATCGATGGTGGTGTGAATGCGATATCCGCCCTGCATGACGGGCACGCCGGCGCGTTCGGCCTGCACGCGCACGATGTCCGTGATCCACGGCGCCGCCGTCAGGCTCGACATGGCGGTGCGCACCGGTTCACGCTGCGCCGCCGTGGCCTGCGCCGATGTGATGAGTCCCTGCTCCTCCATCAAGGCGAGCACGGTATTGCGACGGACGCGGTTGCGCTCCGCATATCGCAGCGGATCGTACTGCACGGGACTCTTGGGCATGGCCGCAAGCGACGCCGCTTCGGCGAGCGTGAGGTCTGCGGCCGCTTTCCCGAAGTACTGCCGGGCCCCCATCTCGATACCGTACGCGCCGCGCCCGAACGCGATCTGGTTCAGGAAGGCTTCGAGGATCTGCTCCTTGCTGTAGCGCTTCTCCATCTCGCGCGCCGCCTGCTGCTCGCGGAGTTTGCGCCGCGCGGACACATCCCGCCGGTCGATGAGGTCGGGGTGCATGTTGCCGACGAGCAGCTGCGTGATCGTACTGGCTCCCCGCAAATTGCCCTTCGTCACGGCGTCTTTGATGGCGCCGGCCACGCCTACCAGGTCCACGCCGTCGTGCTGGTAGAAGCGCTTGTCTTCGACCGCGATGAAGGCCTGCCCCACGAAGCGTGGCAGCGAGCGAATGGGGATGCTGAGCCGACGCTCTTTCCCCATCTGGCCGAGCAGGGCACCATCCCGAGCGAGTACGAGGGTGGCTTGTGGTGGCGTGATGATCTGCCACGCTTCGCCGGTCCCCTGCGCCGGTGCCGCGGCAGCACCGGTTTGTGCCTGCGCCGGTCGCGCGGCGCCGGCGATCGCGCCGAACACCACCGACCACGTGGCCCATCGGGCGAGCAGCTGGCGGCAGGAACGGACGGGGCGCAACGGAGCAGTGGATCGCATCATGAGGCTGAAAATACATACCCCGCACTCAGTTGATCGGCTGTGGCACCTGTCGCAGCTTGCAGGTATGCCCGGAGACCCGATTCGCCCGCTGACGCTCGCCATCTGCCAGTTCGCCCCCAAGAAGGGTGATACCGTTGCCAACCTGTCCCGCATCGGCGCCCTCTGTGCGCAAGCGGCGACGCTCACCCCCCGTCCACAGGTCGTGCAGTTTCCAGAGACGGCGCTCTCGGGCTACTTCGTGGAAGGCGGCGTGCGCGAAGTGGCCTGCACCGCCGGTGCCCTGGCCTACGATCTCGATGACGCCTTTCGCACCGCCTGTGCCGCCGCCGACATGCAGAGCGTGCCGCTCGACGTGGTGATCGGCTTTTACGAGCGCTGGCGTGACACGCTGCACAACAGCGTGGCGTACATCACGATCGGCCTGGACGACGGACCGCCGATCCTGCGGCATGTCCACCGCAAGAATTTTCTGCCCACGTACGGTCTCTTCGACGAGGAGCGGTTCGTCGAACGCGGCAGTGACATCCGTGCATTTGAAACGCCGTGGGGGCGCGCTGCGCTGCTGGTCTGCGAAGATGCGTGGCACTCCATGGCCGGCACGATCGCCGCACTCGATGGGGCGCAGGTGGTGTTCGTATCCTCGGCCGCACCGGCCCGCGGCGTGTGGCCGCGTGAGGACGGCATTCCCGGTCCGTACAGCGCGGCGCGTTGGGAGCGACTGATGCGCGACATTGCCGAGGAGCACGGGATGTACGCGAGTCTGTCCAATCTCGTGGGCACCGAGGGCGGCAAGCGCTTTTTCGGATGCTCGATGCTGGTGGGCCCGGGCGGCGACGTACGGGGACGCGCGCCGGTGTGGGAAGAATCGTTTTTGTCCGTCACGCTGGATCTCGACGACCTGGTTCGCGCGCGTGCCGATGCACCGTTGCTGAGCGACCTGCGTGTGGCGCTGCCGCATGTGCTCGAGAACGTGAAGCGTGTGCAGGACGGTGTCCCCAGTGCGTTGCGGTACGACGGCGCGGAGCCCGCCGCAGCCGATCTGCTACTCAGTGGCCGCGGCTTTACCACGGGCGAGTTTCAGGTGCCGGTGGAGGCGCTCGCGCAGGCCAACGCGTTCGTGCGCACCGTTCCGGATGCAATCCCAGTGATTCGACACGCCATGCGCGAGCATGGCGGACCGCCACCGCTCGCCATCGATGCCGAACTCACGGCCACGTGGCTGACGGGATTTTTGCGTGAAGAGCTGGGCCGTCGCGGATTTCGGCGTGTGGTGGTGGGCCTGTCGGGCGGCGTGGATTCGGCGGTGACGACCTTTCTCGCGGCGCGTGCGCTCGGCCCCGAGAATGTGGTCGCGGTGCGCATGCCGTATCGCACGTCCAGCGCCGAGTCGCTGGAGCACGCGCAACTGGTCATCGACGCGCTCGGCGTCGAATCGCGGACCGTGGACATCTCAGCGGCGGTGGACGGGTATCTCGTGCATGAGCCGGACGCCGACGGCGGACGTCGCGGCAACATCATGGCGCGCACGCGCATGATTGCACTGTTCGATCTGTCCGCACGGTTTCGGGCGCTGCCGCTGGGCACGGGCAACAAGACGGAACGACTCTTCGGCTATTTCACGTGGCACGCAGACGATTCACCACCGGTGAATCCGATCGGCGATCTGTACAAGACGCAGGTGTGGGAACTGGCACGTCATCTCGGCGTGCCCGATGTGATCGTCAACAAGCCGGCGACGGCAGATCTCATTGTCGGGCAGACGGATGAAGCGGACCTCGGCATCAGCTATGCGCGGGCCGACGACATTCTTAACGGGTTGCTGCATAGCTTCTCGCATGAAGCGATGCGTGCGCGCGGCTTTCAGCAGGACGAGTTGCAGTTGGTCGAACGCCGCCTGAGCAGCACGCACTGGAAGCGTCGTCCGCCCTCGACCGCGTTGCTGAGCAGTTCGGGGATTGGTGAGTCGTACCTGCGCCCGGTGGACTTCTAGCCGCACAAAGTCGCCTCGCGTTCACCAGAAACCCGTACACCGTGTCCTCTGAATTCCTGGTGTACCTGCAGTTGGGCTTCCGCCACATTGCAGACCTGGCCGGGTACGATCACATCCTGTTCGTGGCCGCGCTGGCCATTCCGTACACGCTTCGTGCATGGCGGCAGCTCGCAATTCTTGTCACCGCCTTCACCATCGGGCACAGCGTGACGCTGGCGCTGGCCACGCTGCGGCTCGTATCGGTGCCCTCGGCGCTGGTGGAAACGCTGATTCCCGTGACGATCATCGTGACGGCGCTGTTGGCGTTGGTGGAGCAGCATCGCACGACGCGGTCGGGCGCGATGTCGGAATCGTTGTCGCATTCCGCATCGAATGCCGCACTGCCGACGGCGCGATACGCATTGGCGGCGGGGTTCGGACTCATTCACGGGTTGGGCTTCTCGACGTTTTTGCGCGCGTTGCTGGGCGCCGAGGAGAACATCGCACTGCCGCTGTTCGCCTTCAACGTGGGGCTGGAGTTGGGGCAGTTGCTGATTTTGGCACTGGTGCTGGCGGTCGGGGGGCTCGCGGTGCGTCTCGTGCTTCCACGAGCGCGATGGGTGCAGCTGTTGGCCGGCATCACCGGCGGTCTGGCGACGGTGCTGCTCGTGCAGCGGCTTGCGGGGGCATCGTAGGCGTTGTGCCAGCGTTCGTATAAGCACTTTCGTGGAAGCACGTTTGCGTACAGGCGTTCGTATAACCGCTGTCATGGCGCGACTGCTCGGCCGCGCCATTCCCCACTACTGCGTGGATTCCGTCGCTATGCGCCCTACCCTTTGTCGTATGCTTGTCGCCGCCTCGTGCGGTGCGCTGCTGACGCTGCCGTTCACGGTGCACGCGCAGCAGTGGCTCAATGCCGAGCCCAACCCGCGCACCAACAGGTCGTCGTTCCGCGCGTTGGATGAATGGCCGTCGCCCAACGATTTCCGCGACGCGTCGGGCTCGCCGGGCCCTCGTTATTGGCAGCAGCAGGTGGACTACGTCATCAAGGCGACGCTGGACACCACCGCGCATGCAATTACCGGCGCCGAGCGCATTACGTACCGCAACAACTCACCGAACACGCTGACGTACGTGTGGTTTCAGCTCGACCAGAATATCGAGGACAAGAACAGCCGCGCGAACCTGAGCAAGGATGCGCTGCCGGCGACGCTCTCTCCGCAGGCGCGGCGGTTTCTGCTGCCCGAGCAGGACGAGTTCGGCGGCTATGATATCAAGCGCGTGGCGACGGTGCTGCCGCGCGGGCTTGTGCGACCGGCGCGCTATCTCATCAACGGCACGCAGATGCGCGTGGAACTGCCGCAGCCGCTGCCCACCGGCGCGTCGGCGATCATCGAGATCGACTGGCGGTTCACCGTACCCGAAGCCGGAAACAACAGTCGTGGCGTGCGTGAGCAGGTGAAGGATGGATGGATCTATGAAGTGGCGCAGTGGTTTCCGCGCGCCGCCGTGTACGACGACGTGAACGGATGGCAGAACGACCAGTTTCTTGGGCAGGGCGAGTTCTATCTCGAGTTCGGCAACTACGACGTGAGTCTCACCGTGCCGCGCGATCACATCGTGCGCGCGACCGGCGCGATCGCCAATCCGCTCGAGGTGCTTACGGCCTCGCAGCGGGCGCGTCTCATCACCGCCGTCGCCAGCGACACGCCGGTGTTCATCGTGCGTCCTGATGAGGTCATGACGCCGTCGGCGCGACCGGCCGGCGCCGGTGCGCTGACGTGGCGCTTCACGGCCAACAACGTGCGCGACTTCGCGTGGGCGTCGTCGAAGACGTTCGTGTGGGATGCGGCCGGTTATCGCTACCAGACGAGCAGCCGCCCGATCGAATTGCACTCGGTCTATCCGCGTGAGGCGATGCCGCTCTGGAGTACCGTGTCCACCAAGGCGATTGCGCAGACCATGGCCACGTACGGTCGGCTCGCCTTCGAGTACCCGTATCCGCAGGCGTCGAACGTGAACGGGTCGGTGGGCGGCATGGAGTATCCCATGATCGCGTTCTGCGGGGGGCGGCCGGCGGCCGACGGGACATTCAGCAAACGACAGGAATACGCGCTGGCCAGCGTGACCATTCACGAGGTCGGGCACAACTGGTTCCCGATGATCGTGGCCAGCGATGAACGCAAGTGGACGTGGATGGACGAGGGGTTGAACTCGTTCCTCGAATATTACGGATCGCTCGACTTCGACAAGGCGTGGCCGAAGAACATCCTGCGCGGACCGGCGCCGAACATCGTGAACTACATGAAGGACATGGATCAGGTCCCGCTCATGACCGAGTCGGACTACATCCATCGTCAGTTCGGCAACAACGGGTACAGCAAGCCGGCGGCTGGGCTGGTGATGCTGCGCGAAAAGGTACTGGGCCCCGAGCGGTTCGACCTCGCGTTCCGGGAATACTCGAAGAAGTGGATGTTCAAGCATCCGATGCCGGCGGACCTGTTCCGCACGCTGGCCAGCGGCGCCGGCGAGCAGCTCGACTACTTCTGGCGCGGCTGGTTCTACACCACGTACAACAACGATCAGGCACTGACCAAGGTCGAGTCGCAGGACGCTACGGTACTCGCCGGGAACACCACGCGTGGCCGGTTCTATCATCGCCTCACGATCGAGAATCGCGGCGGTCTCGTGCTGCCCATCGAAATCGAGGTGGAATACGCCGATGGCAGCAAGGAACGCATTCGCCTGCCCGCGGAAGCGTGGCGTCGCAACGAGAAGCTGCACACGCACGGTTTCTTCAGCGACAAGGAAGTCATCGGCGTGACGGTCGACCCGGACGAAGGATACGCCGACGTGGACCGCAGCAACAACACGTGGAAGAAGCCTGTGCGGCCGGTCGGGTAATGCTGACCGCACTGCTCGCGATGCTGATGATGTGGCGCGCGCCGTTTACGATGGCGCAAACGGTTGCGTCGGCGCACCACGATGTACGTGTTGTACACGACGTGCACGTGACGCAGTCGCGGGTGGTGGTGGAGAACGGCGTGCTCGTGTGGCGACTGCGGTGTTTCGCCGACGATCTGGAAAAGGGGGTGCGCGGCTTTGCCAAGGCACCGGCGTTTGTGCTCGCCACCGATCGGTCCGCCGACTCGCTCGTGACCGACTACTTCAACGCGCGCGTGCAGGTCGATGCCAACGGGCGTCGCCTGCGGGCGCGGTTGCTGCAGTCATCGCGCGAGGTGGATCCGGCCGGTGGTGCGGTACACGTGTACGTGCTGCAACTGGACGCCGGTACGCAGCCGGCCGCGCTGACCGTGCGCAATGCGCTGCTCTTCGAGTACTTCCCCACCGAGCAGAATCTCGTGGTCGTGCTGGCTATGCCCGGCGATCGGCGACGGTCGTTGTACTTTGCCGCCAGCGACGATGTGGCACAGACGGTGAGTCTGCGGTAGCCATCCGAACCATGAAACACACACTCGAAGCCGCATTTGCACGCGCGGCAGGGAGATGTCCGGGCGGGCTGCTGCTTCGCGTGATCGGCGCGGGCCCGACCGTCGTTGATGGGCACACGCTCGATCCACACGTCCAGTTCCTGCTCCGCATGCAGCAACTGGCGGGGCGCCCCGGATTTTGTGAACCGACGCCCGCCGCGGGACGACGGCGCTATCGTCAGGAGGCGGCGGCACTGGTACCGACGCCGACTGTCGTGGGGGATGTGCGCGAGTTCGCCATACCGGGTGGCGCGCAGTCGATACGTGTTCGACACTACGCGCCGCCGGACGTCTCCGAGACGGCGGCGCCGCTCCTCGTGTATTTTCACGGCGGCGGGTTCGTCATTGGCGATCTGGACACGCACGACGAGCCATGTCGCCTGCTCTCTCGGCACGCGCAAACGCATGTGCTCAGCGTGGACTACCGACTGGCCCCCGAGCACCCCTTTCCCGCGGCGGTCGAGGACAGCATGGCAGCGGTCGAGTGGGCGCTCGCGCACGCGGCCTCGCTGGGGGCCGATCCGCTGCGGGTGTGCGTGGGCGGTGACAGCGCGGGCGCGAATCTCGCCACCGTGGCGGCACGCACCGTCGCCCCTCGCGCGCCGGGCGTGTGTGCGCAACTGCTCATCTATCCGGTCACCAACAACGCCGACACCGCATCACGACAGACGTTCGCGCGAGGCTATCTGCTCGAGCAGCGCGACATCACCGCCTTCGACGGCTACTACGTGCCGGGCACGGTACCAACAGACCGTGTGGGACAGGTCCATCCGCTGCGTGCCCATTCACTCGAGATGCTACCGCCCACACTGCTGGTGACCGCAGGATTCGATCCGCTGCGCGACGAAGGGCAGGCATACGGCGCCGCCCTGCGCGCTGCCGGCGTCACGGTTCGCGAACGGTGCGAGGGCCATCTCGTGCACGGCTTCCTTCACATGACCACCGCGGTCCCTGCGGCATTGCGTGCCGTGAAGGAGAGCGCGCACGAGTGGCGCACGCTTGTCACGCCGGCATAGCCCGGCGCTGCGCTGGGACTGTGCCTATTGCACCGTCAGCTGCGTGACCATGCCATGCGCGATGTGCGGCTTACCGTCCTGGACGTCGGGCAGGAAGCAGAGCAAGGCGTATTCACCGGCGGGCAGGTCCACGGGCAGATAGGCCACGTCGCCCTTGGCCAGGCCGGAAATGCCTCCCATCGGCTTGGCCGGCGGCGGTCCTTCCTGCTTCTCGAACCACTGCAGGAAATCGGCAGACGTCTTTCCGGGGGCCAGCAGCAGCAGCACCATCTCATGCGCCTGTGTGGCGCTGTTCTCCAGCTTGATCATGTGCTTGCCGGCGGTGAGCGCTGGCGAGACCTGCCACGCGTAGTCACTCATCGACACCGTGACGTCGGCGGTCGGCGCCGAGGCCCGTGCCCCCGTCGCGGGGATGACCGTGAGCGGGCGCATCATGCCTTTGGCGAAATGCGGGACGTGATCGGGACTGGGAATCATGCACATGATGGCGTAGTTGCCGGCCGGCAACTCCTCGATCAGCGAAACCTCGCCGCCAGGCACGGGGGTATTTGGGCCGGCCACCTCGTGAATCCACGGTGGCATCGGCGCGCCGGGCTGCATCGTCTTGAGCCCGGCCTCGAGGTCCGCGTACGTCTTGCCGTCGGTGAGCCGCAGTAGCTGCACATGGTGCATCTCGGGGCCGTTATTCACGAGACGCAACGTCACCATGCCCGCAGAAATGGTGTCCGGTGCGTCGTACGAATAGTCGCTGGCCACGATGGTCACGACCGTGGGTGCTGCGGCGCCGACAGCGGTCGTATCGGTGGCGGCGGCCTTGTCGCCGGGAGCGCAGGACACCGCTGCGGCAGCCAGGACAACGGACGAGGACAGCATCGTGGCGACGACCAGACGACGAGGAGTGTTCCGCGCGCGCATAGTGAACTCAGCAGTTGAAGTTGGGCTTCCCGGGGAGTGTCACCGATATAGCACCTTTGGGTCTGCGTTCGCGAGTTCCATGCAGAACGCCGCGATGCGATCGACGGCCTGCTGCATGAACTGCGCACCGGTCTCCGCCGTGGCGGCCCGCGGATTACCCACGCCCGTATCCGCCGTCACCTGCGTCCACCGCCGCGGCATCCACGCCCAGCCGTCACGCACACCCTCAAACACGCTCGTCTTTGCCGCCCCGTCGCCCCACGTCTCCCGTGCGCTCACGAGGTGCGGCGCCACGTGCAGCATAGCCGCCGTTTCAAGCTCGCCCGCGTGATCGCCCGGCTCGGTGAACAGGCCATGCTCACCCGCCTGCCACCAATTCACGATGCTCAGCAGCATGGGGGCCTCCGGATGCAGCTCGCGCACGAGCGCCCGCAGTTCGTTGCCCCCGTGGGCGTTGAGCAGCACGAGTGCCTGCACACCGTGCGGCGCGAGACTGCGCATGATGTCGCGCAGCACGAGCAACTGCGTACTTGGCATGACGCTCAACGTCATCGGCAGATCGAGCTGCGTGGTGTTCACGCCAAACGGCATCGCCGGCAGCGCCAGTACGCCCACGCCGTTGGTAACGCACGCGTTCGCAACGCGCTCCGCCAGGGTCCGCCCCAGCATCGTATCGGTGCCGTACGGCAAATGCGTATTGTGCGGCTCGGTCGCGCCCCAGGGCATGATGGCCACCGGCCACGATCCCTCGCGCACCTCGGGCCAGCGCATGGCTTCGAGCACGCCCGACACTGGTGCGCCCGACACTACTTCACCTGCGCGAACGTATCGCACTGATTGGGATCGCCGCTGTCGAAGCCGCGCTTGAACCAGGTGCGACGTTCCGCACTCGACCCGTGCGTGAACGTTTCGCGGTTCACACGCCCGGTGGCCGCCTTCTGCAGACGATCGTCGCCCACGGCGGAGGCGGCGCCGAGCCCTTCGTCGAGATCACCCGCTTCGAGTTGTCCGTTGCGCGCCGCGGTATTGGCCCACACGCCGGCGAAACAGTCTGCCTGCAATTCCATCGCCACCGAGAGCCGATTCTGCAGTGCGGGATTGTCCCGCTGCGCGGTGCGCAGTTCACGCTCGGTGCCAACGAGATTCTGCACGTGGTGCCCGATCTCGTGCGCCAGCACGTACGCCTGCGCAAAGTCACCGGGCGCACCGAACTGGCGGTCAAGCTGATCGAAGAACGACAGATCGACGTACACTTTCCGATCGGCCGGGCAATAAAACGGCCCGGAGGCTGCCTCGGCCGGTCCGCACCCGGAGTTCACTGCGGCGCGAAAAAGTACGAGCTTGGCCGGCTGATACTGCGGCAAGAGGCGCTGCCACGTCACCTGCGTGCTGTCGAGCACGTTCTCCATGAACATGACCAGCGTGTCCTCGCTGGCGCTGCTGACCGCCGGAGGAGCGCCGTCGGCCGTGGCTGGCGCCATGCCGCCGTCGCCCAATCCGATCGCCCCACTGACCAGGTCGCGCTTGAAGACGACGCTCAGCACGACGAGCACGACCAGTCCGCCGAGTCCGACGCGCCCGCCCCCGCCGAATCCTCGTCCCCCACCCCCGCCGCCGGTCGCTCCACGTCGATCTTCAAGATTGTTGCTGCGACTACCGGGGGTCCACCGCATGGTTTGGCTCGGAAGGGAGTGAAGACGTCGGTCAGATCATGCGGCCACCATTACGCGGCCACCGCTCGCTCGTGCGCGAACGCCAGACTGACCGCGCGCCGCGCCCCACGTTTGAGTGCCCGGTGCACCGCGCGTGCGTACCGCACGAAGTTGGCGCCTGCCCAAGGATGGCGTGCAAAGAACTCAAAGGGAACGAGGTCCCCCTTCAGTCGATTGCATGGTCCGCAGGCCACCACGAGATTGCCCGGATCGTGCGCCCCGCCACGGGCTAAGGGCACGACATGGTCCAGCGTGGCAGTCCGATGATCGAGATGGGTGGCGCAGTATACACAGCGCTGCCCGCAATCGCGCAGGGCGGCTCGGCGCATCGCCCGTTTTAGTGATGTATGCACCACACCGCCGGGGCGCAGCGTCACCAGCCGTCTCGGCCCGGAGCGTTTGGTGGGCGTCGCGCTGCCGCGCGAGCGCACGGCGGGGCGTTTCGAGGGTCTGGCGCCGTGTGACGCCACACCGTTCCCCGAGGGACCGTGGCTGCAGCCACCACGGGCGAGTTTG
>JBBQSM010000034.1:0-31160 GCA_038234895.1 Gemmatimonadales bacterium
CCGATCACCCCCGCGCTCAGCGACGCACCGAACACGCCCAGCTTCGCAATGTCCAGCAACGGCCCGGTGCCAAAGGCCAGTCCGGCAACGAACAACGACATGGTGAAGCCAATGCCCGCGAGCCATCCGACGCCGTGCACATGACCCCAGGTGACCCCGGCGGGCAGATCGGCCGCACCGAATCGAACAGCCGCTACGCTGGCCAACACAATGCCGATCGGCTTGCCGAACAGGAGTCCGCACATCACACCCAACGCGATCGGACTGCGCAACCCGGCCGTCACGTCGGTCAACGCGACTCCAGCGTTGGCCAACGCAAACAACGGCATGATGAAAAACGGTACGACACGATGCAGGGCCCGCTCCATTCGCTGCAGCGGCGGCTGTACGGCTTCCGTCGCAGACTCCATCGCGTACAGCGACTCCTGATGACCGAGATTCGAGAGCACAGTCGACCCGGGTTCGTCCGCCGCGCGAAACTGCTCCAGACTGGCCTCCGCGGCCCGTAGAAACTGCTCCTCGTTAATCAGGGTGCGTGCCGGAATGGTCATGGCCAGCAGCACGCCGGCAATCGTGGCGTGAATGCCAGAGGCCAGCACGAACATCCACAGCACCACGCCCACGATCGCGTACACGAACGGATGCCGAGCCCCGGCCATGTTCAGGCCAACGAGTAGCAGCAGGATCAGCGCGGCGCCGCCGAGCGCGAACAGGTTTAGTTCATTCGTGTAAAAGAGCGCGATGACCAGCACAGCGCCCAAATCATCCGCAATCGCCAGCGCGGCCAGAAATACCCGCAGGCCACTCGGCACTCGATCGCCGAGCAGGGCGAGCACCCCGAGCGCGAAGGCGATGTCCGTCGCCATGGGGATGCCCCAGCCGGCGCTTCCCACGCCGCTGTGGTTGAACAGAGCGAACAGGGTTGCGGGAACGAGCATGCCACCCAACGCGGCCACTACCGGCAGGGTCGCCGAGCGTACGGACGACAGCTCGCCGACGAGCGCCTCGCGCTTGATTTCGAGTCCGACGAGGAAGAAGAACACCGCCATCAGCGCGTCGTTCACCCAGGCGTGCAACGACAGCGTCAGTCCCAGTCCGGGCGCGCCGATGGTCACGGGCGTCTCCCACAGGTGGTGGTACGCCTCCGACCAGGGCGAGTTGGCCCACACCAGCGCGACCGCCGTCACGGCCAGCAGCACAATACCACCCGCAGCCTCCGTCGCAATGAACCGCTGGAAGGGTCGCAATGCCCGCTGAATGAGCGGCGGCGCAATGGTCAGCGCGGGTGAGCTATGCATGAAGCGGGTCCTCCGGAAACACGTGATGCGCGGGAGCACGTCCAATCGTCTGATCGTAGCCGCCGTCACGAGGCGTCGAAAGCCCGAATGGTCCGGTGCGGTCGGTATTGCCCCGAGCGGAGCCGCCCCGTGCCGTGCTGACCCCGGAGTCGTCGATCCGCTAGACTTCGAGGCAACGCGCGTCGCGAGTGGGGATCGTACCCGCCTTTCGACGCGCCACGACGAGATCGTCATGAAAAAGAAGCCGCACACCGCCGTTCCCGACTTTTCGCGCAAACGTCCGACGCCCGGTGCGAAATCCGACCTGACCGCGACTCATGCCCATACTCCCGACCCACGGCAGCCGCAGAAGCCACCCGCGAAAGCCAAGAACGGCGGTCGACGCGGCACCTGACGCCGTCGCGTCTGCGCATCGCGATTAAGCCGTGACCGGGTCAAAGCCGGACGCGGCGCCAATGCGTCGTGCACCTGTGACGTCCCCATGGCTGGCCCGCGCGCTGTGGGCGACGGTGGTGCTTGGGATACTGCTGCGCCTGCGGCAATTCCTCTTCGAACGCCCGTTGTGGATCGACGAGGCCATGCTCGCGAACAACGTCCTGGCGCGGCCTTTTCGTGGGCTGCTGTTGCCGTTGCACAGTGACCAAACGGCACCGGTACCGTTTCTCTGGCTGGTCAAACTCGTATCCCTGATTGCGGGGGCGAGCGAACCCACCTTGCGTGCCGTGCCGTTCATCGGCGGGATGCTGCTGTTGCTGGTGGCCGTCTCGCTGGCGAAGCGGCTGCACGAGACGGCGCTGCTCTCGGCCGAAGGGAGCGTGGTGCTGGTCCTGCTGTTCGCGCTCTCGCCGATGCTGCTGCGCTATGGCAACGAACTCAAGCCGTACGGTGTGGACGCGCTCTGGACGACGCTCTGCATGGTGCTCACCGTGCGCCTGATGTTGCCTCTGCATCGCCACGATGCCGGCGACGGCGTGCCGCGCAATCGCGCCGATTGGCTCGCGCTGCTCGTGGTGGGGACGATCATTTCCGTGAGCATGTCTCCCGCCCCGTTTGTGTTGGCGAGTGTGGGCGCGGCGCTGGTGTGCACGCCGTCGATACGACGACACCGTGGTGCCTTGACCTGGCTCGCCGCCTCGTCGGCCTGCTGGGGCCTCTGTTTCGTTGTGGCATACGTGCTGGTCTATCGCGCCACCGGTCACAGCGACTACATGCAGCGCTACTGGGTGCCGCAGTTTCTCAGTCCCGCGCTCCCTGATTTCACCGGCAAAGTGGCTCGCGCCGTGCCGGATCTGCTGCGAAGCTGGTTTCTGGCCGACGGCGGCGCGTGGCGCGACCGCGCATCCCTGCTGCTGCTCGTGCCTATCGGCGCTGGTGCCGCGACGCTGTTCCGACGCCACCGGGGCGTCCTTGTCCTGAGCTTGATGCCGCTCCTGCTGGCCTACGTGGCGTCGGCGTTTCGGCAATATCCCGTTTCGCCACGGTTGATGCTCTTTTGCATCCCCGGGATCATCGTGCTGCTCGTTGTCGGTCTGGAGACGATGGCCAAAGGCATCGCGGTATCGCGCCGCAGGACAACGTTGATCGTTGCCGCGGCCATGTTGCTGTTCCTGCCCGGACGCGACGCGTGGCTGCAGCTGCGCACGCCCCGCGAGATCGAGGCGAGCCGCACACCCATCCGCCAGTTTCTTGCCGGGCACGAACCCGGTGCGAACGTGTACGTGCTCGCCCGCGCTGTGCCCGCGTGGTTGTTTTACACCACCGACTGGTCGGCACCTGACCTGGCGCGCGTCGAACGACTCTCCGCGATCACCAGTAGTGGCGGCGTGGCTTTCCGTCATGCATCGTCGCGCGGCGCGCCGGTCCGTGAGGAAGGCGACACGCTGGCGTTCTCGTATCGCGACTGGCGCGAACTGATCGGTGTGTCGAGTGGGACCGGGCCCGATCTCGCCGGTATCAATGCGCTGGCTCCCGATCCGGAGTGGGCGGACAACGAGGCGCGACGCCTCGCCCAGTCCGCGCATCCGGACGTGTGGGCGGTCTTTTCCTCGACGGCCCCCGATTGGCCTGCGCTGATTGACCGCGCCCTGATCCGCCGCGGCGCGACGCGAGTATTGCTCGAGGGACATCCGCAAGCGGCGCTGGGCCGATACCGATTGCCCTCGCGCCAGGCGGGCAACTGACGACGGGTGCACATGATCCCGCAGCCGGGCATTCTCTTTCGCATCTTTTGACGTTTGCTTCTCCACTTCGGGCTTAGCTCGTCGCAAACCGTCAACCCCACGTGCCGTGTATAGCTACCGTGTATAGCTACGACGACTATCCAGCGATCGTCTGCGAAGACATCGTGCGCCTGCGCCACTGTCTCGATCGCTCGCGCGTCCCCGCCCGCAAGACCGACGAGAACCTGATCATCGGCACGTGGAACATCCGTCAGCTCGGGAAGGTCTTTCGCAGCTGGGAGGAGAATCCGGGCAGCCCCAAGCGCAACCTGCGCGGTTTGGCGTATATCGCGGAGATCGTACGACGCTTCGATGTCATCGCCATTCAGGAGATCAAGCGCGATACCGAATGCATCCGCATCCTGCTTGACGAGTTTCTCGGGTCGAACTGGGGGCTGATTCTCAGTGACGTCTCCGGGGGGCCGCTGGGAAACTCCGAGCGACTCGGCTACCTGTACGATCGGCGACGCGTGACGCCGTCCGGTTTGGCCGGTGAAGTCGTGCTCCCACCGAACGAAGGCATGAGCCCGGTCGAGCAATTCGATCGCACGCCCTATGTGGTGGGATTTCGCGCGGGCTCCGAACGCTTCTCACTGCTCACCGCGCATATCCGTTTCGGAAAGTCGGTGGAGGACCGGCGTCCCGAGATCGAGCGACTGGCCCGCTACACGGCCACCGAACTGCGCGAGCGCGCCCGTTTCGCAACGGCTGAGGAATCGAACCTGATTGTGCTCGGTGACTTCAACATCGAAGCGCGTCGGCTCGAAGATCCCCTGTTCGCGGCGTTCATTGCCTCGGGGCTGACGGTGCCGGAACCGTTGCGAGACGTCCAGTCCAACTACGCGCAGTCGGTCAAGCACTACGACCAGATTGCGTGGTTCATGGGCGATCTCACGCTGCTGAGCCGTGGGGCGGCGGGCGTCATCGATTTCCGTGGCACGGTCTTCAAGGAACTCACCGCGCGGCAGGTCACCGACCGCCTGTCGGATCATTTTCCGCTTTGGGTCGAGTTCCTCATCGATCGCAGTACGGAAACATTGGCGCGAACGCTCGGTCTCGACGACGCGGCGCCGGCTCCGTTCGAATCGATCCCCGACTAGGGACCCACGGGCGGCGTCGACGCGTGGTGTGGTCTCGCCCGGAGCAGTTGCAGCCAGCCGGTCAGCACGAGCAGCACGGCGATGACACAGACGCCGACCATGCCGATCGCTACGCGCCCCGAAACAAAACCGCGGGTGCCGAGCACGACGATCATGGCGGACGACACCCCCAGCACGTATCCGACGCGTTCTATGCGAGGCATCGGAACGTGTACGGGTGGCTGCAGGCGCTCGCGCGGCGCAAAGAGCACGAACCGCAGCCGATCGTAGTCCCAGCAGAGCAGAAATACATTGGCCAGCAGCATGAGCGCAGTCACATACGTCGTGCCCTGAAAGTGCACGGAAAACGTAAGCACCGTGATGTTGGCAATGATTGGAAAGAAGAGCAGCGCACCGAGCGTGGTCGTGCGCGGAATCAGAATGAGAATGGCGGCCAGCACCTGCCCCGCCCCGATGAAATTCCAGTAGAAGCCGGTCTGGTAGAACGCCTCGAAAATAGCGCCGACAGGATTGTCCGTCCCGAGATTCGTAAAGCGGTGGCCGAGCAGCTTCACCAGTCCGGTCGGGAGAAAACCGAGCGCCAGCAGTACCCGGGAAATGATGGCCAGTCGGTAGAGCGGCGAGAGCTGTCTGGCCGAGGCGTGCAGCTGATCGAGGAATGCTTCCATTGCGGAAAATTTCTGGCGGGAGCGGTGGGGGAGCGATATCAACCATACGGCGCGTCGACGGCGCTGTTTCCGGTCAACGTCCATTCAGTCCGACGCGTAAGAACGCAAAGCCCGTCACCTGCCCTCTTCGCTGTCCGGCGCGCGTCGTCGTGTCACCTCCTCGCCAAGCGCAATCTCAACGGAGCGTTCCGCCATGATCAACCGGCGTGACTTCATCGGTATTTCAGCGGGCGTCGGTGCGACGCTTGGTCTCACTCCACGTCTCCTGCAGGCGCTCACGCAGGACCCCATCTTGCAGCGGGCCATCCCGTCCACCGGCGAGATGATCCCCGTCATCGGCCTTGGCAGTTCGGCCACGTTCTCACAGGTGGCGCGCGCCGAGGATATGGTCGCGCTTCGGGCCATCTTTCAGGCGATGGTCGACCGTGGCGCGCGGGTGTTCGATACGGCGCCCTCGTACGGCGCGTCGGAAGCCGTGGCCGGCAAGCTGGTGAACGAGATGGGGATCGCGAACAAGCTGTTCTGGGCCACCAAGGTGAATGTGGCCGGACGTGGCGCGGGCGCCGCAGACCCGGCGGCGGCGCGTGCGCAAATCGAGCGGTCGCTGCAGCTGTTTGCTCAGCCCAAGATCGACCTCATTCAAGTGCACAACATGGGCGACCCAGCGACGCAGCTCGGCGTGCTGCGTGAATTCAAGAATGCGGGACGCGTTCGCTATATCGGTATCACCACCACCACCGACAGCCAATACGGCGCGCTCGAGCAGGTCATGCGCAACGAGCCGATCGACTTCATCGGCATTGATTACGCGGCCGACAATCGAGGTGTGGAAGAAAAGATCCTGCCGCTGGCCATCGAACGAAAGATCGCCGTGCTGGCCTATGCGCCCTACGGCCGCACGAGTCTTTTCCGCCGCGCGGCCGGCAAAGAACTGCCCGAGTTTGCCAAAGAATTCGATGCGACCACCTGGGGACAGTTCTTCCTCAAGTTCATTCTGTCGCACCCGGCCATCACGGCCATCACCCCGGCCACGAGTCAGGGCAAGAACATGCTCGACAACATCGGCGGCGGTACCGGACGCTTGCCCACCGAGGCGCATCGCAAGCAGATCATCGACTTCGTCGACGCGTTGCCGGCCAATCCATCGCGTGGTTGAGGCATGACCACTGAATCGGGCCTGTTGGCGCGACTGCGTGCGAGCGTTGGCGCACGTCCGGGCGAAGGCACCGTCCTCGTCTGGGCCACCACGTACTACTTCCTTGTGCTGTGCGCGTACTATGTCATTCGGCCCATTCGTGACGACATGGGCGCGGCCAGCGGCGCAGAGAATCTGGCGTGGCTTTTTTCCGGCACGATGCTCGGTATGCTCGCGGTGCATCCGCTGTACACCTCGCTCGTGTCGAAGCTCCGGCGCCGTCAGTTCATTGGGTGGACGTACCGGTTCTTCATACTGAACCTGGTGCTGTTTTACCTGGTGTTTCGCGCGGTCGATCCATCGCAGGCGATCTGGGTCGGGCGCGTGTTTTTCATCTGGACGAGCATCTTCAACCTGTTCGTAGTCTCCGTCTTCTGGTCGTTGCTCACGGACGTGTTTCGTCCGGGACAAGGCAAGCGCCTGTTCGGCGTGGTAGCGGTGGGTGGCACGCTCGGCGCAATGCTAGGCGCCACCATCACCACCGCGCTGGTGGGTGTGTTGGGCGCACTCAATCTCATGCTGGTGTCTGCGGTGATTATTGAGTTGGCGGTGCGTGCCTCACGCGTGCTGGACAAGGCTGAGGGCGCGATGCGTGTCGCCGAAGACGACGCGCAGGCGGTCAGCGATGCCGCAAGCGGCGTGACCACCACGCGAACGCAGGCGGGCGACGCGTCGAGCGCCGTGATCGGCGGCGGCGTGATGGATGGCATCAAGCACATTGCGTCGTCGCCGTATCTGATGGGTGTCGCGTCGCTGATTCTGTTTTACACGATCTCGTCCACGTTCCTGTACTTCCAGCAGGTGGACATTGTGGCGCGTGTCTTTGGCGACGACCGCGAGTCGAGAACGCGCGTATTCGGTGCGATGGACATTGCGGTGAACGCGCTCACGCTGTTAGCGCAGCTATTCCTCACCGGCCGGTTCATCAAGTGGCTGGGGGTGGGGGCGGCGCTGGCGTTCTTGCCAGTCGTGACGCTGATCGGCTTCGGCATCATGGGGTTCGCGCCGGTGCTGGTGGTACTCATCGTGTTCCAGACCATCCGGCGCGCGGGCAACTTTGCCATTCAGCGTCCGGGCCGGGAGGCACTGTTCACGGTGCTCAGCCGGAGCGACAAGTACAAGGCGAAGAATTTCACCGACACCTTCGTGTACCGGCTGGGCGATCAGGTCGGCGCCTGGTCGTACACGTGGATGGCCGTCTTCGGACTGGGGATCTCCGGGCTGGCCTTCAGCATGGTGCCCCTGTCGGCCGCTTGGCTGGCACTCACGGTGTGGCTGGGGCGGCAGTACGCGAAGCGGGAAGCGGCCACTCGGGCCGCGAACGGGGACTGAGGTTGGGCTGAGCTGGGCTGAGCTGGGCTGAGCCTGGAACGCAAAAACGCCGCATCGACTGAAGTCGTTGCGGCGCATTGCATTGCCCCCCTAGGGGTCGAACCTAGAACCTTCCGAGTCAGAGTCGGACGCTCTGCCAGTTGAGCTAGGGGGCAGCTGGCCCGCCGAGCACGTTTCCGTCTCCGGCGAGCCACAAGATACAGAAGGTCACGGCGCTTTCGGTAGTGGCTGAGCGAACCGGACCACGATTTCTGCCACGACCGAAGGGCACGCCCGGCCCGGAGGCGCACGCTTCCGGCGCCAACGTTCAGCCTGTCCCGGTGACCTCTCGGAACAGCGCCTTCAGGTCGATACGGAGCGGCTCGTCGACGCCATCGGGCTTCCACACGATCTCGTCTTCGAGAACCTCCGGCAACTCCGCCTCGGGCGTCCACCGCTCGACCAGCCGCGACCCAATATCCACTAGCCAGCACTCCACCCCCGCCCGCTGATACCGTGGCCGCTTTCGGTAGCGGTCCTGACGCGCCGAAGACGGTGAGAGCACCTCGATGGCCAGCATGGGGGTGGGGAGTGGCTCGTCGTCCGCCGGTCGCCCATCCGCCAAGGGAACAACGTGCACATCCGGCTGCACCAGCGTGAACGGATCGAGCACGACATCGCTCGGGGCGGCCACGACGAGCCCAATGCGATTCGTGTGCAGGAATGCGTCGAGGGCAACCAGCAGCTGAGTCACTGCAATCTGGTGCGAGAAGCGAGGCGCCGGGCTCACCAGCAACTCGCCGTCGACACACTCGTACCGCGTGCCCGGAACATCGGGCAACGCCCACACATCCTCCACCGACCAGCGACGCTGCGCGACGTTTGGCATGCCCATAGTCTGCTCGGCTCCCACCGCGATTGGCAATCCCACATTCGGCAAGATGCACAACGGGTGACGATCTCTCGTCACCCAAAGTGCGCCGGACCTATCAGGACCTCGCCAAAGCCAGCGTCAGCTCTTCGTCGCTTCCCGCGCCCAACTGTCCCGCAATCCGACAATACGGTTAAACACTGGTCGCTCGGCGGTCGAGTCCACCGGATCGCGCCAGAAATATCCCACCCGCTCAAACTGATAGCGCGTGTCCGTCGCACCGTTCGCTACGCTGGGCTCGACCTTGGCGTTGGTCATGCGCACCAGCGAGTTCGGATTGATGGCGGTGAGAAAATCCAGATCGTCGGGCACGTCGTCCGGATCGGGCTGCGCGAAGAGCCGGTCGTACAGCCGCACTTCGGCGTCGATGGCATGTGCCGCCGACACCCAGTGGATCGTGCCCTTCACCTTGCGACCGTCGGGGGCATCACCGCCGCGGGTGGCCGGATCGTACGTGCAGCGCAACTCCACGATCTCGCCTGCATCGTCCTTCACGACCTCCTGACAGGTGATCAGATACGCATAACGCAAGCGTACCTCACGCCCCGGCGCGAGACGGAAGAACTTCTTGGGCGGATCTTCCATGAAATCGTCGCGCTCGATGTAGAGCTCACGCGAAAACGGCACGGTCCGTGAGCCCTCAAGCGGCACGTCGTTCGGATAGAGCGACGCGTCGAGCTCGTCCACCTGCCCTTCCGGGTAGTTGGTCAGCACGACCTTGAGTGGATTGACCACGGCGAACACGCGCGGCACGATGAGATTGAGGTCGTCGCGAATCGTGTGCTCGAGCATGCCGATCTCCACGCGCTGCCGGTTGCGCGTGACACCCACCGCATCGGCGAAGGCGCGGATCGCATCGGGGCGCACGCCACGACGACGCATGCCGGCAATGGTCGGCATGCGCGGATCATCCCATCCGCTCACGTGCCTCTCGTTCACGAGCCGCAGCAATTTCCGCTTGCTGAGCACCGTATAGTCGATCTCGAGACGCGCAAACTCCGTCTGCTGCGGCGGGTTCACGAACCCCGCCTGTTCCACCAGCCAGTCGTAGATCTCGCGCGAATCTTTAAACTCCAACGTACATAACGAGCGCGTGATGCCCTCGATGGCGTCGCTCAGCCCATGCGCGAAATCGTACAACGGGTAGATGCACCAGTCGTTACCGCGGCGATAGTGATGTGCATGCCGGATGCGAAGCAGCAGCGGGTCGCGCATGATCATGTTCGGATGCGCGAGGTCGATCTTGGCGCGCAACACATGTGCACCATCGGGAAACTCTCCCGCGCGCATGCGGCGCAGCAGATCGAGATTCTCCTCGACGGTCCGGCCACGGAACGGCGACGGGGTGCCCGGCGTGGTGACCGTGCCGCGCCCCTCGCGGATCTGCTCCTCGTTCTGCGAGTCCACGTACGCGCGGTCGTTCACCACCAGCCGTTCGGCGATCTCGTAGAGCTGCTCGAAGTAGTCACTGGCGTAGTATTCGCCATCCCACGCAAAGCCCAGCCAACGCACGTCGTTTTTGATCGCCTCGACGTACTTCACGTCTTCGGTGGCGGGGTTGGTGTCGTCGAAGCGCAGGTTGCAGGTGCCGCCGAATTCCTTCGCAATGCCGAAATTCAGACAGATCGACTTCGCATGGCCCATGTGCAAGAACCCGTTGGGCTCAGGCGGGAAACGGGTCGCGGGCGCACGCCCAAAGCGGCCCACCGACACGTCGTCGGCGACCATTTCGCGGATGAAGTCGCGACGCGGCGCATGCGTCGGGGAAGCAGATTCGTTGACGGAAGTTTCGGACACGGTCGGGTCGAAGAGTGGTGTGTGATGTAAGCTAACCCGGCTCGACCGCCTTCCGGCACGGGTCCAGCCCCATGGGGTACTTCACCCCATGCCCTTTGAGATTCGCACTGACATTTGCACTGACATTCGCAGCAGAGGCGCAACCGTCGCCACACGAATCACCAGTCGGACGATTGGCGCCCTGTCTGCGGTCGCGCTGCTGGGCAGCGGTGGCTGTAAGGCGGTAACGCTCGCCTATGGTGCGGACGTGGCCACGGCGCGGAGCCACGCAGACTCCTTCGCCGCCGCGATTCAGGCGCGATTCACCAACGTCGTGCGTACCCCACGGTTCAATCAGGCCCGGGTGCGCATCGCGCGGTACGCGCTGGCGCCGTCCAAGCTGGCGCCGGACACGGCGCTGTGGACCACCATGCGCTCCAGTAGCGCCGGCCCGGTGCGCGACGTGGAGCTGGTGGCTGGGATGGTCAACGGACAGTACCGCTTTGCCGAACGGGCCAACGCGCCATTGCCGGCGCGCACCGGAGACGAACGTCATCGAATTCGCCTCGAGAAGCTGCCCACGGACGAGAACGACTGGATCTGGCGCACCGAGGTGGACCATGCCATCGGCGCGATGCCGCCGGCACGGATCACCGATGTCTTCCGCGCGCTCTTCTCTTCGTCAGAGCGTCCATCCGGCACCATCCGCGACGATTACCGCAGCGCGTTCCCGCGCACGTCCCAAGCGCTCGGCCGCATGTTCTCGGTCGACTCGATACTCACCGCCGCACAACCCGATGGGTCCACCCTTGTGGCGCTGCACGTGCTGGTGAGCGACGACCGACTCAAGAGTGGATTCCCCGCCTTCGCCAAGTTCGTGCGCAAGTACGTGGAGCCGGCCCGCTATCGCTATCGACTCACGGACCGAAGCGGCGCTGAGTGGTTCGACGCGCATGCCCTGGACCAGCGGCTGGTCGTGCGGTTTCGGTCACATCGTGGCGAACTGCAGCCGATCGCGGGCGTCGCCCGACGCATGCCGGACTCGCTGCAGTTGCACGTGGACGCGATGGCCAAGCTCGGACTGTTCACGGTGGGCGTGACGAAGCTGCAGGGAGAATTCGTCCATGTGCGTTCGGCGACGGAGCGCGCCTGGGCGATGCGGTTCGCGAAAGAGCCCGAATGGCATTTGCCGCTGTTCACGGAACGGATGCTGCACACCCCGCTCAAGCGCCCCTTCGAGGGCGGAGGCATGGTCTTCAAGTTGGGGTTCAAGTCGGGGCCGCAGGGGCAGACAATGCTCTCGCGCACCTTCGACGTCGCCATCCGCGAGAGCGCCATTGTGCGCTTTCTGGGCAACCTCGGCTTCACCGCCATGAACGACTACGCGGGTCCGGTGGAGCTTGAGGAGCACCGGTTCATTGCCGAGGCGATGGCGGCAATTCGGGCGGATATTGGGGGGATCGCTGCACCGTGATCCGGCAGCGCGCGGGACCGGATAACCCGCAAACAAATCGCCCCCGCAGACCTGAGGTCTGCGGAGGCGTCAGAAGTGCCACGCGCGCTGTCATTGGAACTCTCCGTCCTACCGAACAGCGGCGGGCCAACATCTTCTACACACTACTACGATCGGGGTTCCCGCAGGGTCACAAACCCGTCATGGTCCGTCACAAGCAGGTGTCTGTTTCGTTATCAATCTATGGAGCTGAGGGGGCTCGAACCCCTGACCTCTGCAATGCGAATGCAGCGCTCTCCCAGCTGAGCTACAGCCCCGACTTGGGCGGAACGTACTCTGTTCCGGCGAAACGGAAAGCCCCGCACCTGAAGCGCGGGGCCGTTCGGTCACGACGGGAAGGTATCCGGCTGCGTCCCTAAGTCAAGGCGACGACGACCACCGACTCTGGGAACGAGCAATGCGCCGCTAAACGCTTACCCCGTGCTGGCGCATGCGATGCCGAGCCGCCGGATATACGATACCCCGGCGGCCTGTCTGTCGAGTTGTGTCCGGCCGCTGCCATCCTCTGTTCGTCTCCCCATTGAACCCGTCGCTGTGCCGCATCCGCTCGCCTCAGACTACGTCCGCGATCAGCTCGTCCCCCGAACGGTGGACCTGAATGGCAAGACGTACCACGCCGATGGGGAATACGTCCTGTACTGGATGCAGTCCACGCACCGGCTCGACGAGAACTGGGCGCTGCGGGCGGCGATCCGCACGGCGAACCGCGTCAACCGACCGCTGGTGATCCACCAGGGGCTCGACCCCACGTATCCGCATGCGTCCGACCGGCACCACACGTTCATACTGCAGGGCGCGCGGGAGACGGCTCGGCGAGCTGAGCGTCTTGGGCTGTACTACCAGTTCGTGCTCAGACGCCGGCGTGACGATGACCGTCGGGTCCTCGACCGACTGGCGGCGCGCGCCTACCTGGTGTTCACCGATCTCTTCCCCACCGCTGGAATTCGCGAAAGGAGTGAGCGCTTCGCGGAACGGGTGTCGTGCCGCGTGCTGGCGGTGGACAGCGTCTGTACGGTGCCGAGCGGACTGTTTGTCAAACCGGAATACGCGGCGCGTACCATACGCCCCAAGATCGGCCGGCTGATCGACGCGGCGATCGAGCCGGTGGAAGAGGGGCTGCCCGCCGTCTCGGTGAGTGACGCGCTGCGTCGATCGCTGCTGGACACGGTGCAGACCACACCGCTGTCGTTGCGGGAGATGACGGACGCGGACATTGCCCGTGAGGTGGCTGCGTGCGAGATCGACCACGGCGTGCCCGCGGTGGCGATGCGAGGCGGCGCCGACGAAGCGGAGTCGCGGTTCGCTCAATTTCTGCACGAAACACTGCCGCGCTACGCCGAGCGACGCAACGAGGCGAGCGATGCGGACGGTACCAGCGGCCTGTCACCATATCTGCACTACGGTCAGATCCCGTCGGCGCGGGTGGTGCGTGAATCGCGTGCAAGCGGTGCGCCGGCCGACAGCGTGGAGGCGTTCGTGCAGCAGGCGACGACGTGGCGTGAGTTGTCGTACAACTGGTGCCTGCGCACGCGTGCGTTCGATCAGTTGACGTCGTTGCCGGACTGGATTCAGCGCACAATGGCCGAACATGTACACGACGCACGTCCTGCACTCTATGACCTGGAGACGTTGGAAGCAGGCGAGACGGGTGACGCGCTGTGGAATGCATCGCAACGGCAGCTGGTACGCACGGGGCTCATTCACAACTACCCGCGCATGCTCTGGGGCAAGACGATGCTGCTCTGGACACAGGACTACGAGCAGGCGCGGTCGTGGCTGTTCCATCTCAACGACAAGTGGGCGCTCGATGGTCGCGACCCGAACAGTGTGGGCGGTATTCTGTGGTGCATGGGGCTCTGGGATCGGCCGTGGGGAAACAAGCCGGTGTGGGGCGGCATCCGGCCCATGGTGACGTCGCGTGCAAAGCTCAAATTCGACGTCAAAACATACGTGTCGATGTTTCCGAGACGTGGTGAGCCGGCTGGTGGCGTGGTTGGTGAGCTTGGACTTGGGATATGAACGGATGAACTGCTCGGCCACGGATAGAAACCGATGAACGCGGAAAACGCTCGCGGATACTACACACAACAAGAGATTGCTGTTGCAGTATCCGTGTGCCGTTTCCGTTCCTATCGGTTTCTATCCGTGGCCGAGCAGTTCATCCGTTCCTATCGGAGCCAAGCCCGCAGTTGCGCGCACCGCGGCCTGCGTGCGAAGATGTCGGCATGACGAGACCTGAACCTGATCCGCGTATTCTGCCCGATGTCGCCGCGGTGCGCGCAGCCGCCGATCGTTTGCGTGGCGTGCTCCAGCCGTCGCGACTGATCCGCGCCAATGCCCTCTCCGACGCGTTCGGCGTGGACGTGTACTACAAGTGCGAGTTCGAAAACCCAACGGGCTCGTTCAAGGTGCGCGGCGCATACAACGTGTTTTCGGCCATGACCGTAGCAGAGCGCGCACAAGGCGTGGTCGCGTCGAGCGCGGGCAATCATGGACTGGGCGTGGCGTACGCCGCGCATGCATTCGGCGCGCCGGCGATGCTCTTCGTGCCCAGCACGGCGCCGCAGGTGAAGAAGGACGGCATCCGGGCGCTGGGCGCGACGGTGAACGACGAGCAACCCGACTACGACGCGGCCATGGTGGTGGCCAAGGCGTACGGCGAGACGCACGGCATCCGCTACATCAACCCGTGTCTTGGCGTCGATCTGCTGGCCGGCCAGGGCACGGTGGCGTTGGAACTGCTCGAACAGCTACCGGAAATGCGCACGGTGGTGATCTGCACCGGCGGCGGGGGACTGCTGGGGGGCATGGGCGCCGTGCTGCGCGAGTTGGCGCCCACTGTACGCATCGTGGGCGCACAGAGCGTGGAGACGGCGGCGATGAGTCGAAGCGTGGCGGCCGGGCATGTGGTGCCGATCCCTTCCACTCCAACGCTCGCCGATGGTTTGGCCGGCCTGATCGACGAGGACGGGTTGCACATCGGGCAGTACTGCGCCGACGACCTGGTGCTGGTTACCGAAGAAGAACTCGGCGAGACGATCGCGTGGCTGTGGCGGACGGACGGCTTTCGCATTGAAGGCGCGGGGGCGGTGACCGTGGCGGCGCTGCGGCACGGCAAGATCGCCGATCTTTCAGGACCGGTGGTGTTGCTGGTGAGCGGACGGAACATCGATGCGGGGAAGCATGCGGCGATCGTGGAGAGGTTCGACGGATAGGAACGGATGAACTGCTCGGCCACGGATACGAACCGATAGAGAACGGAAACGGCACGCGGATACTGCGAGCGTTTCCCAATTCTTGTGCAGTATCCGTGAGCTTTTTCTGTTGATATCAGTTTCTATCCGTGGCCGAGCAGTTCATCCGTTCTTACCCGCAAACATCCCGCGCGCACCCCGCCGACGCCCCACCAGCAGGGCCGGCAGCACGAACAGCACGCCGAGCGTCCCGGCCACGGTGCCACCGGCCGTGGCCAGTGCGATGGCGCCAAAGAGACGGTTGGCGTCCGTGCCGATCGACAGCGGCGCAAGCGATGCCAATGACGCGAGCGTGACGAAGACGATCATGCCGGACCGGTCGAGCATGGCGCGCAGCACTTCGCCGGCATTGAGGGAAACGGAGTCGGCGCGGCGCGCGGGATCGTCGCGCTTGGCGCGCCGCTTGAGCAACGCGGCATCGACCATGAGAATGGCGTGATTCACCGCCAACCCCACCACCAGGATCACACCCACCGCCGCCTCGCGCGTGAACGCCGTGCCGGTGGCCCAGAACGCCGCAGCAACACCGGCCAGTGACAACGGCAAACTGAGAAACACCATCGCCGAGCCCCACACCGAGTCAAAGACCAGCGCCACCGCGAGCAGTACCAGCACCACCCCCAGTGCGAAGACGAGCCACAACGCCTGCTCGCTCTCGTCGTTGCCAAAACCGTAGTTGTTGCTCATGTCTACAATGGTGTAGCCCGCCGGCGCCGACAGCGACTTCACGAACGCGGTGTGCGTGCGGTTGGCCAACTTGGGCGGTCCGCGAAAATCGTACGCCACCTGCAGCACGTACTGTTGGTCTTCGCGGAGAATCGTGCTGAGCGCTTCGCGTTCGCTCACGACGGCCAGGTCACCGATGCGCACCGGTGTGCCGGCGGCGTTCGGCACCAGCGATTCCTGCAGTTCGTCCAGGGAGCGGTCACGCGCACCGGCCGCTTTGAGTGTCACCGGCAACTCGTCGCCGTCGATCTCGATGAGCTGACGGCCGGCGGCACCGCGCACTTCACGCGCCACGGCAAAGCCCAACTGCTGCGCGTTCACACCGTAGCGTGCCAGCGCGGCACGATCCGGATCGATCGTGACCTGCACGCCGCGCTCGCCGCCAAAGTAGCCACCGGACGTAATGCGCACGTCACGCACACGCGGAATGCGCTCGAGTCGCGACTTCAGATCGTTGGCCAGACTGCCCACGCCGTTGTACGCGAAGCCTTGCACGCGCAGCCGGAAGGTGGACATGCTGCCGCCACCACCTCCGGACGAAAAGCCCGGCCCTTCGCCATACACACTGATGCTCGCGCCACCCACCAGCACGGCGCGCTGCGTGAGCAACTCCTGCAGTTCCATTGGCACCGCGGTGTAACCGCCCTGCCTGGTGAACGTCACCAACATCTGCGCCGACGTGGTGCCGCGCGACGACGCACGCACCTGCTCCACCTCCGGACGCCCCACCACCAGCCGCTCGAACTCCCGAATGCCTCCATCGAGCGACTGCGGATCGGAGCCGCGCGGAAACGACAGACCGACTGACAGCGTGGTGCGTCGTTCGCCGAAGCCGCCAAACGACGACCGCGGCACTTTGACGATGAATCCCCACGTGAGCACGCCAAGCGTTACCGCCGTGAGCACCAACGTCACCGCACGCCACCGCAATGCCCGCGCCAGCACCACGGCATACACTCGGCGCATGCGCGGCCACTCGGCCAACGCAGCCGTTCCATCGCGCGTGGCACGGTGCGCGGCGTTCTGCTGTGCACGCGCGCGTTCCGTAACCGCAGTGCCAGCGCCAATGCCACTCCCAATCCCAAGCGCCGGCACCACCAGCAGCGCAGTGATCACGCTCCAGAACAGCGCCAGCGCAAACGCCGCCGCGAAGGGCACGAACGCGGCCCGCGCGTTCCCCTGCAGATAGAGAAACGGTACCAGCACCACGGCCGTGGCCAGCGTACTGCCAATGACCGCGGGTGCGATCTGCCGAGCCGCTGCCGAGCGCCCGGCGGCCGTTGCGGGTGCAAGTCCGAGTCGCTGCACCACCACGAGTCCGTTCTGTACCAGCACGCCCACGCCCATGCCCAACCCCGCCAGCGTAAGCAGATTGGCCGGGATGCCCAGCAGATAGAGCGAGAGCGCCGTGGCCGCAATGGCAACCAGTGTGGAGCCCATCACCACCGCCACCGCGCGCCACCGCCGGAGCATCAGCGCCAGCACCAGCAGCACGGCCACGAACGCCAGCGCGCCGCGTTGTGTGAGATCGCGCAGTTCGCTGGCCAACTCTTCACTTTCGTCGTTCGTGACGCGCAACTGCACCGCAGCCGGTAGCTCGGGTCGCAGCGCCGCAACGGCATCACGCAGTAACTGCGCCGTGCGAATGGCGTCTGCTCCAGGCTGCCGCGTCACGTCCAGCGACACCGCCGGCCGACCATCCACGCGATAGAACATGCCGCGCGCATCTTCGTCGGCCCGGATGACGGTCAGCTCGCCCAACCGGAACACGCGCCCGCTTGGGCTTCTGACCGGCAGCTTGGCCAGATCCTCCAACGCGTTCGGCTGATCGCGCAACACCACGTTGCGCACGACATGTTGCACGTCGGCGATAGACGCGTTCGCGACAGACGCGTTTGCGATTGGCGCGTTCGCTATTGGCGCGTTCGCGATTGGCGCGACCGTCGAAACGTCTGCCCCACTCCCACGCCCACTCACCGATTGCACGCCAAGCGCCTGCACAACACGGGCGCCATTCAGTGCATCGCTCAGCAACTGCGGCGATACGCCAATCCGCCGCAACATGACCGGGTCGTAGCTGATGGCGACGCCCAGCGCCGTACCGCCGCGCACCTGCACACCCGCGACACCAGGCACGGCACTCAGTCGCGGACTCACACGCTCGGCGAGCAACGTCTGCAACGCACCCGCCGTGAACGGGCCGGTGATAGTGAGCGACAACAGCGGCGCCTCTTCCAACCCCTCCGGTACGTAGTTGGAGACGCTGGGTCCCGACACGCCGGGTGGAAGCTCTGCGCGCAGCAACTCGATGCGTTCGAGCATGGCCAGTCGTGTCATCTGCACATCGGCACGCTCATCGAGTTCCACCGTGAGCATGGCGTAGTCGTCGTACGAATTGCTGTTCACCCGTCGCACCCCGCGCACGCCCTGCGCCGCGGCCTCGAGTGGCGAGGTGAGATACGTCTCGATCACTTCGGGCGCGGCACCCGACAGACCGGCCGAGATCTGGAGTCGTGGCAACTCCACCGTGCTGCGCGTGGCCAGCGGCAGCCGCGCAAACGCCAGCGCGCCGGCCACCAGCAGTGCCACACACGCTGCCCACACCACCGCAGGCCGTCGGGTGGCGAAGTCAATCACGCGGGCTCCGCACCGTCCCGCGCCGGCGCACGCACGCCGACCCCCAGTTGCAACCGCGCCTCAGAACTCCGCTCGAGCACCGCGTATGCCGCCGGCAACAGAAAGAACGTCACCGCCAACGCACTCACCGACCCGCCAATGATGCCCGCCGCCAACGGTCGGTACAGCGCGCCACCACTGCCCCATCCGAACACCAGCGGCAACACACCCGTGACCGTGGTGATGCTCGTCATCGCAATCGCCCGCAACCGCTGTGCACCGCCAAGCCGCACTGCGTCATCCACCGAATGCCCTGCCTCGCGAAACTTGCGAATGGCATCCAGCTTGACGACCGCTTCGTTGTCGGCCATACCGATCATGACCACGATGCCAATGAGCGATACGGCATTGAGCGACTGCCCCGTGAGCCAGAGCAGGATCACCGCACCGGCACCGGCCAGCGGTACCGTGAGCATGACCACGAACGGAATCGTGAAGCTCGCGAACTCGCCTGCTAGCACCAAAAACATGAGCAGCGCGGCCAGCACCAGCACCAGTGTGAGTTCGTTGCTGGTGCGCGCACGTTCGGCATCGGCGCCGGCCACTCGCCACGTCACCCCTGCCGGCCAGGTCATCGCCGCCATGCGCGAGGAGACATCGGTGCTGGCGCGCGCGGTACCGCCCGACTCGACAATGCCTTCTACGATCGTGACCGGCCGCTGCCCCACCCGAACCACCTCGAGCGGTGCGCGCGTTTCGTTCACCCGCACCAACTGACCCAGTGGCACGCCGCGAATGGGCGTGCGCAGCGCCGTCTCCAGCTCTTCATTGCGCGCGCCGGCATAGCGTACCGTAATGGGCGTGCGCCGATCGGTTTCACGCAGCTCACTCGCGCTCACGCCACCCAGCGCACCGGCGAGTGCACTGGCCACCTGTTGGGGCGCGATCCCGCGCTCCGCCATACGCACGCGTTCGAGTCCGATCTCCACGATCGGCTGCGTTTCGGCGTAGGCACTGCGCACGTCCGACAGCGACGACAGCGCCCGCATGGCCACCCGCACCGAATCGGCCCAGCGCACCGACTCTGCACTACTCGGCGCCGACAGCTCCACGCGCACCAGCCGCCCCTCGCGTCCGATCAGCGACCCGAACTCCGACTGTCCGGCCAGATCGATGGCCAACGCGCCACTGGCCAGATCTGGCACGAGTCCGCGCAACCGCTGCGCAAACGCCGCCGCATTCTCCCCGTCGGGCACCGGTACAATGAGTTGTGCCGTGGCACTCGATCCGGGTTCGGCACCGGCGAGAATCTCTTCATCCGTGGCTTTGCCGACGCGGGCGTAGATGCCGCGGGCGCCCATCGTGCGCGCAGCCCGCGACAGCCGCTCCGCCTGTTGCGTGGTGGCTTCGATGCTTGTGCCTTCGGGCAACTGCAGCTGCGCCACCAGCACGCCTTCGTCCACGCGCGGCAGGATCTCCTTAGGGAGTGTCCACACCAGCACCACGGTGATTGCCAGCACCAGGCCGGCCACGCCAAACACGGCACCGGTGTTTGCCAGCGACCAGGTCACACCGCGGTCATACGCGTGCGTCAGTGACGCGCCCCAGCGATCGAGCATGCGTCCGAGCGCGCTGTCGGAGGCGCGCGGTACCGTCGGGGAAATCTGCGCCTGCGCTGACGCCAGACGCCGACGGCCCACGATGATCACTGGCATGAGCGTGAGCGACAGCAGCAGCGATGCGGCCACCGTCGTCACGACACTCAGCGAGAGATCGCGAAAGAGCGCCGCCGCCAGTCCGCGCACAAAGATGATAGGTCCGAAGACCAGCACCGTGGTCAGTGTGCCGGCAAAGAGCGGGGCGGCCACTTCGTCGGTGCCACGTATCGCCGCTTCGCGCAGTGGCATTCCTTCCGCGCGTCGGCGGCCCACCGATTCGGCCACCACGATCGCCGTGTCCACCAGCAGGCCCGTGCCGAGTGCGAGTCCGCCGAGTGAGAGGACATTGATGGAGACATCGAGCGCCTGGAGGGCCACCAGTGCGACCAGCACCGAGAGTGGCACCACCGCCGCGATGGCCAGCGACGTGCGCCAATCGCGCAGGAAGACGAGAATGACCAGCAGCGACAGCAGCCCGCCGGCCACGATTTCCTGGCCGAGATTACTCAGCGCGTCCACGACGAAGTCGGCCTGCGCGGCCACCACCGCGATGCGCACGCCCGTGAACTCCGTTTCGAGTTGGGCCACCGCCTCCGTCATGCGCCGGGTGACGGCGACCGTGTTGGCGCCGGCGTCCTTGTACACCACCAGTCCGATCGCTTGTGCGCCGTCGAGGCGTGTGAGCGTGAGCGGGTCGGCGAGGGCGAGCGTGACCGTGCCGACATCGCGCAGTGTGATGCCGGAGCCGGGGCGACCGAGTGGTGTCGCGAGGATTTCGTCGGGGGAGCGGAATTCTGTGAGTGCGCGGACCGAGAAGCGGAACTGGCCTTTGCGGATCGTGCCGCTGACGCCGGTGGCGTTCTCACTGCGGATGGCGGCAGCGACGTCTTCCGGGGTGAGGTCGAGCGAGCGCAACCGTTCCGGATCGATATCGACGCGCACTTCGTCGTGTGGTGCGCCGACCACGGCCACGCTGGCCACGCCTTCGATCTGTTCGAGGCGTCGTGCGTGTACTTCGCTGGCGGTGCGCGCGAGCGATCGCAGGTCACCGCCAGTGAGTGAGTCGCCGCGCAGGGCGAGTACCGCGATGGGCCGTTCGCCCGGATCGCTGGTGAGCAGCGTGGGGCGCTGAGCGCGTTCGGGGAGTTGTCCGCGGGCGGCGTCGAGTCGTTCGCGCACGGACAGCACGGTTCCGCGCATGTCGGTGCCCCAGCCAAAGCGCGCGGTCGTGGTGGCCTCGCCGTTCCGACTGACGGAGCGTAGCTCGACGAGTCCCGGCGTGGCTCCAATGGCCGCCTCAATGGGCTCAGCGACAAAGCGCGACACTTCGGGGGACGCGGCGCCGGGGTACACCGTGCGGATGGTGAGCACCGGCAGCGACACGTCGGGAAGCAGTGCGACCGGGAGGCGCGCGAGTGAGACCGCGCCGAGCAGGACCACGGCGAGGATGGCGGCAACCGTGGCGACTGGTCGCCGGACGGCGAACGAGGCGAGGGACACGTGGTGCCGCGTTTACGGACGACGTGGCGGCAGCGTTTTCACGGGGGCGTCGTGCGTGAGCGTGAGGTGGCCTTCCACGATCACCGCGTCTCCCGGTCGCACCGGAATTTCGCCCGTGGTGGCGTCGGGGAGCAGCTCCGTCTCCAGCCCGTTGGTGCGCCCCGGGAAGACGTACGTCCATTGGGCGCGCCCGTCCTTGATGACGAACACCAGCGGCCGGCCGTCGCGTTCGATCACGGCCTTTGCTGGCACCAGACGTCGTGAGGTGAGCCGTGCCGCTTCGAGTTGGACGTCGGCGTACATGCCGGCGCGCAGGGTGCCATCGCCGTTCACGCGAATGATCGCACGGCCGGCGCGGGTGATGGAGTCCACCAGCGGCAGTACCGCGTCGATGCGGCCACGTATGACCCGACCGGGGGCGCCGGCACTCGTAATGCGTGCGTCACCACCCACGCGCACCAGCGGCAGGTCGTGTTCGAGCACCTGCGCTTCGATGCGGAGGTGGCGGGTGTCGACTACCGTGAGGAGCTGTTGCCCGCCGGTGACGCGTTCGCCGGGTGCGACGTGTATGACGTCTACCATGCCGTCGATCGGGCTGGTGACGGCGGAGCGTTTCTGCTCGAACTGCGCGCGTTCGAGTTTGAGACGGGCGCCGGTGAGCCCCGCCTTGTTCATGAGCGCTCGGCGTTGCTCCGGCGTGGGGGCACGCCCTGTGACCAGTGATTCGGGCACGTAGCTCTCGAGGAAGCGTTGTTCGGCTTCGTCGGCGGTGGCGCGCGCTTCGCGGACTGCGAGGTCGAACGGATACTGGTCGAGCGAAAGGAGCAGCTCCCCTTTGGCGACGCGTGCGCCCTGTTTGGCGCGGATGGCATCGACCGTGCCGGGGACATCGGCGCGGAGCGTGACTACCGCATCGGAGCGCACCTGGCCGGTGGTGGTGACGCGCAGGATGAGGTCGGCATCCCGTGCCTCTTCGGCCACGACCGGCAAGGCCAGGGTGGAGGCGGGTGCGGAATCGGCGAGGGCGGCGGAGTCGGTTGAGGATCTTCCGGTACCTTCTGCGGCGCCGGTCTTGCTGCAGGCGGATGCCAGCGCGGATGCGAGACAGAGCGCGATGGCGAGCCCCCCATGGGACGCACGACGACCAGCGGCAGATCGGGGGACGGTCATTTTGTGCGGCACATCAGAACCACCCTCCAATGGCGAGGTGTTTTGCTCGGGAGGCAAGTGAGTTCCGCTCACGGACCGCTCATATCATTTGCCACCGTCGCAGCATACTGCAAGAAGCGAAGTCGGCGCAACCAAAATCTTGCATGCGGGATCTTTCGGCTGCACGCATGACACCCCATCTCTGCGCTATGGGCAAAGATCAGCCATGTCCCAGCGCCTGACCGTTGTTTCCGCCCTGTCACCTATCGTCTCCTGCACCAGCATCATGAGCGTATCGTGATGCATTGCCGCCAGTGGACGAACCTCAAGATTTGCGAGCATCGGGGTGTCTACACACCGTGCGACGCCGTTTCGATCGAGGACGGTGAGCCACACCTGCTTCACGACATTGCGCGGACGCTGCGCCTTGAGGTCGTGGTGGAGCAGCACGATGTCTCCCGCGGAGGTGGTAAACAGTCCTGCTGCGGACGACCGTGACTCCATGAACTGGGATGGGTTCATTGACGTCTGGCCGCGCATTTCCGGGTGCGCCCCCAGTCGTGCACGCACCGGCACCTCGGCAAGCATCGTCTCCCGTCCGTTCCACCACGAGACAATACTGTCCGAGGCTTCCGGCAGCACAAGCACTCGATCGCCGAGAGGAGCGACAAAGACGTACGCGAAGACAGCACTCAGCCGTTCACTTGACC
Organism: Gemmatimonadales bacterium; assembly: GCA_038234895.1. Lineage (GTDB taxonomy): Bacteria > Gemmatimonadota > Gemmatimonadetes > Gemmatimonadales > Gemmatimonadaceae > Gemmatimonas. The sequence goes on from JBBQSM010000034.1 coordinate 23,625, forward strand.
TATAGCTCGCGGGCCACGTGCCGAAGTTGATCAGCGAATCGGCACCAAGATCGAGCCGAGCCGCGAGCGTCTTGGTCTCTGCGCGATTCATGCCCAGCCACAGCGTGCCATCGCGTGCCACTCCGGCCCCTGGATATCCGCTAAAACGTACTGTGCGTGAGGCGACGCCCGTCACGGGATCGAAGAATTTCAATAGATCAGAGGCCAGGTCCGCAATAATGACCGACGAGTCGAGCAGAAACATCTCAGTGCCGCGTCGGACCTCGTTGGGTCCGTCGCCGAGTCGACCGAACGACGCGATCACGTCGCCAGTAGGCCGAAAGCGAATCACCTTGCTGATCGTCTGTTCGAAGACCCAGTAGTCACCGGTCGCCGCATCTACTAGAAAAGCCGTCGGCTTTCCGAGCACGAGTGAATCGGGCTCGGAGAGAATCGTGACGGATACATCCTCGACGGCACGAGCGTTGCGTTGCGTGCGAGCGTCCGAGCAGCCTTGCATGCACGACAGCGCGACCACGACGATCAACAGTGAACGCGGTTTCACGGTGAGGGGACAAGATTAAATGGGACCAGCGCCGCGTAGTCCTAAAGACGTGAGAGCGACCGTCCACCGTTCGCGATGAGTCGCGGGCAGTCCGCCGAGCGTGGTACGAAAAGGTGTTGGACAGAAAGAACTGCGCCGTGCGAGTGAAATACCCCCAGAATACGTCGACGCACTCGACCTGGGCGGAGCGTGAACGCAGCAGGTACATGCTTGCATTCACTCCGGCTTTGCGTTGGTGCGTTCATGCGTGGTCCAATCCCACTCATCGAACGGTCGCACGCAACAGTCGTCGCACCTCCACACGTTCCACGCCGTTCCGGTCCCAAGCCAGTACCACGGCGAACCCGTCGAACTCGTCAAGCAGCTCCAGTGGCGACGATGCGCCGACCAAGACGCGCGAACGACCGTCGATGGAAACTACCTCCCAGACCTGGGAGAGACGCTGCGGCGGTGAGGCGCGCAGCACCCAGACTCGTCGTGCACCCGTAAGGCGCAGCATACTTGTTGGACGATCCCCCAATGACCCATGCCGGGGCAGATACACCGGCTGCGGCATACGATTGAAGGTTTCCACCAAACGCGAAGTCGATGGCGCACCCTCTGCGAAACGGCTTCTTGCCCATTCGATGTCGCTTTGGGAAATCCGCTTTGGGGGGCCGCCAGTGAGCGTGTCGACGCGAGTTCGCCTGCCGTCTCGACTGCTCCATTGTAGGGTGCTGTCGTCAGACAGCACAGCGAAACCGTTGTCAGAGACTACCACGTCGGTGCGGCGACCGAAGGGCAGCAGCGTCCAGAATCCACCTCCCCGCGGCCGAGGTTCCTCATACTCTTCCGACTCCACCAGCGAATCGAGCAACAATCGATCTGCTGAATCCGGAGAGAGCCTCAGCAGTTGCGATACTCCACGGAACGTTCGTGGGCGGGTCGGGGTTGGTGAACGAGCGGTTGCCCTCGACAAGACCGAGCCGTCCTGAAATACGCCGACCGGTTGGACGGACGCATAGTCTCGAAGAACAGGTGTGCGCCACGATCCGATATAGTCTCCGTTGAATGCGAACCGTGACAGCCTCCTGCTCGTTCGATCGTAGACGAAGAACCCGCTATCAGCTCTCTGCATCCAAGAAATGGCGTTGAACTCACCGGGACCGTCGCCCCGGCCACCAATCGTACCAAGCAGCCGACCGCTCGTTGAGAACATCGCGATGACGGGGGTGCTGTTCTGCGCGATGTACAGCGTGTCGTGGTGAACGAACGCGCCTCGCACTTGATACAACGGCTCGTCGCCCACTGCACCAAGCCTTACTACCGTGGAGTCGGAAACAACGAAGTCGACCGTATCGCCCTGCTCGCCACGCTCCCGACAGCTGCCCAAGAGCGCCAGCATTGCCAAGATCTGCGAGAGAGCCAGACTGCGAGAAACGTGAGCGACGGTTGCGCGCCGACTCATGGAGACGAGCGGTCAGGTTCACTTCGAAACTCGCGCGGCGCCAGCTGGAGTGGCGATCCCGCTTTAACCCAATCGACCACTTCCTGACCGCCGACAAGGCGCAGCACCTCAGTGCGCCGCGAGTAAACGTGCGGCGTCGAGTCTGTCTCGATGTTTTGAAGGGTGACGATAAGCTGAGGCACGGCAGGGCGAGCAGCGTATTGATTGATGTATTCGACGACACCAGTGTTGAGCCAGTTCCTTCCGACGATGATCTCGTCAAAATCGCCGAGTTTCGCCAACATCGCTATTCCCGTCTTCAAGTCCCACTGATCTGATACTCCGATCGACGAGAAGATCAGGCGTCGGCTTGCCGCTATCTCGCGCGCATTCGCCAACGCGCTCCTGACGCCGCGCACATAGGAGGAATCGTCGACTGTGGTGGGCGCAATGACGACCAACGTAAGGTGTACTCCGGATTGCATCATTGCCGTACGTGCGTCCCGATCTCCACTCCTCTCGCTCACGGGCGAGAAGAACCAAAATGCAATTGCGCATCCGGTGAAAAGCAACAGGCTGATGACGGCAAGACTTGCGCGTTGTCGGTCCCGGCCGCTCAAGACGATCTGCACGATCCTTCCCTCGCTCCGAGTGGATTTGACATCTTCGGGACCACCAGCACCATCGTAGCGAGGCTCGGCCAGAATTCTCATCCTGAGCCATCGGGGTGTGACGAGGGGCAGGTGATCCGCATAGGGACGATCTGCCCCCTGTCGTTGCTGATGCTCGCGTTCCTAAGGCAGCGCGGCCCTTAGTTGCAACATCCTTCGTGACTACACGTGTTGCCGCTTCCGGAGCAGGCGAAGAACTGTTTTGTCGTCTCGCACGCACGACTCGCCCCGGCACCCTCGCACATGTTCAGTTGACCGCAAGGAAGGCATCCACCGTCACCAGGAAGCACCTGAGCCGACGCAACTGCCGTGAGCAGGAGCATCATGCCCAAAAGCGGGAATCCGAGGTTCTTCAGCATTCGACCCTACCTCCAATACTGGTCAATGACGAACGACAGTGGCGGGTACCACTAGTCGTGACGGGCAGCGTTGACCGGCGCCGCCGTGCCTGTAGGTACACCGCCACGCAACTTGCAAGCGAAGGGCGGCCTTCCAGCCAGGTGCGGAAGCTGTCAAGTGGAACTGAGCCTAGCAGAGTGGGCAAGCCCGGTCGGACGAAAGCAGGAGTGGCGCGAAGCATGAGTAGCTCAACAAACCTTTCGTCGGCGACTAGGCGATCAGCGGTGAGCTTGGACTCGAGGCAGTTAAGGAAGTCGTCGGCGGGCGGCGTGGCCGACGGTCGCGATCACGCTCCGCGCTGACAGCGGCTTCTGCCGCGACGCGCTGATGACGTGGTGTGAAACGCACGCGGTGGACTACGTCTTTGGGCTGGCCAAGAATCCGCGGAAACCCCTCGCAACTTCTTGCCTAATTGTCTGTACTGGTGTATTTTTTCTTTACTTACACCAAGCGGACGCGAGGTTCAAGCATGGCCGTGAACATCAAGAATGAACGGGTTGAGCGTCTGCTCGACGAGGTCGCCGCCCTTACCGGCGAGACGAAGACGGAGGCGATTCGCCGGTCGCTCGAGGAACGGCGCGACCGACTCGCGCGCAGTGGTACTGAGCTCCACCCGGCAGATCGGCTTCGCCGGCTTCTCGAACGGGAGATCTGGCCCAGCATCCCCGCGGCTGTGCGCGGCACGCGAATCACCAAGGCCGAGGAGGAGGAACTGCTCGGTTACGGACGCGACGGCGCATGATGCTCGACAGCTCGGCGCTGGTCGCCATCGTCCTACAGGAACCGGACGCCGAGCTTTTGCTCGATCGTATGCGAGCATCGCCATCGCTCGCCATTGGCGCCGCGACGCTGCTCGAGACCGGCATCGTCCTCTCGGCTCGACTTGGAACGGATGCTCGTGGCCTGCTCGCGCGCCTCGTACAGGAGAGCGGTATCGTGGTGGTCAATTTCACCGAGGCGCACTTCGGTGTGGCAATGGACGCATGGCTCCGCTTCGGCAAAGGTCGACATCCGGCAGCGTTGAACTTCGGCGACTGTCTCTCCTACGCTATGGCAGTGGTCGCCGGGGCTCCGCTGCTATGCGTCGGTGACGACTTTCGCCAAACGGATTGCCCTCTCGCCTAGACCTCGCTCAGCGTCCGCCCGGCCTCACGGCGCCTTGTCGACCGCCGGCAACGCCACCCACGCACACCGCTCCCCGCGCAGCACATACCGCTTCAGCGTCGTCACCGTTCCCTCCCCCACACCGACGTCCTGCTCGAGCGACACGATCGTGTCGCCAACGATCGCCAGGCGTGCGGGAGGATCTTCCGGCGCGGGCAGCGGAATGTCCACGCAGGCGCGTTGCTGCGCGAGGTCGATGAGGGTGATGTAGAAGCGGCCCTTGAACGCGTCGCGCACCAACTCCACGTCGTACAGCACCGCCGCCAGATACCCCGACGCGGTACGCTCCAGCAACATGGGCACAGAATGGTTGTAAGCGATCGCTGCAGCCTTGGCGGGATCCTTGAGCATCGTGCGGTAGTCGTCTTCACTCACTCCGCGCCGGCGGACCTTGGGGAGCGCAACGCCTTGCAGGTCCCGCGTGCCACGCCGCCACGAGAGCAACGAGGCCGACAGTTCGTTGAGCGTGTACACCGTCGAGTCCACGAACACGAACACCTCACTCGGAAACGGACCGAGCAGCATGGGTGATTCGCGCACAAACGCCGGCAGCGCCCCTTCCAATCGCTCCGTTCCATCGGCCGCGAGTCGCGTGAGCGCGGTGCCGGAGTCGGCGCGCAGCATCGCGAGATATACGTCATCGCCCTCGGCGCGGAACCTGCCCGATCCACTCGCGGTGGCGATGCTCCCCACAAACTCGCCACTGCGCAGGTCAATCAACTGCAGCCGCTTCAACGCGCCGTCCCGAACCATGAGCACACTGTCGCCGCGCATGCCGAGGTAGCTCGGCGCCGTGAACTCCGCGGGGCCGCGTCCCTTGCGACCGAACGTACGCGTAATGCGACCGTCGCGCGCGATTTCGAGGACGCGTGCCTGCGCCCCATCGGCGACAAACAGCGCGCCGTTGGGGCCAACCAGCACGTCCACCGGCCGGCCGACAAAAAGCGAGTCGGTCTCCAGCACGACCACGCTGTCCACGAGGTCGAGGACACTGGTGGATGCGGATGCGGGTGCGGGCTCCGGCGTACCGCAGCCGCTGCCGGCGAGTATGGCAAAGGCCAGCGCGCATGACAGGGGGGCTCTGCGGCGAGGAGCCTGGCGCCGAGGCATGCGGTGCGTGGTGCGGTTGCCGGAGAAGCGGTCAGGGGGCATCTCTGAGTCCACGGTCATTGCATGGGCGGACGACGGTTGCAGAGCACCGTTGTCGGACGATGCGAGCATGCTGCCGGCCGCTGCCGCCCGCAACCGCGGCGCGATTAACTGTTCATTGGGGTTGCATTACGTTCGCGTTACGGCCACTACGTTGTCGCGACCACATGGTATGCAGGCCTTCCGCTACCAGAGCCGCCGTACACCGAACGCGTCGAACAACGTCTCCTTGGAGACCAATGCCATTTTTTCCTCACGGGCCTGCGCAATCAACATGCGATCGAACGGGTCGCGGTGATCACCGATGAGCGCACCGGCAACCTGGCCGTGCTCCAGAGAGATCGGCAGCGCCACGAAGCCTTGCTGGCGCACTTCGCGGGCGAAGTCCACCGCAAGCGGTCCTGCGCCGGGTAGCTTTCCGATTCGATGCTTCGTGCTGATCTCCCACGCCGACGCGGCACTGACGAAGACCTCGTTCTCATCACTCGCGATTGCCGTGCGCGCCAAGGTTGACAAACTCTCGTCACCCGCGAGCCACCAGAGGAGCGCATGCGTATCGAGGAGCAGCCGCACCGATCAGCCCTCCCACGCTGTCAGTTCCTCGTCCGGAAGCGAATCGAAAAACTCGCGTGATACGACAACTTGGCCGGCCAGCGCTCCGAAGGAACGCGCTGGGCTCTGCGATACAATCGCAACCAGCCGAACCACGGGATCCTTCCCGCGGAGGATGATCACCTCCTCGCCGGCCTCGGCGTCAGCAATAAGCTGCGACAGCGTCGTTTTTGCTTTGTGAACCGTGACGGTCTTCATGCAGCCCTCGGCATTGCGGTTTTCGAACTACGCGCTTCTATGTTAGCTAATGTACTTAGCTAATTCTTGCCAGTCAACTGCCGCAGCACGACTCCCTACCCACCCGCCACCGCCAACTGCCCGCACCCCGCCGCGATATCAATCCCGCGCCGCTGACGCACGGTGCTCGGAATCCCGTACTCGTTGGCCAGCACCTGCTGAAAACGACGCGCCGCTTCGGTGTGCGTGGGTGTGCCGTCGTAGCCGAGTGTGGGGTTGAGTGGAATGAGGTTGACCTGCGCCGGCAGTCCGCGCAGCAGCGCGCCAACTGCATGTGCATGCATGCCGCTGTCATTCTTTCCCTCGATCAGCGTCCACTCGTAGAAAATGCGACGGCCGGTCAGCTCGCTGTACGTGCAGCAGGCGGCCATCAGTTCGTCGAGCGGCCATTTGCGTGCCGCCGGCACAAGCGCGGCGCGTTCCTCCTGCGTGGCCGCATGCAGTGAGACGGCGAGATGGATGTCCCGCTGCTCCTGCGCCAGCCGCAATATTCCCGGGACCACCCCGACGGTGCTCAGCGTGATGCGGTCTGCCGCCAACGCGGGGCCGTGCGGATCGCGCATGATGTCGATGGCATGCATCACGGCGTCGTAGTTGTGCAACGGCTCGCCCATCCCCATCAGCACCACGTTGCGCAGTCGCGTGCCCAGCGGGCGTTCGGCGTAGCTCGGCGCGGCCATGGCGCGCGACCCGCGCGTCGACGGCGGCCGCACCGGCGCCTCGCGTCGCAACACGCGCGCGACATGGACCACCTGCGCGACAATCTCGCCCGGTGTCAGATGGCGCGTGTACCCCATCTGTCCGGTGGCGCAGAACACACACCCCATCGCACAGCCCACCTGCGAACTCACGCACGCCGTCACGCGCCCCGTGTAGCGCATGAGCACCGTCTCAATGCGCGCGGTGTCAGGCAGCGACAGCAGATACTTGCGCGTGAACCCGTCGCTGGACGCGGTTTCCAGTGCGGTGGGCAGCACGCCGAGCGTCGTTTCCGCCGCCAGTCGTTCGGCGAGCCTGGGCAGGAGCTCAGGCATGGCGCTTAGCGAGTCGACCAGCTCGATATACAGGTACTTCCACAGCCGCGCCGCGTGGATGGGCTTGAGCCCCCACGCAGACACCTGTGCGGTGAGCTGCGCGCGGGTGAGGCCGTACAGGTTGAGTGGAGCGGCGGCGGTGCTTGGGATCATCCCGAAAGGTAGTGCGAGCTAGTCGTGGCGGACCGGAGCACGTTCCGGCGGTGGCGATTGCGGCTCATACTCAGTATGATTCCGCATGGAGAAGTCTATCCCCTACGCCCGCATCGCCATTACGCTTCCAGCCGCGGATCTGGCCGC
>JBBQSM010000035.1:0-30898 GCA_038234895.1 Gemmatimonadales bacterium
GTCGGGAAGTAGTCGTGCTTCTGAAACGCGGCATTCTGCGCCGCCAGATCCTGCCAGAGCGATCCGCCTGACGCCACGTTGATCACTTGCAGGCCGCGGCACAAGCCGAGCACCGGCTTGCGGTCTTCCATGGCCCACCGGACGAGTTGCAGCTCGACCCGGTCGCGCGCCGGATCGAGGTTGCCGCATTCGGGGCGCACTTCCTCGCCGTATTCCAACGGACTGATGTCTACGCCGCCGGGGATCAGGATGCCGTCCAGCCGTTCGTAGATCTCGCGAAGCGTGTGGATATCGTCGTCGAGCAATGGAATCATCCAGGGCACGGCCCCAACCATGGTGGCGGCCAGGAAATAGCGCTGGTTCATCACCCACGAGGACGGCAGCCCGGGCGGAATGCCATCGATCGAATGTAGCGTTTGTGTGGTAAGCCCGATGACCGGGCGGCTCAGCGCGGACATCAGCGCTCCTCTACGAGAAAAGTCGGCACGTTCGAACCGCCACCGGCGGTCACGTTCAATAAAGGATCGGTCGCAATGCGCGTCAGCACACCGGTCATGACTGTTCCGTTCGACAGAAACGGGGCGGTATCGAGCATGCGCTCGCCCAGATGGAGCGCGCCGTCCGAATATGACGGCCACAGCTCACTGGGCACCTCCACCCGTTCCTGCACGATGTACGGTTCGGAGAGCGCCGTGGTGATGGCGGCGGCCCAGGTCGCGTCGTCCACCGTCCAGCCGAGTACGATGCCCTTGCCACCGTATTCGTCGTTCGGCTTGAGTACCAGACGCTCCCGATTTGCGGCGATCCAGGACATGAGGTCGACCGTCTCGCCGTTGCGCTCTGTGGTGCGCCACTCGACCAAACGTGTCCACGGCACGTGTGCCGCCACGGCCGCCCGTTCCGCTTCGGTGAGCAGATGGGCCTGCCGCTCGTCGCTGACCACGGCCAGCGAGGCCTTCTTGTGCAACAGCTTGCACCGGAACGGATTGACCATACATACGGCGCGGTCGCGCACGGCCCGGACGACCGGCGAATCGAGCCCCTCGCGGGTCACCAATTCGTCGATGAGCACCCGCTTGTAGATCAGGTTGACCGAGCGACCGCCAATGGAAAGAATGCCGTTCTCGTAGGTGGCGTTCCGCGGGTCGCCGATGAACACATCGATGCCGAGGTTTTCGAACTCCCGTTCGAAGAGCACGAACTCGCTGCGGGTCGGGACGTCGGCCCAGTCGAGAATGACCACCTGCGGCCTTTCGCGCACGCCGCGCCACTGGTGAAATGCCTCGAGCAGGCTGTGGATGATCGGCGGCGCGGCCGGAATCGGAAAGACCGCATGCGAACGCGCAAACTCATGCATGGCCGGCAGGGCCATGAAGGCGCGAGAGAGAGCGTCGTTATAGGCGCCGCCCGCCGGCGTCTCGGCGTTGAACTCGGTGAACTTGAGGCCGTGCTCGCCTGGCGCAAAGAACGCATCGAGGCGCGACGTGGGACTGGCGGCGGCGAAGCCCGGATCGGCATGAATCAGCTGCTCTTCCCACGCCGTGAGCCCGAACTGCGACCGTAGCGCCGAGTCGGACATGGCGGCCGCGCGAACTGACTCGAACGCCGACCCCACCAGCGCGCAGGCGCGGGCGATATGCCGGTACTCCCCGTGCGACAGGAAGCGGGGACGGAGCACGCTGCACAGCGCACGGTCACCGAAGAAGAGCCCCTGACTGCGAAGCTGCCGTTCCATGATCTCTGCGGACGCTTCCGCGATGTCTGCGGACTCCAGCCCATGATGATAGCGCTCGATCGCGCTCGCTCGCATGTCGCGGGGCCCGGTCAGCGCGGACCGATCACCGGGCCGTCCGGCACGGCCGGACGGGGCGCGGAGGCCAGTTTGATCGCCAGATCGGCCATATGCTCCACGTTCCACTCGAAATACGCGGGCGTGAGCGAGTTGATATCCATGTCCGGTGCCGGGTTCATGAAATCGATGGCGTAGGGAATCCCGTCCTTCACCGCGAATTCCACCGTGTTCATGTCGTAGCCAAGATTACGGCAGAGCGTCAGCGCGTCTTTGATGCAGCGCGCCTCGACGTCCTTGGAGAGGTAGCCCGGGTCGGGGATGTAGCATCGCTGTCCCGGATCGTACGGCATGGGCAGCACGTGCTCTCGGCCCAGCACCATGCAGCGGACGTACTGATCCCACTTGATGAACTCCTGCACCACCATCGTGAGCAAACCGCTGGTGTTGTAGTGCTTGAGCAGTTCTTCCATGGAATGACAGATGTACACATCGCGCCAGCCGCCGCCGTGCGCGTCCTTGAGCACGCACGGGAAACCGATGTGCTCAGCCACCCCGGTCCAGTCCAGTGGATAGGACAGGTTGCGCAACGATTCGGAGTGCGAGATCCCGGGGATGTAGTCCTTGTTGGGGAGGACCATCGTCTTGGGATGCGCGACGCCCTGCTGCGTGGCCATGGTGGCGTCGTAGAACTTGTCGTCGGCCGACCACATGAACGGGTTGTTGACGACCGTCACGCCCATACGCGTGGCATGCTTGAGGAACGTCCGGTAGAAGCCGACCTCGTGCGAGATGCGGTCGATGATCAACGTGTACGGCACCGGCTGCGCCATTTTCGTGGCGTCGAGCTTGATGTAGTCGGCCACGACGCCCGACTGCCGCTTGGCCACCGCTTCGATGAAGGCGGGCGGAAAGGACCATTCGCGTCCTACGAGCAATCCGATACGTGGTTCGATGGCCAATCTCAGCTCCGGTAGAAGGTGCGCAGTGATGGGACAGAGAATGACGAATCGCCGCGCCCGCCGCCATGGGCAATTGATAGAAAGCGCGCAGTCAGTATGAGGTGCCGGATCGCGGACCCAGAACGGCGCGCGCGTCGTGTTAGCAAACAAGCAGAGAGCACTTTTGTGATTCCGTACGATGTGGACAAAAATCTGACCGAAACGCGTAGACGGCCTATCATCACGGAACCGGTTATCCACATGGCGCCGGGTCGAAGGTGCAACGCGGAGCGGCATTTACCTACTTTTCCACATCATTTCCAACGCATATCCACAACACCGTCAACAACTTAGACAATACCTCTCGTATTGCGTGGACGTCGGGATCGTCATAACATCACCCCCTGCCACGAAACCGGAGCAGAAGCTGCTCACGTTTATTCCCCGACTGTCAGCCGAACCATGAACGTTATCGCCTGCGCCGCACCAGTTGGCTCTATCGAGCCAGCGCCCCTCACATCTTTGCCGCTGGGGCTGGATGTTGTGGAAACGCGAGTCGACGCCTTTTGGGCGTCCGACGATGCGTACATGGTGCGCGTTGGCGGAGGCGAATCTGCGTCCTGGTTCCGCATCGACGCGGAGTTGGCGTCTGGAGCGAGCTGCACCGATGCGGAGCGGGCGGCGGCAGCCGCGTTCCTCTCCCGCGTGACCCCGATCGGCGGGGGGCGTGTTGCATTTCCTGTTGGCAGCACCGGCCGCACGGTTTTTCGCGTGTGGCGGGCGGCCGGTTCGGATCGGACAGGCCGGACTAGAATCCTGGGAGTTCGAGCTGCGCGGTCACGCCGCCAGCCAGCGTAACGCCCGCCGCCTGTAGCCACGCCAGGAGGAGATCCTGTCCGTGATCGCCAGCCAAGGCGGAGCGCGCCGCGCTCAGATGCAGCTTGAACTCGGCCGAGACGTCGGGAAGCGTCCGTCGCAGTACGGCGACCGTGAGGAGCTCGGTCGCGTCTGCGAGATGACGGATCGCGAACTCGGTCATTCGGGCGCGGAGCGCGGCTGCGTTGAGCACCGGCCCATCGCCGGGCACCTCATGGTCGCCACGTCGCTCACGAAAAGCGGCCAGACGGCTGCGGGTGGCGGTAAGCGTGGACAGCTCATCGCTGGCCTGTTCGGCCAAGCCGGCGACCGGCGCCCCGATCAGTCCCAGCCACGCCAGCCACAGGGTGCCGCGCGCGTAGGGTTCCCATGGCTCGTTCTCGAGTCGCTGCGCCGCCTGTTGCACGGCCTCCGTCACGCCGGCGCGTACTTCCCACCAGCGGACGTAGCTCTCCGTCTGACGGGACACGACGGCGAGCGCGCCGAGGCGCAGCGCCCACTTCATCGCCGACTCGCCGTCGTCGATGGGCGGACGCAGGGCGGCGGTACAGCGAAAGGCCCGGGCAGCGCCGAGCGCCAGCACGGCCTGGGCGAGGTCCCGACTCGCACTGGGCGTGGGCTGGACGGCGGCCTCAAGCTGGCTGAGTGCCGCGAGTTCGTACGCGGTACCAAGCAGCGCCAGTCCGTCCGCGATTGGCTCGCCCAGACCATCGCCCGGCACGAGCGACGCCGCATCGGCCCGTTCGAGGAGCAGGGTTCTCCGTTCGGCGGGGATCGCCGAGACGGCCCAATGCTCGTCGAGCGTGGCACGGGCCAACGTCGCCAGTTCGCGCGCGGCCAGGTCCCGTTCGGCAACCGGGGTGAGGACGTGCATGCAGCCGCCTCCTCGAGAGGGCTCGGACCCATCGGTTCCGGTCGCAGCCCGAGGTGGCGTCGAGCGGAACTTGACCGTGCCGAACCACAGCGAAGACCGCTCGCTACCAGCCGACACCAGGTGCTGTTGATCCCTTAGCTGGAAAAGAAGCTACACCATGCGGTTACGACCGCATCGGCAGCTTTTCGCTCCACTGTCGCATTTATGTAACAGACCAGCTTCTGTCAAGGCCTGACAGAGGCGTTTCCGGAGAACTTCTGGTGGGATTCGAGTCATCACGCGCGGCGCGTCGACGCCTTGCCGCGATCGCAGCAACCAACGATCGCGTGCAGGCTGCGCTGTCGCCGTCCGCATATCTCGGGTTGTTCGAGACGGCCGGATCATCCGTCTATTCCGATGCATCGCCGCGCCGCGCAGACGCGGGATCACACATGGCCGTGTCGGCGAGCGCGCCCAATGCGCTGGCCCGACAGTTGGAGTCGCTGGCGCGCGACATCGTTGCCACGCCCGGAGCCGGTGGCGCCCTGTTGGCCGCCTATGCAGCTCAGGCGCGTGCACTGCTGCTTGTGGTGGAGGCGGCGCGACGCGGCGGACAATCCCCGCTCCCGCAAGCGGTGCTCGACGCGGCACGGGAAGCGCTCGATACGCCGACGCCGCTGGTCGGGCTGGTGTAGCCGGAGTACTGTTCGGTGTCCTGAACATCCGACAACCGACGGGGTGACGGCATGGCCGTATGGCAGAGTCGTGGAGGGTGGCGCGCCGCCCTCCTGCGTGGCGTCGTAGCTGGAGTGCTGGTAGTACCCCTGCGCGCCTGGGCGCAAGATCCAGCGGCGCGCAGCAGCTTTCTGGAAGGCAAACGACTGGCGATCGAAGGCAAGAGCGACTCCTCACTCTCCGCGTTCACCGCGTCGGTCGCGGCCGCGCGCAAGAGCGGGGATCAGGCCACCTTGGTGGCCGCGATGCGCGGAGAGGCCGACGTCCAGTGGGTCTTTCGCGGCTGCGCCGATACGGCACGGCGCATCCTGACCGACGCGGTCAGCGCCGCCGGTATCGGTGATCGCAGCGCCGCGGACGCACTGGTGCGCCTGCTCGCCTGGCAGGGCCAGCAGGCACAGGCACGCACCGTTCTCGTCAAAGCGTACGAGGATGTCCCCTCGGTAGGACGCAACATCACGCGCGAGGGAGTCACTTTTCTGCAAGGCATGTCCGCGATCGAGCGTTCAAGCGGTCACGAGTCGGCCGCGCTGGCCAGCCTGAACTCCGCCCTGCAGATCGCCGTGCGCCTGCACGAAGGCGACATCGCCGACAGCAGCTCGCACGCCGTGGGCGAGATCACGCAGGAGAACGCTTGGGTGATGTTCGACCTCGCCCAGCTTCGGCTCCACGCCAAGAGTCCACAAATCGCTTCGGTTCGTGCCGGTGAGCGTATCATGGAGCAGCTGATCGCAGCGTGGCCGGTCGTATCAGACCAAACGACGACGCCGTTTCCACTGCTTCGCATCGGTGACCGGCTTGAGCTGCAGGCGCGCGCCTGCGCCAAGAGCGGCAAACCCTGCCCGGTGCCCAAGCCGCCCAAGTGTTGAGCCGTCGCCGCTCAAGCGCGGTCTGAATACCGGTCGAGCGAGGTGAAGGTTGTCACCTCAAAGGGCGCCGAGGCCTTGCCCGCGTAAATCTCGGCCGTGAGCCACGCCTTTTCCGCTTCCAGATCCGCAGGCGGCCGATCGACATACCAGGTCTTCTGGGCGTCATTCCAGCGATAGCCTCGGCCCTTCAGCAGCTCCTTCGTGTCGAAGGCCGATCGACGGGCCCAGACGCGGCACGTTTTGCGGCGCGCGTTGCCGAGCAGATGTGCCATAGGTGAGCGTGACTCGGCGTCGCGCGGCTGCGCCAACAAGTGAATCGTCGCGCGGCAGTCATCCACCGCGCGGTGCCCTTCGTGAAAGGCGTGACACACCAAGTACAGGAGGTAGTCGAGTTTGGTGCTCTTGGCGCCGAACAGGTCCCAGGGCACGTCTTCGCGTGAGCACGCCCAGTGTTTGCCCGCGAAGGCCGGCAGTCGCCGCTCCAGTACGCGCCGGTCGAAGCTGGCATTGTGGGCAATCACCAGCCCCGCGTCGTCGAGGAGCGCGGACACACGCACGTCGTCGATCCGATGCCCCGCGACCATCTCGTTGGTAATGCCGGTGATCGCCTGCACCTCGGCGGGAATGGGGCGCCCCGGATCCTCGAAATAGACCACCGGCTCTTCCACGGCGTGAATACGTCCGGCGCTGTCGTAGGTGAACGGCACGGCGCCGAATTCGATGATCGCATCACGTGCGGTATCGAGGCCCGTGGTTTCCACATCCACCAGCAGGGCTCGGCGTAGCTGCTCGTCGGAGCGGTCGGGCGCATATTGCCCGATTTGTGACAGACGTCGCACCACGCGATAGTCCGCACTGGCGTCGAGCTGCGCCGCCATCTCGTCGAGAGTCATGTGAGCAGTATAACCGTCCCGCCGGTGAGCCGCGACACAGCGTCGGCCTGGGACTTGCTGTTAAATCGTGATAGTCGAGCGAACACAACCGTCACGATGCGTGCTCGACGGACAATTTTGCGGAGGACGAGCCAATGAGAGCCGGTATCTATCTTGAGCGCTTCCTGTTCTTGTTCGCCAGCGTGCTGTGGGCGCTCTACCTGTTGAATGTCCCGGCCAGCTATGTCGCCGCGGTTGCAGCGCTGCTGCTCGCCGGCGGCGCCGGCGGCAGTCTCGTGCTGCAGCGTCGCGCGAAGAAAAACGTCGCGATGAACGATGACGCCGGTCAGGCGTTCTTTCAGCGGGCGAACGAGGGGCGCGAGGCGCGTCTGCGCTGAGCACGCTTCGGCTGCTTCCGAACGACGTCCGGTGGCATTTCGGCGTTTTCCGTTGAGTCGGCGCGAGTATCAGATGGTATCGGTTCCCAGATTCTGGCCATCGAACGGGTGGGTAGCAACGCCGTGCCTGATCTAATCGGCAAACCGGTGCTGGACATCACCGTGTCCGCGGTCGATGTGCAGCACGGCGACGGCTGCGTGTCCGGGCTGCACTCGTTCGGGTACGAGAATCGCGGCATGAATGGTGACGATCCGCAGCGTCGGTATTGCGTGCGAACGAGCAAGGGCCGGCGCGCGGTGCAATTGCACCTGTACATCCTGCCGGCTCCGGAAACTGCGGGAGACGGGTTGGCTCGGCTCGCTTTCCGGCGATCAGCGACCGATGATTCCGGGCGGTCCGACGGTCTGACTGCGTACAGATCACTTACCCGGAGTCAGCACATGACACCATTCGAGCGAACCCGCTCCGTATGGTTCGATCCGCAAGCGCGGGCGGCACGGCGCAGCGGCGCGACAACGTCGTGAAACACAAGGACAGCGAGCCACTGCTCACCGTGCTGCGGGCGCGGTTCGAGCAACACCCGCACCGCCACCACGGTGTGGCGTGGGAAGAGGTTGCTGCCGAGCTGCGAACGAGCCCGCGCGCACTCGCATCGCTCAGCGCGATGGAGTCCAGCGGCGGCGAGCCCGACGTGATAGGACGGGAGGAGGCGACCGGACGGTTCATGTTTTGCGACTGCGCCGCGGAAAGCCCGAACGGTCGGCGGAGTGGCTGCTACGATCGGCAGGCGCTCGACGAGCGTAAGGAGAACAAGCCAGCGCATAATGCGGTCGAGATGGCGGCCTCGATGGGCATCGCATTGCTCACGGAAGCGCAGTACCGACAGCTCCAGCTGCTCGGCGAGTTCGATCGCAAGACGTCCAGTTGGATCATGACCCCCGACGACGTGCGCGCGCTGGGTGGCGCGCTCTTCTGCGACCGGCGCTACGGCCGCGTGTTCGTGTACCACAACGGCGCGCAGTCGTACTACGCGGGGCGCGCATTCCGGGGCATGCTGTTGGTGTGACCGGTTGGTGTGGTCGGAATGGGTGGGAACGTTTAGCGGGTGGCGTCGTCACCTTGCAGCGCCGACTCGATAAAGCGCGGCAGCGTGTCCACTCCCGCGCTGCGATACGTCAGGCGCGCCTGCTGCGCAATACGATCGGCGCGCGGCATATCGCCCGCCCGCCGCAGCGCGCGGGCCAGCGCCACGAGAATCGGCGCCCGCTGCCGCAGCCCTGTGATCGTCAACGTATCGGGCACCGTGGCAAGCGCCGACTCCTGTAGACGCACTGCTTCGCCGTCGTTCCCCGCGCCAAACGCCGCCAAACCGCGCACATGCTGGAATCGGGTGCGCACAGCGGACGAGGCCTGTGCCGTATCGCGGGCCAGCTCGTTGAGAAAGCGCGAGGCCGTGGCGACCTGACCAGCCAGAAGCGCCGCATGCGCCTGCCCCACGCGATATCCCACGAGTCGTGGATTGTCGGTCCCCCACTCCCCCGCCAGATACGCGATCGATGTGGCGTACAGCGGCAATGCCGGTGCCCCACGCCCCGCCTGCACATAGGTGTTGGCGAGGTTCAGCCGCAATACATTCACACTCACGCTGGCGCTGTCCCCGTTCGCCCGAAGTATGCGCGCCGACTCGGTATACTCAGCGACCGCCGCTTCATGATGCAGTAGGTCCAGCTCGAAATTGCCGAGACTGCCGCGAATGAACGCGCGCGTGTAGCCGTCCCGTCCCATGCTGACCGCAGCCGCGCTGTCGGCTGCGCGGAGTACGGCGATCCCCTCGCGCGTCCGGCCGACCCGGCCGTACGCCCGTCCCAACACCATCTGTCCCTCGATCATGCGCGGATGCGTCGCAGCACGCGCGCCATAGTACGCACGCGTGATGTCGACGGCACGCTCCGCCGCAGTCAAGGCGGCATCGTGGTTCTTCCCCGTGCTCTCAAGCGCAACGGCCAGCACTTGGGCCGCAGAGACGCGGTGTTCGCTGGTCCGCGGTAGCAGTCGCTGCGCCAGTGAGTCTGCCTCGCGCACCGCCGTCACCGCCGCCTCCGACTGCCCGCGATCGATCGCCAGATGGGCCGAGTCGAGCAGCGCCTTCACCAACAGCGTCGCATCCGGCTCGCGTTGTGCGCGTAACGTCGTCAGGATGCGCACCATCAGCGAGTCCATCCCGTCCAGATTCCCGCGGTAGCGATAGAGCCCGCCGAGATTGATTTGTGCGTCGATGGCGCGCGGATCGTTGCTACCGTACCGCTGCTCCAAACGGCGTGACACGTCGAAGAGGATGGGCTCCGCTGCAGTGTACGCTTGCAGGCTCGCGAGACTGCCGCCGATCAGCGCTCGCAATTCGAGTTGCAGGTCGTCGCGGCCGCGCAGCGTACTATCTACTTTGGTCGCCGCCTGCGTCAGCAATGCGACGGCCGTGAGATTCGTGCCATCACCGTTGTATGGATCGGCATCCCGGAAAATACCCGTGATGAAGTTCGCAATTTCCTCAGCGCGTTCCTGCTCTACCCTGGCCCGCTGCGCTTGCCAAAACGAGACACCGGCACCGCCAAGTACCGCGACGAGCACGACGGCCGCCGCGACGACGCCCAGCAGATTTCGTTGCACGAAGCGCGACGTGCGATAGGAGAGCGAGTCCGGCTGCGCACGGACCGGCCGACGCTCAATCCATGCGAGCAGGTCGTCCGACAACGCGGTGACGGTGGGATAGCGATCAGCCGGATCCTTGCGCAACGCCTTGAGCAGAATCGTATCAAGATCGCCGCGCAGCATGCGACGCCCCACCGGTTCGACGGCGCAAGCGCTGGGACGCAGCGGGTCGCCCGTGACGATCGCCTCCTCAAGGGCGCCACGAGACTCGCGCGACAAGCGATACGGGCGCGCACCGGTCAGCAACTCGAACAGCACCACGCCGAGTGCGTACACATCGGTAGCCGTGGTAACTGGGCCGGATGTCACTTGCTCCGGTGAGGCATACATCGGCGTAAGGAGCTGACGTCCTTCCTTTGTCAGCTCGGCGTCGCCATCGCTCACACCGTCTTCGATCAGCTTCGCGATGCCGAAGTCGAGCAGCTTCACTGTGCCGGTGCGGTCGACAAGGATGTTGGAGGGTTTGAGATCGCGGTGTACGACCAGACTTGTGTGTGCGTGCGCGACCGCCGACAGGACATCGAGAAATAACCGAACGCGTGCGCGCAAATCGAGGCGCTGCTCGCGACACCACTGGTCGAGATGAACACCATCGATGTACTCGAGCACGAGGTACGGTTGGCCGCTGTCCGTGATGCCGGCGTCGAGCAGCTGCGCGATGTGCGGGTGGCGCAGGCGCGCCAGGATTTGCCCCTCGCGTCGGAAGCGTCCTTCACCATCATCCCCCAGCAACGACGGCGAGAGCAACTTCACGGCGGCGATCCCGTCGTACCGTCCGTCGTGCCGCCGCGCGCGCCACACGCTGCCCATGCCGCCACGCCCAATCAGCGACTCCAGCAGATAGGGGCCGCACGACATGCCCGCCGATACGCCAGTCGACGGAGGCGCTGGCAACGGGTCCTGCATGAACCCGTCGAGTGACGCAGCATCGCGCGACGCCAGAAATGTTTCGACCTGACGCGCCAACTCCGCGTCGCGCGTGGCCAGCGCGGCCAACCAGGCACCGCGCTGATCGCCTGGGAGGTCGAGCGCTTCGTCCAGCAAGACGGAAAGTTTCGCCCACTGCTCCGGCGTCGGTACGCTCATCGTCAGGCGTCCGGTGTGCCGAGGGTCTGACGGAGCAGTGTTCGAGCTTTCACCCACTGTCGCTGCACCGTGCGTTCAGTCACGCCCTGCACCGCGGCGATTTCGGCAAAGGTGAAGCCGCAGAAAAAGTGCAGATCGACGAGATGCGCGAGGCCGGCATCGAGCAGTTCCAACGACTGCAGCGCGGTGTGGATCGCGATGAGCTCGTCGGGGTCGGCGACCTGCATGGCATGATCCGAATCGAGCGTGGTGGGACGTACACCACCTCCGCGTCGCTGAGCATGATTGTGGCGCACCCGGTCAATGAGGACGCCGCGCATCGCCTTCGCCGCGTATGACAGGAAGTGGCCGCGGTCGGGGAAGTCGGGCTCCGCACGACCGGCAAATGCCAGATAGACCTCATGCAACAGTGTGGTCGCACTGAGTGGACTTTCCGGCCCCTGCCGCTGAACCTCGCGCGCGGCGAGACGGTGCAGCTCCGCGTACAGCGCACTGAAGAGCAGGTCTTGTGCGCGGGAATCGCCGGCGTCCGCCCGTGCGACGAGGGCCGACAGCGAGGGCGGTGAGGTGTCGGATGACATGGTGTTGACAGCGTGCCTGACGGACCCGGCGAACAGCAAGCCCCTGCGACGCCGCCCGGTGGCGTCGCGCGAGCGCGAACGTTTGCCAATCATCCGTGCCGGTCCCAGTGATTGCAAGCCGCTGAGGCTGCTGGACCGCCGTCTATCCGACTGCTGCACCCCGCATTGAGTCCCCGCGCGTTTGCGCCGGCACACAGAACTGCACATCACGACACCTCATGAATGAAAGAGAGACCGGCCCAGCGGCGCTGCGCCAAGCCCGTGCTGAGGCAATCGAAAAAGTCCGACGCCGCACGACATCCCCATTCGGCCGGAACACGGGCCAAGGTCGAGGCATGGTCGACCGCCGTGCGAGGCTGTGAACCGCGTGGCGCTACAGGCCCGTACCCGCGCGTGAACAGTTCACATTGGCGAAGTTCGGCACCGTGTGGCGAGCAGGCCGGTGGCAGCGCTCACGTCGAGGTCCGCCAGGAGCAAACCGGCCTGCCCATACGGTTGAAAACTGTGCAAAGAACCATCCGGATTCGCGATGGCCGAAGTGGTACCCGAACCCTCGCTGGCGCAGTTCACCGACGCGAAGTAGCAGGTATTTTCTGCGGCTCGGCAGAGCACCGCCTTTTCGTGAAAGCTGTTGGCGGGATCGGCGAACGACACGGGGCGATAGCTGCCCGGCTCAGCGATGCTCGCATGCGGATGAAAGACGATTTGCGCGCCGCGACGGACGGCCCAGCGCACCGTTTCGGGGTATCGCCAACCTTCGTGACAAATCACCACGCCGAAGGTCAGCGGCCCCGCCGTGAACACACGCCTCTCGCTTCCGAATGCCGGATACCTCGGCTCCTCGTCGGGATCGAGCTGTCCCTTGTCCTGCCAGCCCTGCACGGTGCCGTCTGGATTGAACACGCACACGCTGATCTGCAAACCGCGCTCGGTCACTCGCTCCGTGCCGAGGACGACGGTGATGCTTGCCGCTTTCGCAGCCGCCGCCACGGCGGACCAGGCGCGTTCCAGAAAGTCGGGGTCGGGCGCAGGGGCCACGCTGTTCGGCCACCGGTAGCCGGGAATAAAGCACTCAGGAAAACAGACGATGCTTGCCCCTTCGCGCGCCGCTTCCGCAATCGCAGACGTTGCCAGCCGAACGGCATCGTCGCGGGATTCAGGGATACGGCAGTTCGCGAGGGCGATGCGGACGCTGGTCATGAATGTCCTCGCGAAAGTCTTTTATGAGTGGAGTCGCTGGTTCAGCACGCCGCGCCGTCGCGCATGCCCGTGATGCTCACAAACAATGAATCGCCCGCATCGTCCCCGTTCGCGCGGCGAATGGGCACCGCAACGCGCACCTCACATCGGGCGCTCGCGGTGGCCGGACCGCGGCGGCCCACGGTAACGCCGAGGGTGTAGGCGGTCGCCGGCTCGACGGGACCGAACGTGATCTGCGCATGCGCCGCGGTGTCGGCGCCCAGGCCAAGCATTGACACCGTGACCGGCAACGTGGCGCCGCTGTCGAGCGGCATGGGTCCAGAGACCAGAAACGGATGATACGGGGCCAGTTCGGCGCCTCGCAGGTTATGCAGCTGGTTTTTCGATTGCACCGACACCCGCAGCGGCGCCGCATCGATAAACGCGGAGTCCTGCGCGTAGTACGACACCTTGAGCGTGGAGGCGCGCGGGTCCGGCTTACCGCAGGCGATGCTGCTGACGCTGGCAGTGCCGGCGAGGCACGTCAGGCACATGCGAGCACTCACGGCCACACGCCGCGCACGCGCGGGTGAGCGCGCCGCGTGATGGGTGCGTCGCGGATCGTCGTGGACAATATCAGTCATGGTGCGCTGAACTTAGCGTTGGCGCACGGCCTGTCGTGGCGGCGCGCTGTCGCCTCACGCGCGCCGCGCGCGATCCGCTTCCCATTCGATGAACGGGCCGTCGAAGTCTACCAAGCGTGTCCCGTCGAACCACCAGACCCGCGTGGCCACTTCACGAAGAAAGGCGCGGTCGTGACTGACGAGGAGTACGGTCCCCTCGTAGTCGGCCAGCGCGTCTTCGAGCACCTCGATGTTCTCCACGTCGAGGTGGTTGGTCGGCTCGTCGAGCACGAGCAGATTGGCGCCGGAAAGCGTGATGAGCGCCAGCGCCATGCGCGCCCGCTCGCCACCGCTCAGCGTACCGATCTCGCGAAAGACGTCGTCGCCCGTGAATCCGAAGGCGCCAAGATGATTCTGCAACTGCCCGCGGTTCCAGAGTGGGCGTTGATCCTGGATCGCGTCCGACATCGATTTGCGGAGCGGGAGGTCGGCGAGGTCCTGCCGGAAATACGCCGGCGTGATTGAGCTGCCCACGCGTGCTTCGCCACTCGCCGGCGTGCGATCGCCGAGGATGGTGGAAATGAACGAAGACTTCCCCGCCCCGTTGGGTCCCACGAGTGCCACGAAGTCGTTGCGGCGCAGCACCGTGGTGAAATCGTCCACGAGCACGCGCCCGGGCACTTCCACGCGGAGATCGTTGATTGCGATGACCTGATCGCCGCCGCGTTCGGCGACTTTGAATTCGAGTGACATCGCGGCCGGATCGCCGGGAGGCGGTGCGAGGCGCGGCAGCCGCTCGAGACGCTTGCGCTTTCCCTTGGCCTGGAACGAGTTCACACCCGCGAGATTCCGGCGGATGTACTCCTCTTCCTTTTTCACGTAAGCGCGCTGCTTCTCCAGTTGGCGCTCACGCGTGAGCCGACGTTCGGCGCGCTGCGGCACGAACTGGCTGTAGTTCCCTTTGTACGCTTCACTCGATTTCGCTTCGACGTGCAGAATGTTTGTGCAGATCGCATCCAGGAACGCGCGATCGTGCGACACGACCAAAACGGTTTCATCGGCGTCCTTGAGCCAGTCCTGTAGCCAGGTGGTGGTGTCGAGGTCCAAATGATTTGTGGGTTCGTCGAGCAGCAACAGATCGGCTGGCGCGATGAGTTGCGCCGCAAGGCCCACACGACCGCGCTCTCCGCCGGAGAGCGACGAGACGAGGCGCGTCTTCGACTCTTCCGCGTCGAAGCCAAGTCCTTGCAGCACGGCGTCCACGCGGGCGTGATACACATAGCCGCCAAGGTCGGCAAACCGCTCCTGATCATGCCCGAACTGTTCGAGCATGTCGCCGGTGACTTTATCGCCCAGATCACCCAGCGCCATCGCTTGATCGGCAATACGCTGCTCCAGCGCCATGACCTCGCGCCACGCCGCCGCACCGGCCTGCCAGACCGTGGTGGCGCCCTCGAAGGCGCGGTGCTGGTCCAGCAGGGCGTGCCGCATCCCGGGCTTCCGGGCCACGCTTCCCACGTTGGGCTGCAAGTCGCCGGTGATCACGCTGAAGATCGACGTCTTCCCCGCGCCGTTCCGTCCGATGATCCCCCACCGTTCGCCCTCGGCGACGGTGAATGTGATGTTCTTGAGGAGTTCGGTCGCGCCGAATGAAATGCCGATGCTGGAGCAGGAGAGAAGCGTCACGTAATGATGAAAGCGAGAGGTGGAGTCCGTCGGAGGAAAAGTACACGACTGGTCGCCTGGACCACGACTCGCGCATGCGGCCCCCCGGCGCAGCTCCCCTCTCGCTCAGCGTCGCGTGCCGAGCACCAGTTGCTCGAGGGCCGCGGTCATCGCGGGTGTGTTCCGCTCTCGTTCCGTGCTGTTGGTGAGCAACAGGACCGATGAGCCGGCGCCGTTGGTGACGTGGAAGATGAAGTAGCCGCGATCGGAACCACCCGCGCCCGCCGTGGGTCCCTGTTGCTGCTTCGCCCACGCGCCGGTCAGCAGCGTCCCCTGCGCCAGCGCCGTGTAGTACTTGTCCATGTCCTCGAGCGTGGACATCATGCCGCCGCTGCCCATGACCAGCCACGACGTCGGGCCCCAATTCGGTGGAATGTTGGGCAGACCAACACGGCTTGGCCCGCGTCCCACCGCGAAGGCGTCGAGCGGCAGTCCGAGTGTCTCGCCGTAGAATCCGGTGCGTGTCATGCCGAGTGGCTGCAGCAGCTCGCGTTGCAGAAAGTCGCGATAGCTCTGCCCACTCGCTTTCTCGATCACCGCGGCGAGCAGGTTGTAGGCCGCATGTGACGAAAGCCGCGACGTCCCCGGGGCAAAGCGGAGCGTGCTGGTCAGCATACGCCGCACGGCTTCGTCGCGAGGAATCCAGCCCAAGTCGGCATCCCAGTCGGTGCCGTCGATGTGGTAGAAGTCGATCAGCCCGGAGCGTCCCTCGAGCAGTTGACCGACCGTGATCCCGCGCTTGTCCGTGGGCACGTTCTCGAAAAAGCGGCCGATCGAATCCGTCAGGGCCAGGCGGCCCCGCTGTGCCAGCAGCAGCACCGCGGTGCGGGTGAAGTCCATGGATTGTGAGCCGATGCAGTACACCGTGTTGATGGACGTACGCCGCCCGTTGGCCGGGTCCGCGATGCCGACCGCCGTGAGCAGTACCTCCTGGCCGTTTCGCCGAGCCACGAGCGTGCCGTGGAAACCCGCCGACGCGGCCTGCTGCAGCGCATCGGGCAGTGATTCCCAGGTGACCCCTGTCCAAGCCGATGTTGCCGCGGACGCAGCAACTGGCGGCATGAGTTGCAGCGCAGTGATCAGTCCCGGCTCATCCAGTGCGAAGCGCACCGTGGACCGACGCTGTCCCTCGAAATCGAGAAAGAAATTGACACTGTCCCTGCGCACCATCACGCCGCCGATCGGACCCACGCCGGTCCGCAGCGCGCGAAGCTGTCGAAGGAGTGAGTCTCCGCGAAAGCCATCGCGGTACGTCACAGCCAAGTGCGTCGCGGAGAAGACCAGCAAGGCAGAATCGCCAGTGCTTTCGATCATCGATTCGATGGCCCGCACGGCAGTGCGCACGCGAGGCGACGGGCCGTTCTGCGCACCCGCCGGAACGGACGTGGCCACGACGAGCGTGAGCAGGGGTATCAGGTGGGCGGGGCGCATCAGGCGTTCTCCAAGGGGTAGGCCATCACGTGACGACTCGGGTGCGATGTATCATCTTCTTTGCCACCACGCGATGACGGGGCCGTGCTGCCTCGTCGGTCACTTGTTCTGCCCGCAAGGTTTCCCTCCGTACGGCCCCCGCTCCCCGCACCCCATCCGTGATGCGATTTTCGTTGCTCCTTCTCGCCAGCGTGGCCACCCTCGCGCAGGCACAGAGCCGTCCCGCCGCCCCGGTGACACCACGCACCGCCGGCGCTGCGACGCAGGCCGACGATTCCGCCGGTGCCGGTGGCCTACCGGCCAGCGCACTCTCGGCCTTTCGCTTCCGCCTCATCGGCCCGGCGTTTACCTCGGGCCGCATCTCGGACCTCGCGATCCACCCGAACAAGAAGATCTGGTACGCCGCCGTCGCGGCAGGTGGTGTGTGGAAGTCGGAGAACGCCGGCACCACGTGGTCACCGGTCTTCGACGCGCAAAGCTCGTATTCCACGGGAACGGTCGTTCTCGATCCGCGCGACCCGAACGTGGTGTGGGTAGGTACCGGCGAGAACAACGCACAGCGTGCGGTGGCGTTCGGCGATGGCGTGTACAAGTCGGAAGACGCCGGCCGCTCCTGGAGGAATATGGGGCTCAAGGCGTCGGAGCACATCGGGCGCATCGTCATCGATCCGCGCGACTCGCGAGTGATTTATGTCGCCGCGCAGGGGCCGCTGTGGGCCGAGGGCGGTGATCGCGGGCTGTTCAAGTCGACCGACGGCGGCGAGACGTGGACCAAGATTCTCTCCGGTGCCAAGTGGGCCGGCGTGAATGACGTGTCACTCGACCCGCGCAATCCCGACATCCTTGTGGCGAGTACGTGGCAGCGTCACCGTCAGGTGTGGGGCTACATCGCGGGGGGGCCCGAGTCGGCGCTCCATCGCTCCACCGACGGCGGTAAGACCTGGAAGAAGTTGAACGGCGTGCCCGAGGGCGAAGGGCGCATCGGCCTCGCGCGCGCACCCTCCGACGCGAACATCATGTACGCGATCGTTGAGGCGGCCAACCAGCGCGGCGGCGTGTTTCGCTCGGCGGACAACGGCGTGAGCTGGAACCGGCAGGGCGGGTATTCGTCGGGGTCGTTGTACTACTCGGAGTTGTGGGTCGACCCCATCAACACCGAGCGCGTGTATGCCGTGGACGTGCAGAATCAGGTCTCGAACGATGGTGGCCGCACCTTCACCGGACTGGGTGAGGCGGGCAAGCACGTCGACAACCACGCCATTTGGGTCGATCCCGACGACACCGATCACATCATCAACGGGAACGACGGCGGCATTTACGAAAGCTTCGACGGCGCGCAGACCTGGAACTTCGTGGGCAATCTGCCCGTGACGCAGTTTTATAAGATCGATGTGGACATGAATGCGCCGTTCTACAACGTGTGCGGTGGCACGCAGGACAACTACTCGTTCTGCGGCCCCACGCGCACGAACAACAACCACGGTATCCGCAACTCCGATTGGTTCGTGACCAACGGCGGCGACGGTTTCCAGAGCCGCGTCGATCCGAAAGATCACAACACTGTGTATGCGGAATCGCAGAACGGCGGCCTGGTGCGCTTCGACCGTCGCACCGGCAACAGCGTGCGGATCGTCCCGGAAGAAGAGATCGGCGAGGATCCGGCGCGCTGGTACTGGGACGCGCCAATCATGATCAGCCCGCACAGCAATACGCGGCTCTACTTCGGGTCGCAGCGCCTGTACCGCTCCGATGACCGCGGCGACAGGTGGAAGCCCATCTCACCCGACCTGTCACGCAACATTCCACGCACGTCGATGAAGATGATCGGCCGGCTCTGGAGCGTGGATGCAGTTGCCCGCAACACATCGACCTCGTACGCCGGCAGCATTACCACGGTCGCGGAGTCGCCCAAGGTTGAGGGGCTCATCTACGCCGGCACCGACGATGGCCTGCTGCAGGTGACCGAGGACGGCGGTCAGTCATGGCGCAAAGTCGCGAGCATCCCCGGCGTTCCCGACACTTCGTTCGTCGCGTATATCACTGCGTCGGCGCACGATGCCAACGTGGCCTACGCAGCGATCAACAATTTCAAGCGCGGCGACTTCAAGCCGTATCTCGTACGCACCGGCGATCGTGGTCGTACGTGGACGCTCGTGTCCGCGAACCTTCCGGCGCGCGGGCCCACACATGTGGTGCGCGAAGATCCGGTGAAGGCGGGGCTCCTGTTTGCCGGCACGGAGTTCGGGCTGTTTGTCTCCTTCGACGACGGTGCGCGCTGGCAGCAGATGCGTGGTGGGCTCCCGACGATCGCAGTCTACGACATCGCCATCCAGCCGCAGATGAACGATCTTGTCGTGGCTACGATGGGACGCGGTATCTACGTCTTGGACGACTACGCCCCGCTGCGCGAACTCGTGCCGGAAAAGCTTCGCGCCGAGGCGGTGCTGCTTGGTGTCTCCCCGGCATTCCAGTTTCAGCAGGCGTCACCGATGGGTGGCAACGGCGTCTCGTTCCAAGGCGCGTCATTGTACGTGGCACAGAACCCGCCGGTGGGCGCGACCATCACGTATCACTTGCGGGCCGCGTTGCGCAGCGCGCGTCAGGTGCGACAGCAGCGTGAAACAGCGCTCAATCGCACGGGCGCTGATGTCCCCTTTCCCGGCTGGGCCGTGCTCAAGGCTGAGCAGGATGAGGAAGCCCCCGCCATCGAGGTGGAGATCAGCGATCCGAGCGGTGCGATCGTCGCACGTTTCGACGGCACCAATACCGGTGGCAGCAACCGTGTGACGTGGAACCTGCGCTGGCCGAGCGTGACACCGGTGCAAACCGCTGGAGGTGCATTGGGTGGGCGCGGTGGCGGTGGCGGTGGCGGTGGCGGCGCGGGCGCTGGTACGCTTGGCGGCAACGGTCCGTTCGTTGCGCCGGGCACGTACCGGGTGCAGCTGTACAAGCGTGTGCAGGGTGTGCGTACCGCGCTCACGCAGCCAACGCCGTTCGAAGTGCAACTCCTGCCGAACGCGACGGTCACCCAAGCCGAGCGCGTACGGGCGGTGACGTTCTATCGCGATGCGCAGCCGCTGCAACGGCAGGTGCTTGGGGACAACGCCCTGATGGCCGAGGTCAGCACGCGCCTTGATGCGCTGCAGCGCG
This sequence comes from Gemmatimonadales bacterium, assembly GCA_038234895.1. Lineage (GTDB taxonomy): Bacteria > Gemmatimonadota > Gemmatimonadetes > Gemmatimonadales > Gemmatimonadaceae > Gemmatimonas. The sequence goes on from JBBQSM010000035.1 coordinate 19,816, forward strand.
CGGTGGAGCAGATCACCAAGCCGACCACGCTCGACGCCGATGTGCGCGCGGCGTCGGTCACGCTGCGTGGCATCCGCGAGCAGCTCAACGGGGACAATACGCCCGGTCGCTATTCGGAGCCCACGGAAACGTCGTTGCTCGGGCGGCTCAATACGGCCCTTGGCGGTGCCGGACTGAATGGCCCAACGGGAACCCAGCAACAACAGCTCGAGATCGTGAAGCAGCGCTTTCCTGCCATCCACGCGGCGCTCAAGGTTTTTGTAGAGACCAACCTCGCGGCGCTTGAGCGGAAGGCGGAGGCGGAGGGGGCGCCGTGGACCCCCGGGCGCATCATTCCGTAAGTATCCGCCGTACCCGTCGACCGGAACGAACCATGGCCAACGCAAAAACGCACGATGAGAAGATCGCGGCAATGACGTTCACGTCGGTGTATCCACACTACGTCGCGAAGGTTGAGCGGAAGGGTCGGACCAAGGCGGAGCTGCACCAGGTGATCACGTGGTTAACTGGCTTTACCGACGCGCAACTTCAGGGCTTCATCGAAAAACCCGTGTCGTTTACGGCATTTTTCGAGCAGGCGGCGCTACACCCCAACGCCGAGCTGATCACGGGGGCGATCTGTGGCTACCGCGTGGAGACGCTGGAGAACCCGTTGACTCAGCGGGTCAGGTATCTGGACAAGCTGGTGGACGAGCTGGCCAAGGGGCGGGCAATGGGGAAGATCCTGCGCACCGCCCCCGTCCGGGCGGGTACCTAACGTTGTCCCACGTCACGACGTAACCTCCTAGAGGTACCAAGCTCAAAGAAGTTTTCTGTCCGGCTCGCTTTCAGGACCGGCTCACGACGGAGCTCAGACACCATGATGGTTAAACGATTCTCTGTAGCACTCGCGGCCTGCGCCCTGCTGGCTTCCGCATCGTCACGACTTTCCGCGCAAGGCGGCATGGCGGGCATGGATCACAGCATGCACCGCATGGGCCCGGAGATCGTCATCCCGAAAGGGGCGATCTACACCAAGGCGGATGTCGAATTCATGCAAGGCATGATCGCCCACCACGCGCAGGCGATCGTCATGTCCAAAATGGCAGAAACAAACGGCGCCAATCCGCAGGTGCTCAAGCTGTCGCGCAAGATCGATCAGTCGCAGCTGCCCGAGATTCAGATCATGCAGGAGTGGCTCCGTCGTTACCGCCAGTTCGCTCCGGACACCGCCTCGTGGCACGGCATGCAGATGGACGGCATGCTCACCGACGCAGAACTCAAGGCGCTCAGCGCCGCGAAGGGGTTCGACTTCGATCGGGCGTTTCTCAATGGCATGATCAAGCATCACGCCGGCGCGCTCAAGATGGTCGACGATCTGTTCAAGTCGCCCGGCGCCGGTCAGGAAGTGGACGCCAATGTCTTTGCCAACGACGTCCAGACGACACAGTCGGCCGAGATCGCCATCATGCGACGACTGCTCACGCAGCTCCCACCGAAGTAGCGCAACGCCCGCCTCCCGGCGTTCAGCCCGTCCGTCCCTCCTCAGGAGTCAACCACGATGCGCGTAGTCCGTAGTCTCATCTTTTTGCTGGCAACTGTCGTCGCGCCGAGTGCGGCGTGGGCGCAGTCCTACCCGAGCAACGCTGATCCCCGGACCAACTTGAAGCCGGGACGCTACGACGCCGGTACAGCGGCCCTCAACATGCGGCTGGTGTCCAACACACCCAAGCCGGCGCAGTTTGATACCAGCCGCGGGCTGACGTTCGCCAACTCCGACATTGCCTTCGGCACGCACTACGCGTACCAGGGGAATTTCGCCGGCTTCACGATTTGGGATATCAACGATCCCGCCAAGCCGGTCGTGGCCTCGGTGGTGCAGTGCACCACGTCACAGGGTGATCCGTCGATCATCGGCAATTTGTTGTTCGTGTCGGCCGAGGGCGCGGGCAACCGTATCGATTGCGGTAGCCAAGGGGTGCAGGATCCCAAGGACCACTTTGCCGGCGTGCGCATCTTCGACGTAACGAACCCGAAAGCGCCCAAGCTGGTGAAGAACGTGCAGACGTGCAAAGGCTCGCACACGCACACGGTGGTGCCCAGCCCGACCGACAAGAACATTGTCTATCTCTACGTGTCCGGACAGCAGTCGGCTCGGCCCGAGACGGAGCTTGCCGGGTGCAAGAACGGCACCGATCCAGCCGACAAGTCGAATTCGCTGTATCAGCTCGACATCATCAAGGTGCCGCTCGATCATCCTGAGCGTGCCGTTGTGATTCCGGGCGCGCGCATTTTCACGGGCCTGGATGGTGGTGGCGAGTGCAAGCAGTTCTGTGCGCCGACTGACCCCCGTCGTGCCGCCGCGGGCCGCGGTCGTGGAGCGCCAGCCGCAGCACCTGCCGCGGAAGGTGCGGTGGAAGCGAGCGGGCCGCGCAATTGCCACGATGTGACGGCGTACCCAGAGCTCAACCTGCTCGCCGCCGCCTGCTCCACGCACTCCATTCTCGTGGACATCTCAAACCCCGAGAAGCCGGTCAGAATCGATGCGCTGACCGATACGAACAACTATCAGGGCCGCCATACGGCCGCGTTCAGCAACGACGGCAAGAAGCTCGTGCAGACGGACGAGTGGGGCGGCGGCACGGGCCCGATGTGCCAGGCTTCCAGCATGATTGAGCTGGGTGGCAACACGGTCATTTCACTCGATGCAAAGAAGAAGCAGACGCAGCGCGCCTACTTCAAGCTGCCGTCGGCGCAGTCCGCCGAAGAAAACTGCGTCGCGCACAACGGGGGCATCATTCCGGTCCCTGGGCGTGATCTCTATGTGCAGGCTTGGTACCAGGGCGGCATCAACGTCATGGACTTCACGGACGCGGACAAGGTGATTGAAGTCGCGTATTTCGATCGTGGCTCCATCGATCCGCCGGCCCCTGTAGACGTTCCGTCAGCCGCAGCGGAGGCGGCGTTGAAGGCCAGCAATGGTCGCAGCCGCAACACCATTGGCGGTTCCTGGGGCGCGTACTACTGGAACGGGATGATTTATTCGTCCGAGATCGATCGCGGGTTGGATGTCTATGAGCTGACGCCGAGCCCGCAGATCACGGCGAACGAACTCGCAGCGGCGAAGCTGGTGGTGTTCTCGGAGTACAATCCGCAGAGCCAGCCCAAGATGACGTGGCCGCCCGCGTTTGTCGTCGTGCGCTCGTACCTCGATCAGTTGGTGCGCGACAACGGGCTCGCCGCCGATCGCACAACGGCCATTTCCGCCGACCTCGATGCGGCCGAAATGAAGTCCGGCGCGGCACGCGCGGCTGCGCTGAACGCGATTGCCGTCAAGGTGGACCGCGACGTAGCCGGTGCCAAGGATGGACCGCGCGTCACCGCGATGGCGCGTGAGATCCGCCGGTTGGCGACAGCCTCGAAGTAAGGCTTGACGCAGCATTTGCCTCGACCCTTGTTCACGAACTAGGGAGTAATGCAGCACAAGCGAAAGGCGCCCTCACCGGGGCGCCTTTCCTTTCTATCGCGCGGCCCTGCTTCACCGTACCTCACCGTTCCTCACTCGTTCGGCACTTTCCGCCAGATCAAGGAGTTCCCATGGCTATTCCCGGCTTTGCTTCGGTTGCGGTTCGCCGTCGGATCACAACTTCGGCGCCGTGCGCCTTGCTGTTGTTGTTGCCGCTCGCAGCGCGCGCGCAAGGCACGCTCGACGACTATCGCCGCGCGGCGACCATCAATCAGAAGTTTGCCAATCTCACCACGGGACTCGTGCAAGCGGAGTCCTGGATCGGGAAGACGAACCAGGCGGTGTATCGCGTGACGGTTACCGGGGGCGCTCGCTTCGTGCGCGTCGACGCCGAGCAATGGAGCAAGCAGCAGGCGTTCGATCATGCGGCGATCGCGAAGAGTCTCTCGACGGTAGCCGGCCAGTCGTACACGGAGATCACGCTCCCGTTTGCGACTATTTCAATGATCGACAATGGTGCCGCCTTTGAGGGAGACGCCACCGGGTCACGCTACCGCTGCACAATCGCGACATCGGCGTGCGCACGCGTTGGCGCAGCGACGCCAGCGACGACAGGTGGTGGGGCCGGCGGGCGCGGGAGCAACGCAGCGAGTGCCAGCACGCCGCGATGTGCCGGACAGTCGGCGCTTCCGCCCGGACAGCGCGTGACCGAGGTGTACTCGCCGGATTGTCGGATGGTTGCCTTCGTGCAGAACTACAACGTGGCCGTGCGACCGGCGCCTGCGTCAACGCCGGAGAGCGGTGGACGCGGTGGTCGTGGTGGACGCGGCGCCGGTGGCGCGGACGCCGCCGCGAGCTTCGTTATGCTGGGCACCGATGGCTCCGAGGGTGATGCCTATCTCGCGAACTCGATCGAGTGGTCGCCGGACTCGAAGAAGTTGGTCGCCTATCGGCAGAAGTCTGGCTACAGCCGTGTTCCGCACTACATCCAATCGTCTCCGTCCGACCAGCTGCAGCCGAAGCTCGTGTCGTATGGCGACGCGCCTGGCAGTTTTGGGGGCGGAATCTACCGGAAGGCTGGTGACATTCTCGATGCCAATCAGCCGGCGATCTTCGACATCGATACGAAGCGTCAGCTGTTGATTGACAAGTCGCTGTTCCCGAATCCGTACGCGATCTCGCGCCCTGTCTGGCGCAAGGACGGTGGCGCATTCGCGATGCAGTACAATCAGCGCGGTCACATGATCTACCGCGTGCTCGAGGTGGACGCGGCAACGGGCGCGGTACGTCCAATGGTCGACGAAGTGACCAAGAGTTTTTTCATGTACAGCGATCAGGGCCACAACTTCGCGTATGACGTGGAAGCGAACTGTCGGTTAGCTCAAGGCGGCGGTTGCGATACGTACGCCGGCGGTGAACTGGTCTGGGCGTCGGAACGCGACGGATGGAATCATCTGTACCTGTTCGACGGCAAGACGGGACGCGTAAAGAACCAGATCACCAAGGGTGACTGGGTGGTGCGCGGCGTGGACAGTGTGGACGTGGCCAAGCGACAGATCTATTTCCGTGCCGGTGGAATGAATGCAGCGATGGATCCGTACTTCATCCACTACTATCGCATCAACTTCGATGGCACCGGTCTCGTGGCATACACCGACGCCGACGGGTCGCACACTGTGACCTGGTCACCGGATCGGCAGTACTATCTCGATTCGTATTCGCGCGTCGATCTGCCGACCGTCGTGGAGTTGAAGCGAGCGAGTGACCGTCGTACGCTCACGCTGGAGAAGGGCGACATGTCCGCGGCGGTCAAGTTGGGCTTCCGTCCGCCCGAGGTCATTGTTTCGAAGGCGCGCGATGGCAAGACCGATATCTGGGGAATCGTGGTACGGCCCGTCACCGTTGATCCGAAGAAGAAGTATCCCGTCATCGAGCAGATCTATGCGGGACCGCACGGGTCGTTCGTACCAAAGACGTGGGGCGGTGGTCAAAACCTGCTCGCGCTGGCGGAGATCGGATTCGCCGTCGTACAGATCGATGGGATGGGCACGAGCAATCGATCGAAGGCCTTTCACGATGTCGCGTGGAAGAATATTGCCGACGCCGGATTTCCCGATCGCATTTTGTGGCATCAGGCGGTGAACAAGAAGTATTCGTGGTACGACATCACGCGCGTCGGCATTTATGGCACGTCAGCCGGCGGACAGAACGCGGCGGGTGCCGTCTTCTTTCATCCGGAGTTCTACGATGTCGCGGTGGCCAACTCCGGCTGTCACGACAATCGCATGGACAAGATCTGGTGGAACGAGGCGTGGATGGGCGAGATGGGTCCGCACTACGAGGCCAACTCGAACGTGACGGCGGCGAAGAACCTGAAGGGTCATCTCTATCTGACGGTTGGTGAATTGGACACCAACGTGGATCCGTCATCAACGCTTCAGGTTGCCAATGCATTGATCGCCGCCGGCAAGGACTTCGACCTGCTCGTGGTGCCCAACGGTGGCCATGGCGCCACGGGCCCAGATGGTACACGTCGGCGCAACGATTTCTTCGTGCGCTGGTTGATGGGCGTGAATCCGCCGGACTGGAATTCTGGCATCGCGCTTCGGCCGGCGGGCGCAGCAAACGGTGGAACTGGCAACAGCGGCTCCGGCTTCGAATTCCCAAGCGATGAGCCGCCGCCGCGTGGCTTTTTTGATGAGGATCCGAGCTTCACGTATCCGATGGCGTGGTGGTTTTGAGGTCGCGTTCACGCGAACCGGATGCCTGCTGGTGGCGGGGCGGAGGCGGCATCCGCATCTTCTTCGCATCCACGACATCTAACCTCATTCCTCGCGGTCGGCCCATGCGTTCCTTTCTGCTGATCTTCGCGCTGTGCCCAGCCATGCTCGCCGCGCAGGCGCAACCCGTGCCGGCCACTGCCGCAAAACCGGGGTGGCAGTGGACGATGGACAGCGTCAACGCCGTGGTGAACGAGGTGCGCGCCGGACGCTCGCTCCAACCGAAGGCGTGGCCGAACGGGGCTCGCGTCGCCGCGCTTCTCTCCTTCGACGTCGACAACGAGACGATTGCCGTACGCTACGGAGATCCCACCGTCGGCTCGCTGGCAGAGATGCAGTACGGCGCGCGCGTCGGGTTACCGCGCATCATGAAGCTGCTCGATGCGCACAAAATCCCGGCCACGTTCTTCATTCCGTCGGTGAGCCTTGCCATCACCCCGTCGATGGCCGGGTTGATCAAGGCAAGCGGACGACACGAGTTCGGCGTCCACGGCTGGATTCACGAACTCAACGCCACGCTACCGGACTCGGCGGAGCGTGCGCTGCTGAAGAAGGCGGTCGCCGAGCTCACGACCATGACTGGCGTGAAGCCCACGGGCTATCGTGCGCCGAGCTGGAACTTCAGCCCGAACACGCTCACGATTCTGCGGGACATGGGCTTTCGCTACGAGAGTTCGCTGATGGCCGACGACGCGGCGTACGAGTTGTTGCAACGCGGGCAGCCGACTGGGCTCGTGGAGATACCGGTCCAATGGATCCTCGACGACGCGCCGCTGTTCGACCCGCGCGGGCAGCGCTACATGAACCCGCGCGACGTCGCCAAAGTCTGGATGGACGAGTTCGACAAGGCGTACGAGGAAGGCACCCTCTTCGTCTTGACGCTGCATCCGCACGTGTCGGGACACCGGTCGCGTATCGTCGCGCTGGAGCTACTCATCGCGCACATAGAGGCGAAGGCTGCGGGGACGGTGTGGTGGGCTACCCACGGCGATGTCGCGGAGTTCGTACGGACGGAGGCGAAGTTGGGAGAACCCAGGCCGCGCTAATCGCAATGACACCGGATCGACCGCGCAGCGTTCGCGTGGTCGATGCATGTGGTTGCGGCGATGCGCTTCACCACGTCTGTTCCCGTGTTTTGGCTCCAGCGGATAGGAACCAAGCCCGCCATGATGGCCAGCACCGTCATCAGCGTTGGACGTACACGTTCGACCGCGCCGAAAATCACCGCAGCGCTGACATCGGTCCGGGTGCGCATCGCTCCACGTGCAAAACAGTGATGATCGGCGTGGTCGAGATAGAGCAACATGACGACACCCGTATCGGCTGCAGCGCCTGCGAGCGCAATGACGCCGATCGCCGCAGAACGCAGAGGCAGCAGTCGATTGTAACCGCGCTCTTGGCAGCCCCTATCCCTGCCATGGCGTTCGTCGGCGCCGACCACCCGCTCGAACTGCGATCCCCGGACTACCGAACGGTCGACTCAGCTCGGGCAGGTCGCCGGCGGAGCGATTGCAGTTCACGGCGGGCGCGGTTCGCATTCAACGGATGAAGATGATAGGTGAGCGGCACGGCACCTTGCAGGTAGACCCGCGCGCTGTCGACATCGCCAAGCGCCCCGTCAATCAGGCCACGATTGCACGAAAGGCCCGCGTCGGGTGTCCCGTGCCTCATGGCCTGCTCAGAGAGGTCACGTGCCGACACGTCCAACGGTCTGGTGTAGCGGGTCATGCCCATACACATCGCGACGTGTGCGAGTCTCATCCTGCAGGAGGGCGAGCGTTGCCGACGGCTTGGACTTTGCTGCGAACGAAGTCAAGCAATAACCAGCACGCGCCGAATCCGTGATGTGCCGACGATACGCCGACGATACGCCGACGATACGCCTCGGGGTGAGTCGCCGGACGACGCGGCATCAGCGACTCCGCTGCACACGCAGCTACGGAGGCTGCACCAACTCGTGGCGCGTTCACATTCCGCGCGCAGACTGGTCGAGGCGGGCTGACTCGTCCGGCGAAGCTTCCGGTTCCGGCGCGCAGCAGTCCGTGCAACCCCCCTGGATCGGAGGGCATGGGATCGAGCCATATGAACAGAACACACAGCAGTGTCCCTGTAGCGGTCGGAGGAGCGTCTGGCACGCCGTGCACTCGTGGAAAAACACACACGCGTCGGCCGGCATCGCCAACCGCTCGACGAAACCGCACGCGGGACAGGTCAAGTCCGAGATCATCTCCATATGTCGGATATTTGTGTAGTGTGGCCAAACGAGCCTGCATACTGTGACGGCTGATGGTGCCATGAGCGCTCCCGCACCCTATGCATAAAACTGTACGGTGGTGCAGCGATCACCGCGGCCGGGAGCACGCCAGCCGAACGCGCACCAGCCCGCGATGCGTGCGGGAACGGGCCGGGGTTGTCCTCGCGTCACCCGCATTAAGATCGTGCGCGATCCGCGGCTTGTGGAGGACGGTGAGTTGTCGTACTGCATGCCGCCGCATTGCCACCAATCGTTCCCCACGTGTCTCAATCAGGTCCTTCGGAGCATACCGCGGAGGTGGCGATTCCCGTGACGCTGGCGTCGTCGGCAAGCTGACGGTGCGTGTGCGGCGCCGTCTCGCCGTCACCAGCGTCGACGACGCACCGCGACCATCCTCTACTCCCGCGATCAACGCAACGAGAAATACAGGCCCTTGGTGTAGACCGCCACTGCACGGGAGATTCTCAAAAAGGTCGGGACACCAGCGCCACGATCGGGACGAGCAGCCCGACAAGCGCAAAGCCGACTCGCTTCTCGTTGGCGATCGCTGCCTGTCGGCGACCCTCGACCTGCGCGGCGTTCAATCTCAGGCAGGGCGTGCAGATCGTCCGATGCCGCCACGCGGATGCGATTTCGGGAATGCATCGCGAACTCCATTCCTATAAACGACACTGTTACCCGCGAAGACAAGGCGCCCCACGACATCGGGCGACAAACCCTACGTCACGACTCACAACGCGTCGCGTCTCGCCGCAACGGTGGGCTGACCGGTCACGACGGCGCGCACTGTTGAGATAGTAGCACGCAGCCGCAGTCGCGACGATCCGTTGGCTGCCCCGCGCGCACGCGATAGACACTGCAGCATATGGGTCAGCATATGACGACGCGACTCGATGCGTCGTTTGCAGCGCGCTCGGACGCTACGCGGCGCGGGGTGGCGGAGCAGCTTCGACACGCCGACGCGTCGATTGCCGAGCTCGGCGCGCGTTTCGATATGACCTTGACGGGCATGACGAAGCACGACAGCGTGCTGGAGCGGGCGGGGCTCGTCACCACGACGAAGATCGGGCGGGTTCGGACGTGCTGACTTTGTCCGCGCGGATGCAAGGAAGAAATGACGTGTCTTGCAGCGTACCAACCGTGATGAAATCAACGCTTCGACAGGTTGGACCAGCTGATCGACGCACTGACACGAACCGGAGCAACGCGATGGGGGAAGGAATCGACAGCACGCTTGGCCCGTTGAAGCACCACACCACCGTGGAACGTAAGTCGGACTGCGAGGTGGTGGTGACGCGGAGCATCGCCGGACCGGCACGCGCCGTGTTTGAGGCGTTTGCCAACGCAGAGCTGCTGAAGCGGTGGTGGGTACCGAAGTCGATGGGTATGACCCTGCTCTCCTGCGAGGTAGATGCGCGGGTCGGCGGCACGTACCGATTGGCGTTCGACGTCGGTGCCGCCGAACCGGCTGCGTTTTTCGGCACGTATGTTGAGGTGCAGCCGTATGCGCGGCTCGCGTGGACGAATGAAGAAGGTGGCGAGCACGGGTCGGTCACCACCGTGACCTTCGACGAACAGGGCGGCAAAACACTGGTCGTCTTGTGCGAGCGCTATTCGTCGAAGGAGGCGCTGGACGCTGCGGGCACCGGCGCCGCCGAGACGATGATTGAGACGTTCGATCAGATGGAGGAGCTGCTGGTTGCACTGGGTAATAGCTCGGCGCGGTAATACAGATCTAGTACAGCAGTCGTGGATCGCGCGAACCGTCGTCTGATCGAATCGGCGCGCGCTTGCCTACTGACCCAAGGGATTGCGTGCGCCACGCCGCTCGTGCTTTACGGCGCGGGGCCACGTCGGGGCGCTAGCCGATGATTCGGCCGGCTTCCCCAACGGCAGCGAGAAAAGCTCGAATGGACACTGCCCGGGGGCGCCGCCGATCCTAGCGCTGCGGTGCGAGCGCCGGCGCGTCCCCACGCGCACGCTGACCGCGGCGATCAGCACGATTGCTTCGCATGGATGCACCAGGGCCCGCCGGCGAGAGGAGCGCCGGCGGGCCATGGTGTTGCGGCGTGTCGGGGCCGTGCGCTAGTTGGCGCTACCCGTGGACGTCGCGGTGCGCGCGGTCGTGGTAGTACCGGTGGTAGTACCGGTCGTGGTGCCAGTCGTGGTGCCAGTCGTGGTGCCACTGGGCGGCTGGCGGGTGCCGTCGGGGCTGGGCGGGGCGGCGCGATCGGCGGGGACCGTGTAGCCGCTATGGCGCGGTGCGAGCGCCGGCACGTCCGCGCCGGGCGCGGTGGCGAAGCTGTGGTCGCTGCAGGCGGTGGTCAGGGCGAGCGCGGTGGCGAGCGCGACGAGGGGCAGGCGGCGGATGATCATGGGAGGCATGAGGAGAGGTCGGGAGCGGGGGGGGCCGCAGGGGCGGCGGAGGCTTGGCACTTCGCGGGCGTGGGGGCGCCGTCAGTCCATCGAGACCATGTAGCCGGAGAAGTGCCACGCACTCCAGCTGACGGTGGTGCCGCTCAGCAGCGCCGGCAGCGTTTCCAACAGCTGGGCGCGACCGGTGACCGGGTCGATCTGGCCGGCGTGTTCGAAGTAGCCGGCGCC
>JBBQSM010000036.1:0-30740 GCA_038234895.1 Gemmatimonadales bacterium
GCCCGAATTGTGGCGCGCCGATCGTGTTTCGCTGGGCGCAGGCGGTGCAAACCACCTGCGCGTACTGTCGTGCCGTCCTGGTGCGTCGCGATCTGGATCTCACGCAAGTGGGACGGCAGGCGGACGCGCTGCACAGCGGCTCGCCGATCCAGCTTGGTACGGAAGGGAAGTGGGGCACGCGTGCGTTCGTCGTCGTGGGGCGGATCGCGTATGCGTGGGCACGCGGTCGCTGGAGCGAGTGGCACTGCCGCATGGCCGACGGGTCGAGCGCCTGGCTCTCGGACGCGCAGCTCGAGTTCGCGATGACGTCGGAGCTGTCGATCAACGTTCCGCTGCCGTCAGTGTCGTCGGTGCACGTCGGCGAACGATTTACCTGGGATGGCATTGCGTACGAAGTGTCCACAGTGACACGCGCACGGTATGCCGGAACCGAGGGCGAGCTGCCGTTCACGACCTACCGCCGTGACGAATGCGTATTCATCGATCTACAAAACGGCGAGGGCGGACTGGCGACGATCGATACCACAGATGCACCGTCCACGTTGTTTGTGGGCGCGTACGTGACCTTCGACGATCTTGCGCTGCGCAATGTGCGCGAGTTCGAGGGATGGTAGGCGCCGTATGACGACCTCACTCGATCCGCAGCGTCCGTCACCGCAGGCGTCGTCGTTGTCCTGTCCATCCTGCGGTGCCGCCATTGCCTTGCACACGCAGGGGTGGGCTGCGACCGTCGCATGCGCAAGCTGTGGCTCCGTGCTCGATGCCAGCGACCCCACGCTGCGCCTGTTGCAAGAACATGCGAGCGCGTTGCGCCTCACGCCGCGCATTCCGCTCGGCTCGCGCGGCACCTGGCATGGGGCGCCGTGGGAAGTGGTGGGATTTCAGCAGGTGACCATTACCGTCGAGGGTACGGACTATTCGTGGACTGAGTATGTCTGCTTTAATCCGTATCGGGGCTTCCTGTACCTGTCCGAGTATCAGGGACACTGGAACGTCATCGAGAAGCTGCGACGGCGTCCCGTCGTGGATGAGGGGGGCGCGCGCCCAGTCGCACTCTTTGACGGACGGACGTACAAGCATTTTCAGACGGCCACGGCCTACACCACCTTTGCGCTCGGCGAGTTCCCGTGGGAGCTGCGTGTGGGCGACAGCATCGTGGCGCGAGATTACACCGACCCGCCGTACCTCCTGAGTGCGGAGGCGACCGATGGTGAAGTGACATGGTCGCGAGGTACCTACACGTCGGCCGAACAGCTCATGGACGCGTTCAAGGTCGGGACGAAGTTTCCTGCACCCACGGGCGTGTTCGCCAACCAGCCCAATCCGTACGCGACCATGGCGCGTTCGGTGGGACGCTCGGTGCTACTCTTTCTTGCCGCGCTTGCCGTCATGTTGCTCGTGAACATGGCGTCGGCCAGCAACGCCACCGTTTTCGACCAAGGGTTCACTTACAATCGCGCGGATTCTACGTCGTCGGCACTCGTCACGTCCGCCTTCGAACTCACCGGACGGCCGTCGCGCGTGCAGGTGGATGTCAGCGCCAACGTGGATAACGACTGGGTCTTCTTCAACTTCGCGCTGATCAACGAACAGACTGGTGATTCGCGTGAGTTCGACCAGCAGGTGAGCTACTACCGCGGCACCGACACTGATGGCTCCTGGTCCGAAGGCAGCACGCGCAAGTCGGTGCATCTCGCCTCGGTGCCGGCCGGTCGCTACTTCTTGCGCGTTGCGCCCGAGGGTGGCGAGGCGTTCCGTCCACTGGTGGACTATCGCGTGACGGTCAAGCGCGACGTGCCAAGCTATCTGTTCTATCTGTTTGCGTTACTCGCACTGACTGTGCCGGCGTTGTTGGCGGCCATTCCGTCGGCCTCGTTCGAAGGTCGGCGATGGGCAGAGAGCGACTACGCGCCGGATACAAGCACCAGCGACGACGACGAGGACGAATAGACATGGCACGGATTTACACTATCTGGGGTGTGGGCGTGTTGCTGCTCTTGGCTGTGGCGCAGTATCGCGGCTGGTCGCTCACGTCCACCGATAACAGCAAGACGAATCCCCGCTCGGTGCGCGCCAATCCCGGTGCCTACCGTTCACCCTACTATCTCCCGGGGCGTACGCTCCGCGGCAAGTAACGGAGCCCGATCATGGATGCTCTCTGGCAGAACGTGACCAGCGCGGCGGTCTTCGCCGGACTCGGCGTCGTACTGTTCGCACTCGCCTTCCTCATCGTTGACCTGCTCACACCGGGCAAGCTTTGGCATGAGATCAGCGAGAAGAAGAACACGGCGGCGGCCATTCTGATGGGATCGGTGGCGCTCGCGCTTGGCATCATTGTCGCCGCTGCAATTCATTGAACGTCGCGCTCTTCGTCTCTGTTTGCCTGATCGCGGCGTGCGGGCTGATCTACGAGCTCGTCGCCGGAGCGCTCGCGTCATACCTGCTGGGCGACAGCGTCACGCAGTTCTCCACGGTTATCGGTACGTATCTCTTCGCGATGGGGATCGGTAGCTGGCTGTCGCGGTTCGTCGTGCGCGGTCTCGTCACGCGATTCGTGGTCATCGAACTGCTGGTCGGTGTCGTCGGCGGCTTTTCGTCGCTGATTCTATTTCTCGCCTTCGCCTACACCGACGCGTTCCGGCCGGTCTTGTATGGGCTGGTTGTACTGATCGGTATTTTTGTCGGGCTCGAAGTTCCGCTGCTCATGCGCATCCTGCGCGACCGCTTCGACTTCAAGGACGTGGTCTCGAACGTCCTCACGTTCGACTACATCGGCGCGCTCTTTGCCTCGTTGCTCTTCCCGCTGCTGCTTGTGCCCCGGCTTGGCCTCGTCCGATCGGCCATCCTGTTCGGACTGGTGAACGTGCTGGTGGGACTCTGGAGCACGTGGCTCTTTCGCGACGTGCTGGCGCGGCCGCGCTGGCTGCAGGCGGGCGGCGTATTGGCCATGGTGCTGCTCTCGCTCGGCCTGTGGAAAGGGCAGGCTATCACCACGCTCGCCGAGGAGGGGATGTACGCCGATCCCATCATCCTCGCACGCGACACCCGCTATCAGCGGATCATCCTGACCAACTGGAAAGATGACCTGCGCCTGTACCTGAACGGTCATCTGCAGTTCGCCTCGCGCGATGAGTACCGCTATCACGAAGCCTTGGTCCATCCGGGACTGAGTGCGCTGCCGTCGCGTTCGCGCGTGCTCGTGCTGGGTGGCGGAGATGGTCTGGCCGTGCGCGAGATCCTGCGCTATCCCGATGTACAGCGGGTGACGCTGGTGGACCTCGACGAGGGGATGACGTCACTGTTTCAGACCCACCCGCGGCTCACTGCACTGAATCGTGGTGCGCTTACGGATAAGCGCGTCGAGGTGATCAACGCGGACGCATTCACGTGGCTGGATGAGAACGCGCGGCAATACGATTTCATCATTATTGATTTTCCTGACCCGTCCAACTATCACGTCGGCAAGTTGTACACGAGCGCGTTCTACCGCCTCGTTCGCCGGCACTTGGCACCGGATGGACTGATCGCGGTGCAGAGCACGTCCCCCATGTTCGCGCGACAGTCGTTCTGGAGCATCGTGGCTACGCTGCAAGGCGCCGGATTGCGTACGTATCCGTATCACGTGTACGTGCCGAGCTTCGGCGAATGGGGCTTTGTCATCGCCGGCACGGGCGGCTATGCGCCACCTACGACGCTGCCGTCGTCGCTTCGCTATCTCACCGTCGCGTCGCTGCCTTCGCTCTTCACGTTCCCGGTGGACATGGGAGCGGTCGCCGCGGAACCCAATCGGTTGAACGATCAGGTGCTCGTGCGCTACTACGAGCACGAGTTCGACGCGATTAACCGCTGAGCATGACGTCAGCACACGTGCGTCATGAGCAATAGCCGCCCGTCTCGTCGCGAATTTGTGGCGTCGGTCTCGGTGGCGATGTCGGCCTTGATCGGGGCGCCCGCACTCGTTGGCCTCACCTCGAAGGGCGGACGCACGATCGTGGGCGGCTTTGTGGACGACCAGAGCACGGCAGGGCATGCGTTGCGCGATGGGAAGGGCTTTGCACGTGCACGCGAACGCCGTCGTGCCGCGGTAGCGATTGTTGGCGGCGGCATGGGTGGGCTGAGCGCGGCCTGGCAGCTCGATCGGTCCGGCGTGGAGGACTGGGTCCTGCTGGAGATGGCCGACGCGACCGGTGGCAATGCGCGCTCAGGGAGCAATGCGATCACCCGCTATCCTTGGGGGGCGCACTATGTACCGGTGCCGGCGGCCGACGCCACGCACGTTCGCGCGCTCTTTGGTGAGCTTGGATTGCTGGCGGCCGATGGCTCTTGGGATGAGCGCACGCTCTGTCATTCCCCACAGGAGCGCATCTGGCAGCATGGCCGTTGGCATGAAGGCCTCGAGCCGCTGGACGCGATCTCTGCTGGAGATCGCGCGCAGTTTGTGCGCTTCGAGGCCATGGTTGCGGAGTGGCGCGCGACCGGTGCGTTCTCGGTTCCGTCGGCGCAGGGACACGCGCGCGGGCTCGCCGGTCCCAAAGCAGACGCGTTGCTCGCCCTCGATGCGCAATCGGCTGATGCATGGATGCGTGCCAACGGTTTCAACGCGCCGGCGTTACGCTGGTGGGTGGAGTACGGCACGCGCGACGACTACGGCGCGTCGCTCACGCAGGCCAGCGCATGGGCCGCCGTGCACTACTTCGCCGGCCGAGATGCGCACGACGACGGCCCGCTCACCTGGCCGGAAGGGAATGACTGGATCGCGCAGCGGTTAGCCGAGCGACTGCAGGCGCGCCGCGCCGGCCGCATCGTGACCAAGGCGCCGGTATGGCAGATCGAACGCGTGGGGTCGCGCTGGTTGGTGCGGTCGCCCGCCATGGATGTGGAGTGCGACGCGATCATTTGGGCGGCGCCGTTGTTCGTCCTGCCGCGCGTGCTCCCTTCGGTGCGTCTGCCGGTGTCGCTCGAGTACGCGCCGTGGGTGGTGGCCAACATCACGCTCGATCGTGCCCCCGCCGAGCGAGGTGCGCCACTGGCCTGGGACAGCGTCATCTACGATAGCCCGTCGTTAGGATATGTGAACGCCACGCACCAGTCGCTCGCCACCCCGCGTGCGGAGCAGGTGTGGACGTGGTATCACGCCATCGTAGACCGGCCCGGCAAGGATGGCAGACGCTGGTTGCAACAGCAGGCGTGGTCAGCGTGGCGTGATCGTATCCTTGCCGATCTTTCGCATGCGCATCGTGATATCGCGGACTGCGTCGTACGCATTGATGTTATGCGATTTGGGCATGCGATGGCGCGGCCCACGCCAGGGCTGCTGGATCGGGTGCGCACGCTCGCGTCATGGCAGCCGGCGCCCGCGCTGTTCGTCGCGCACGCGGACATGAGCGGTATCAGTCTGTTCGAAGAGGCACAGTGGCAGGGCGTACAGGCGGCCACACGCGCCGCGCGGTTAGTTCGCGGCGCGTAGGCCCTGTCGGTACCCGCCAATCGCAGCGCGACTGCGATCAGTTCGCGGGGAGCGGGCCCGCTGTTTCCGGCGTTGCCGTCAGAATGTGTCGCGTATCAGTCGCGATGCGGTCGGCGAGATCATCGAGTGGGAGATCGTTCCGGTCCGTACCGAACGGCTCCTCAATTTCTGTGGCCAGCAATTCGAGCCCCATGGTCGCAAAGAACGTGAACATGCTGGCGATCACGGTACCGTAGCCAAACTCCCTGACGAGGCCAAAAGGCATGATGAGTGCGTAGAGCAGCACGAACTGCTTGACGTACGAGCTATACGAGAACGGGATCGGCGTATTGCGTATGCGCTCGCACGCTCCCGTGATGTCGTCGTACGCGAGAACCAGTGGTGTCAGCGAAATGATCGCTTCGCGGGGCAGCAGCCCTGTTTGCACGTCGCGGTGCAACGCGCGTGTGATACGCTGAATGCGCGCGTTCGGAACATGAGGGCCGGGAACGCCGCGCGGCGTGCGCAGGTGCGTGGCCAGCACGGCGGGAAACTGCTCAAGCATTTCGGCATATTCATGCCGCTGCGGCGCGTCGGCGGGCAACAGAGCGTCGAGCTGGTGCGCCAGTCCGCGCGACACGTTCACGAGTTGTCCCCACAAGCGCCGCCCTTCCCACCACCGGTCATACGATGTGTTGGTGCGGAACACGAGCAAGAGGCCGAGGATGATGCCCAGAATGGACAGGAAGCTGGGCCCAAGCGGGACGGCCACTCGCACGACGCTCACCTCCATCCACACCACGAACGCGGAATAGAGGCCTGCCGCAAGCACGTCGAGTGCGAGTGTGCGGAATACCGGACTGCGCGGGAAGTCCGCCAGAATGCGGAACCAGTTTTTGGGATCGTACGTGATCATGATCCAAGCAACGAAGTCAACCGCGGGAAGGCAAGGCGCGCGCACGATTGGTTGGGGCACATCGGTCAGCGTGTAACTCTGGCCGGCGCAGCAACGTGCGCCTGGACAAGGCCACGCGCGTCACGTTGGGCGGCCACGTGGTCGGCGAAGCCGCGTACGGAGAAACGACTGACGGTCGCCGAGTCGCGTGTCACCGTGTCCAGGCAGTTCGTGCAGTTGCGCGTCAGAAGCGAATGACGCTGCCGATCGGCACGGCGATGGCGATGCGCGAGGTGAGTCGCACCTTCTTGTCGAAGGGTGCGATGATGGATCCGCGAATTGTCAGAATCTTGAAGAAATCAACAGTCGCCGATCGCACGAAGAAATCGATGCCGACGTTGTGGCGCGCGAGGTGGAGCGTGTCACCATTGACAGTGGCCAGCGTGTCTGTGGTCCAGCGCCGGAGCCATGCCACCGCGAGCGAGGACCCCTGAAACGGCGATCCACCCAGCTCCATGGCGACCACGTGCGCGCCCCAGTATGGAACGGTGCCGAACACTTTGAGTTGACCGCCTACAGAGACCAGCCGTTCGGGTACGTCGCTGTCCGGACGTCTGGTGAACAATGCCGGCGAGTTGAGCAACAGCGACGCCTCCGTCAATCGCTTTTGCGTGGACGAGACCTTGCCGGTGTCCTGACGCGACGTCAGTGCGATGTCCACGTGCGACATCACGTGCATGCGCCACGGCAGCCGAAACCGGAAGCGCAGGTCGAAGAACTCGCTCTCCGGCGCGACGCCGCTGATCGTCTTGATCGCACTGATCCCGACGAGATTGTTGTCGTAGTCGCGGACGGGATTGTGGACGAACGTGTTGGAGCACGTGAGTACGTGCTTGTCGGACTCCACTTCGAAGCAGAGATACGCCTGGGCGGCAAGCCCCCGGTATCGCAGTGAGTCGAAGACCGCGTAGCCGTCTGCCGTCGTCTGCCGCAGCTCGGTGCCACCGAGACTGGCGATGACGTCGTGCAGCGTGTCGCACTCCTCCTTCGACACCGGATAGCCGTCAGGCCCCAGCTTCTGTACGCAACCGAGTCGAATACGTACACGCACCGATTCCACCGGATTGCCAACGCTGTCCGTAACCCTGACCGACGGTGCGCGCGCGAACACCGAGTCATGCGCGACCCGCGCCGGCGGTTGATCCATCACTTCGATGCGCGTCGGGCTCCCGGCGAGCATGGTGAGCGGCAGGTTCGCGCGCAGCGACGATGTCGTCAGCGTGATACCCGCCGCACCCACCGGCGCATGCATGCGTACCGCATCGAATAGCGCGGCCCCTGAGAGTGAGGTCGTCTGCTCGGCGAGCACGCGACCGTTGACGCCGCGTGCGGTGATCGTAACTCCCGGGACCGGCTGCCCACTGGCGGACTTCGCGATGACCGTGAACCCGGGGATGACCTGGCCGGACCTCACTTGCGTCGGCGCACCTTCCGCGAGCACCAGCGTCGCGACATCAGGGAGCCGCAATGCAACGGCCACGCTCTGCGTCACCGCGTTCCCAACCATAAAGCGCAGCGACACCGTGCCGCAGTCGGCAGGCGTGCATGTGGAGGTCGCGCGCAACTCGGGAAAGCTTGCGACGCCGTCGCGCTCGGTGGTGCCGGTTTCGCCGGTGAGCGTTGCACTGCCGGCGTGACGTACCACGGAGACCACCACGCCCGTGACCGGCGCATTGCTCGCCATGACACGCACACGCGGTGCGCCAAGCGTTGCACCGTTCGCGACAGACGAAATCGGCGGCTGGACAATCGAGATTGAGTCGGGCGTCGCTACGCCTATAGCGAGTGGAACCGCGGTAGACGTGCTCGCGCCGTCGAGCGTCTGCACTGCCAGATAGACAACACGCGGCTCACCCGCGATGCGCACGTTCTTGAACGTGGCTTGCCCATTCGTATCCGTGGTCGCTGCCGCGCCTTCGATACGCGCGTCCTCGAACCGTCCGGTCGAAGTGCCGAGCACGAGACGCAGGGCGACGCTGACGGCTGGCGTACCATCGGGCCGACGCACGACGATGGTGGCCGCGTTCAGGTCGCCGCTCGCTCGATTCGTCACCCTCGGGAGCTCGATCCATCGGAAGTCGAGTGTGGAGTCGGACTTTGTCGACTGACCATCCGCGACACTCGGCGTACTCGACCCGGCCGGGGGGGCGGCTCCGCTGCCGGTTTGCGCGCGCAGTGGTCCGACGAAGACACAAGCGACGAGCAGCAAAGTCACCAGATGGGGCGCGAATGCGTTGCACGTGCTGTGAGGGCTGATTCCGTACATCGGAAACTCCTGGCAGATCCTGCCGTCGAGTGACACATCCCCCGCGCCACCGATCCGGTCCGCGGGTCGCGCGTACCTTCGCGAACCCGCCTCAGCCGTCCCTCAACGATTCCTCAATCCCGTCTCCCCACACAGCGCGTGCAGACTGGCGCCCATGCCGGCGATCACGCTGATTTCCCCCATGCTCCGGCTGCTGACATTGGGTGGAATGGGAATGACGAAGGACGGCGCGACCCTCTCGTGGATTCAGCGGGGGTGGCAACGCGGCGCGCTCTTCGCCTTGCTGGCCGCGGCCGGGAAGCGCGGTGTGGATCGAGAAACGCTCGCCGCGCTACTCTGGCCCGACAGTCCGGATGCGCTCGCGCGCCACTCACTCGATGAACTCCTCAGTCGCGCACGCAGGGAAACGGGTGAACGCGATGTGTTCACCACCGGCGCGTTGGTCGCGCTCAACCCGTCGTGCGTAGCGGTCGACCTCGTCGAGTTCGATGAGGCGATAGCGACCGGTCATCTCGAACGTGCCGTTGCGCTCTATGCCGGACCGTTCGCCGATGGTTTGCGACTGAGCGCCGCCGAAGAGGTGGAGCGGCGGCTTGTTGCCATGCGCGGCCGACGTGCCGGCGAATGCTCCCGCGCGCTCGAGACGCTCGCGGAGCGCGCCACGGCGCGAGACGCTCACGCCGACGCGGCCACGTGGTGGCAGCGCGCCGTGACGGCGGATCCTTTCAGTGCGCGCGCAACCAAGGGCTATCTCACTTCACTCCTCGCTATCGGCGAATCCGCGCGCGCGATTGCGCACCTGCGCATCTATCGCACCATGCTCCGCGACACCTTGGAGATCGAGGCCGACGAGGACATCGTCCGCCTTGAGGCGCGATTGCGCGCCGGTCCCACTGGCGACACGGCCACGTCTCCGGCATCCACCCCCCGCTCGTCGCCTGCGCCTGGGTTGCCGTTGCAAAACATCCTGACCGACGGCACGGTCGACGAGAGTGCCGTGGCGGAACGCGTGCGTCAGTTGCAACGGCTCCTCGGAGACGGCTACACGCTGGGGCCGCTGATCGAGAGCGGAAGTCTCGCCTCCGCTTATCGGGTCACCAGTCGCGAACGCGCGACGCCCGCTGAGTTGCACGTCTTCGGCACGCCGCTGGATGGTCCCGAGGCCGTGTCGCGCTTCACCAGCATGTTTGGCCGCGTCCGCGTGTTGTCGCATCACGGCATCGCGCCGGTCTTCGACTGCGGCGTGCGCTCTGGGCTTGGCTACTGCGTCGTCGCCTCGCGTCCGGGCCCGTCGTTGCGCGACGTGCTGCGTCGTCAGCGCAGCTTGTCGCTGCCGGAGGCGCTTGAGATCGGGCGTGGCATCGCCGATGCGCTCCGCTTCGCCCATGAGCACGGCGTTGTCCACGGCGACGTGCGTCCCAAACGCATTTGGATGAGCGGTCGTACGCCGGTGGTGAGCGGATTTGGCGTGGTTGAAGCGCTCAGTGGCGATCCGTTGCAGCGGCGGTCGACCATTGTTGCGCTCGGCTCTCCGGTATACCAGAGTCCGGAGCAGTTGCTCGACGGTGCCGGCGCTGATGTCGCGTCGGACGTGTACGCGTTCGGCAGTGTCGTGTACGAGCTGCTGACGGGCGAGCCGCCGTTCGGTGCACGGGCCGGGGTGTCGGTGGTGCGCCGAAAAATGAGCGAGGATCCGGTGCCGGTTCGCGAACTGAGACCCAGCGTACCGCACGAGATCGAACAACTCGTCATGCGCTGCCTGGCGCGAGTGCCGGGCGACCGGGACAGCCGCGTCCCGGCCATTCCGATTACGGCGTCGTAAACGTCCCGACGCGCTGCGCCTTCCCGTCGTTCGCGATCTCCACGGCGCCAACCGCGGCGCCGAGCGCAAAGCAGGTCGCGCCGCTACCACTGAGCATACCGATGGATGGCTGCCCGTTCGCACGCTGCGTCGCCGCCCACGCGCGCAGTTGCGGCAGCACCGTGGCCACCCCGCTATGTATCGCGGGCACGACCAGCTCAAAGTCGTTGGCGGCCAGTACACTGATCGACGACCACGTCCTGAACGCGTGCGTATCGTACGCCAGCGCCGCAACCGCAGGGCCATTGGTCTCTCGCATTCTTGCAAACGCGCTATACGCCGCGCCCGTGTTCACTCCGTGCGCGAAGGCAAACAACGACACCGGCATCACCGGCAATGACGGCAGTGCAATGAGCCGGTCGCCACGCCCCCACGCCAGCGCAAGGCTGGTGTCGAGCACGAAAAACGGTACGTCGGCCCCCAACTCGCCGGCCAGCGCCAACAGGCGCTCCCGACCCACCGGACTGGGTGACATCAATTCCATGGCGCGCAGCACCGCCGCCGCATCGGCGCTGCCGCCGCCCAGGCCACCGCCCACGGGAATGTGCTTCTCGATGGCAATCTCCCACCCTGTCTGCCACCCGCTCGCGCGCACGTACGACTCGGCGGCACGCCACGCGAGGTTGCGTTCCGGCGCTCCTAATCCACTTGTCGGCATTGCCGGGCCGTCGCACGACAGGCGACGGTACGCGGTACCAGTGCGCACATGGACCACATCATGCAGCGCAATCCGCTGAAAGAGCGTTTCGATGCCGTGATAGCCGCCCGCTTCGCGCGCGAGAATGCGCAGCAGCAGGTTGATCTTGGCGTGCGCACGTTCCACGCGCTCAGTCGAAGCGGTCACGCGCTGGCTTGTGGCTTTTGCATGCTCCCGACGCTCAGCCCCAGGCGTACGAAGTACACCGCGCCCACCACCGTGATGGGAATGAACGTCAGAATGTGAATCCCGATCGCCCAGCTGACCGCGAGCTCGCGCGGCACACCGTATACGCCAAGTCCCAGAATAGACGCGGTCTCGAACACGCCAAAGAAGCCCGGTGAGCTGGGCAGCGCGACCGCGATCGCCTGCACACCCTGCAGAAACAGCGCGGCCGTGAACGGCACGCGAATGCCCACGGCCATGAAGCCGATGTACATGCTGATCGCGTTGACCATCCAATGTGCGATCGCCCAGAGCAGCACTGCGAGAAAACGCCGGCCGTCTTTGAGTACGGCCAGCCCGCCCAGCCCATTGTCCACGAGCCGCACGATCATCTCGCGTTTGGCGGGCAGTAGCTTGCCGGCCACCGTGCTCACGAGCGACATCACGCGCGCGTGCTGCAGCACCACCGCGTAGCACAGGGCCACGAGCACGACCATCGCGGTGATCCCGCCGCTGGCCAGTTCGGGGATGGTGCGACCGGCCAGCTTAATTCCCGGCGGAAACGCCGGATCGAGCATGGAGCCGAACATCAGCGCGAAGAGCACGATCGCGTCGAAAATGCGGTCGACCGCAAGCGATCCGAACGACGTGGTGATCGCGACCTTTGGCACTTCGCGTGTGAGCGCGAAGGCGCGCGCGAACTCGCCCGCCCGCAGCGGGAAAACGTTGTTCATCATCATCCCGATGGCCGTGCTGCGCCACAGCGGCCCAAAGGGCAGGCGGCCCGCCACCGGTTCGAGAATCGTGCGCCAGCGTCGCGCGCGCAGCGGGAAAATGCAGAAATTCACCAGTACGGCCGCGATCAGCAAGGACACATTCGATTCGCGTAGCACCGCCCACACTTCGGCGGGAGAGACCTCGCGGAGCGTCCACCACAACAGCCCTGCGCTCAGCGCGAACCCGAGCCCACTTTTCCAGTCGAGCTTCACGTGGTTGCCGCCAGATCGAGCAGATCCGACAGCTCTTCAAAAAGTGAGTGCGCCGCTGGATCGGCCAGCGAGCCCCGCTGCCAGTACACCTGCAATTCGTCGCGCACCTCCCGCGCGCGCTTCACCGCCGACCGGCCGCGATAGAGCAATGTCTCAATCGGCACGATGACGGCCTCCGGCTCCGGCGCGGCGGCGTGCTCCATCACACCGCCCGACACGATCCCTGCCTGCGCGTCAGCCCACGCGAAGCTGGTTTCCTTCACCCGCTGCGCGAGCTGCTGATCGGTCAGTTCACGATCCATTAATTGTTGCGCAAAGGCCTGAATCGCGATGCGTTCGCGCGGCTGTGCAAGCGGTGCCCGGGCCATGCGTGTAGCCAACGTGGCGATACTCGCCGCGCCGTAGCTCTCACTGACATCGGCCAACCCCAGCAGCGCGCGTCGGATACCGTCGCTCAAGGCCAGTTGGGACGGCCCCGGTTTGCTCTGCGCCAGCGCGGCGGATTCGCGGGCCACACCATCGGCGGCCGCAGCGATATCGTTCCGAAAGCGCATGGCGATGGTGATCGGCGGCTCCGCGTTTCGCTCGAGAATTGCCGGCAGTCCGTCTTCCGGGAAAAAACGCGAGATCGGCACCACCTGGCTTGCCGGTGACGAAACCGGTGCGCTCGTGGCGAGATACCCGGCGGCAACCGACGCCAGCGCCACCGACTGCGTGCGACTGCGACGCTGTTCGGCCTCACTCCACTGGGGCGCGCGCTCCACCAGCGCGCGCATCTCGGCGAGCGCGCCGCGCACGGCAAAGTGCAGCCGCTGATCCCAGCGCAGTTCACCGTCGCGCACGCCGGCAGCGATGCGTTCCACCGTCGAGGCGAGGTCCGGCAGCCCGTCGAGGCGCGTCATGGTCGCGCTGCCGCGCAGCGCACGAGCCTGCGCCAGAAAAGCGGTCGCGTCCGGCGCGACCTGCTCGGCATCGGCCAGCAGCTGGTCGAGGCGATCGAGATACTCGGTCGCCTCCTTTTGAAAAAATTCGATCAAGGCCTGCGGAGCGCTCATTGGTGGGGAAGGGTCAGCGGGATCGCGCCATGTCCATTGCCGCCCGGATTTCCCGAACAGCCTCAGCAAGCCCGACAAAGATGGCGCGGCCGACGATGGCGTGCCCGATGTTCAGTTCTTCGATCTCCGGAATCGCGGCCACCGGTCCCACATTGTCCACGGTCAGTCCATGTCCCGCGTGCACCGCCAGCCCAAGCGACGCAGCCAACGTTGCACTCTCCGCCAGCGCCAACAGCGTGGCCGGGCGGTCCGGGTGATGCGCGTACTGCCCGGTATGCAGCTCAATGGCGTCCGCGCCCAGCGCCTGCGAACGCCGGACCGCATCGGCCGTCGGGTCGATAAACAGACTGGCACGTACCCCCGCACGTTTCAGCCGTGCGATGGCGTCTGTGAGCGACGCCGCCCCCCGCACCAGCTCCAGCCCGCCTTCAGTCGTCACTTCCTCGCGCCGTTCGGGTACCAGCGTCACCTCTCTGGGGCGGAGCTGCTCGGCAAGCGTCACCATTTCGTGCGTCGCAGCACATTCCAGATTCAGCACCGTTGTGATACTTGTGGCCAACCGGTGAACGTCGTCGTCCTGTATGTGGCGACGGTCTTCGCGCAGATGCGCGGTGATACCATCCGCGCCGGACCGCTCGCACAGCAGCGCTGCGGCAACCGGGTCCGGTGCAACGCCGCGTCGCGCCTGCCGCACGGTTGCGACATGGTCGATGTTTACGAAAAGCCGTTGGTATGGTCTGGAAGAATGCATGTCGGGTGGCAGACGAGAGTCATCACTACCGCAGGGGGAATTCGTGGTCCGTCAGGAACAGGTCCGTTCGACGCAGCTCCGATTCGCGAGCACACAAGCCGTCTCGCGGGCGCGCGCGCTGTGCGTCGTCGCGCTCGCCGTCGTGCTGGCAGCTTGTACTCGCTCAGTAACTACCTCGCCGCCGGTCATCGCCAGCAAGAGCGCACCGGCACCCGCGGGTAACACCACCGGTGCCCCCACCTCACGGGGGGCGATCGAGGGCTTTCTCGCGGCCGTCAGAGCCTCCGATCTACAGTCCATGTCAGGCATCTGGGGAACGGCCAAAGGACCCGCGCGTGATCTCATGAAACGCGAGGAGCTGGAAAAGCGCCTGGTCGTCATGCAGTGCCTGTTGATGCACGACAAATGGAGCTTCGTGAACGACTCTCCCATTCTGCAGACGGGCGGACACCAGCAGTGGCAAGTGGAGCTGACCCGCAAGTCTTCGGTCGCCCGTACCGCGTTTAACACGGTGCCTGGTCCCGGTGGCCGCTGGTTCCTCGACGACGTGGACGTCACCCCGCTACGGGAGTTCTGCCGGTAGTACCGATGGCGCGTCCGAAACGGGCCCCTTGCGGGTGTGGTTGCCACGGTCGCTAGTATTCAGACAATTCGACGAGCACCCCGCCCGTCGCACTGGGATGCAGGAAGGCGATCCGTTTGCCCTCCGCGCCCAGACGTGGGGTTTCGTCGATGAGCCGGACACCGGCCGCGCGGCACCTATCCAAGGTGCCGTCCAGATCGTCTACGGCAAAGCAGACATGATGAATTCCGGGGCCGCGCTTGGCCACGAACTTTCCAATGGGCGAGTCGACCGACTCGGCCTGTAGGAGTTCCACCAGCGATTCTCCGGCAGCGAGGCCTGCGATGGACGCGCCGTCGGCGTCGTCCAGCGGGACTTCTGGCATGCCGAGGATGTCTCGGTAGAACGGAATCAACGCGTCGAGTGTATGTACAGCGATGCCGATATGGGCGATGCGCGTACCGCGGCGGACAGGTTCAGTCATGTAAGTTTGGCGTGGGCTGACACCTGAATTCTAATCCTGACGACACGTGTGGGAGAGGCCGGGTCACACTGGCGCCACACGATGGAGCACACGATGGCAAACGCGGTAGAAGTGAAGGACGACAACTTCGCGACGGAAATCGAGGGGCAGGCTGGCCTTTCGGTGGTGGACTTCTGGGCGACGTGGTGTGCCCCTTGCCGGATGATCGCACCGATCGTCGAGCAGCTGGCAACGGACTACGCGGGCAAGGCCAAGGTCGCCAAGCTCGACGTGGACAACAACCAAAAGACGGCGGCGCGCTTTAATGTGCGATCGATCCCGACCATCCTGTTTTTCAAGGACGGCAAGCTGGTCGATCAGATCGTCGGCGCCGTGCCGCGTCCGGCGCTCGAAGCCAAATTCAAGGAGCACGTCTGAGTCAGGCGGTTGCTTCGTACAGTCACCGTGCCCGGGGCGAGTCGCTCCGGGCACGCTGCGTTCCGGTGGCGTCGTGACGCATCCTGCGTCGTCGGAGCACGTGCCGGACGATCAGGACGTGCCGGGGTTCGGGGAGGATCGGTCATCGCTGGCCGCCGACCTCGCCGCGGGCGCCGCGCGACTCCTCCCCGAGGCGGCCGTCCGCGGCGCCCTGCACATCGTCTCCACCCCCATCGGACATCTGGGCGACATTTCGCTCCGCGCGTTGGCGGTGCTGCGCGAGGTACAGGCGGTGTGCTGCGAAGACACCCGCACCTCGCGTACGCTCCTGCAACGGTACGGCATCCAGACGCCGATGGTCGCGCTCCACGAGCACAACGAGGCGCAAACCACGCCTCGGATCCTCGAACGCCTGCGGGCCGGCGAGTCCATCGCGCTCATTTCGGATGCCGGGACGCCGCTGGTCTCCGATCCGGGGGCGCGGCTGGTGGCGGCGGCGGTGGCGACCGGTGTGCGCGTCGTCCCCATTCCGGGGGCGTCGGCCACCCTTGCCGCGCTGGTCGCGTCCGGGATCGCACCGCACCCCTGTACCATCCTGGGCTTTCTGCCGCGCAAGGGCGCCGAGCGCGGCGAACAGCTTAAACTTGCAACTATGCTCCCACACGCGGTGGTACTGTTCGAGGCGTCGGGGCGCGTGGCTGGCACGCTGCGTGATCTGGCGGCGGTGGCGGGTGGCGGGCGGGAAGTCGCGGTTGCCCGTGAGCTCACGAAAAAGTTCGAAGAAATCCGTCGCGGAACGCTCGACGAACTCGCTGCGTACTACGAAGATACGGGACCACGTGGTGAGATCGTGCTGGTGCTTGGCGGGGCGACGGTCGTCGCCGCCTCCGAGGACGATCTGCGCGCTGTCGCTGCGGACCTTCGCGCCGAGGGCCGACGACCGCGCGACATCGTCCAGCTGCTTATGGACGAACATGGTGCCAGCCGCAACCTCGCCTACCGTCTCGCTCACGACACCTGAAGAGGCTACACCACCAGATGCGGCGCCTGCGTTCCGTCCTGCTCCTCTCAGCGTTCGCATGCGCCGCCATCGCGGCCACGCCGTTCGTACCCGCGAGCGATGTGCGAACGGCCGCCGGTCCTGGGCGCCTCGCCATCGCACGGCTGCAATACGATGGCGGCGGGGACTGGTACGCCAATCCTTCCAGCATCCCGAACCTTTTGGCGGCGATCGCCGAGCGCACCGCGCTGCCCGTTGAACGCACCGAAGCGAAGGTCCGCCTCACCGATTCGGCGCTGTTCGATTTCCCGTTTCTGCACGTGACGGGACACGGCGCAATCAAGCTGAGCGAGCTGGAAGTCACACGCCTGCGCGAGTACCTCACGCGCGGCGGCTTCCTGCATGTAGACGACAACTATGGGCTCGACGCGACGTTTCGCGCCGAGATCAAACGGGTCTTCCCCGACCGTCCGCTGGTGGAGGTGCCGTACAAGCACCCGATCTACCATCTGGTGTACGACTTTCCGAACGGGCCGCCCAAAGTGCACGAGCACGACGGCAAGCCTGCGCAGGGTTTTGGCATCTTCATCGGCAATCGTCTCGCCGTCTACTACACCTACTCGGCCGACCTCGGCAACGGGTGGGAAGACGTGGGCACGTATCCTGATCCTCCGGCGCTCCACGAGCAGGCCATTCGCATGGGTGTGAATCTCTTCACGTACGCGGCCACCAGCCGGGTGCAGCCATGACCGCGCCGGCGCTGCGCACGGGCGTCACCGTCGCCACCAGTCTCACGCTCGAGGAGCGACTACAACGCGAGCAGTCCGCGTTGCGCACGCGGGCCATCTTGGTCGTTGGGCTGACGGTGCTGGCCATCGTGTCGGTCTGTCTGGCGTTGGGTACCATGACGCTGGGCAGTGGCCGATGGATGACGCTCCCGCGCGCGGTTCCGGTGTTGGTGTGGCTGCTCGCCGCGGTGGCCGCGACAGTCGCCGTGGTCTGGTTGCGCGGACGCGATGCGAATCTGATGTCGCTGCGCACGTTGGCGGGAACGGTCGAAGACGAGCTGCAGTTGCGCTCGGGGTCGTTGCGCGGCGCGCTCGAGGTTGGGCAGCAGGGCGTGCTCGGCGCGCGGGCCGCGCAGGATGTCGCGCGCCGTCTGGCGCCCGGCGCGTTGGCGCCGCAACTCGCGCAAAAGCTCGCGCGCGCGCTGGGCGCGGCGGCGGTGTTCGCGTTGCTGGCGGTGGCATCGCTGACCGTGTCTGCACGTGGCTCACGCGACGGCTTTGCGGCGGTCATGCACCCGATCATGGCGTGGCGCGGCTTGCTGCTGCCGCCACTCGCGTTCGATCGTTTGCCCGCGTCGGTGCCACGCGGTATGCCGCTCACCGTGCGCATTGTGGCGAACGGTCGGCAGAACGTGGTCATTTCGCGCCGTGCGGCCGGTGAAGCGTGGCGCGACACAACGCTGAGCGTAACGGAGAACGGTGGCGGACTGGCGTCCCTCGCCCTTGGTCCCGTGCGTGCGCCAGTCACCGTACGCGTGAGCGACGGTCGCGCACCAGACGTTGAAGCCACGATTGCCGTGGCGGATCGCGGCTGGATCGGCGATGTGGCGCTGTACGCCACGTATCCGGCGTATCTGCAGCGTGTCAACGAAACGATCGAGCCAGTCCCGCCCATCCGTGTGCCTCGCGGAACGCGTGTGCGCATCAGCGCGAGTCTTCGTGGCGGCGCGCGTGATGCGTTCCTCACCAACGGGGCGGACACGGCGCGCTTCGTGGGCGATTCGGCGGTGAGCGCCCTCATCACTCTCGACCGTGACAGCAAGTGGGTGTGGACCGCGGCCACGACCTCGCGCAACGGCGAATCCACGCTTCCCACCGAAGTCCCCGACGAGTTGGCGTTCACCGTCGTGCCCGACCGGTCGCCCGACATCGTCATTCGCGCACCGCTCACCGACACGACCATCGGCGCGACCGGCACCGTGCCAATCATCGTGCAAGCGGGTGACGATCACGGCATCGCCAACGTGGCGCTCCAGGTGTGGCGCGAGAGCGCGTCGGCCAACGCAACCGACAACGCCGCCGCCAAGGGCAAACGCGAGCGTATCGACATCGCCGATCCGGCCGAGCCGTTCTTCCTCGGCGGCACCACGGTCGTGCTCGACGGTCGCAATCTTGAGCCGGGCGACAAGTTGCACGTGGTCGCGGTAGCCACCGACGATTCGCCGTGGCGCCAGCAGACGCTGAGCCCTGAAGTGATTTTGCGCGTGCCCAGTCTTACCGAACAGCGCGCCATGGCCCGTGCGCTCGCGGACTCGCTGGCATCCCGTGCGTCGCAAATGGCGCAGCAGGAAAAACGGCTGCAGCAGAACACCGAAGACGCGTCGCGCAGTCGCGAACTCAAGGCCGGCGGCAATCAGGCCAACTCGCAAACGCAGGGTGGCGCCAAGCAGCAGGGCAAAGAAGGGCAGATGAGCTTCTCGCAGGCAGAGAAGGCCAAGCAGCTTGGGCGCGATCAGCAGCAGTTGGGCGCCAAAGTGGATTCGCTGCGCAACAGCGCCAAGGAACTTGAAGATCGACTGAAGAGCGCCGGCGCACTCGATACGGCACTGCAAGCGCGCATGCGTGATGTGCAGCGGTTGCTGCGCGAGGCCATGTCACCCGAAATGCAGAAGCAGTTGGCGGCGCTCGAAAAGAGCACCGAGCGGCTGAGCGGCACCGAAGCGCAGCAGTCGATGGAGCAGTTGGCGGCGCAGCAGCAGCAGATGCGCCAGCAGTTGGAGAAGAGCGCCGAGATGCTCAAGCGCGCCGCGCTGGAAGGGGCGATGAGCACGTTGCGCGACGATGCCAACGATCTGGCCAAGGCGGAGCGCAACCTTGCCGACCGCATGGATGCAAAGAAACAGAACGGCGCGGGCGACAAGACCGGTAACAAATCGGGCGCGCCCAAGCCGGGAGAGAAGGGAGCGCCGGGTGAGCGCGAGATGACGCCCAAGGAGTTGGCGGATCAGTCGCGTCAGCTTGAGCAGGAGATTGAGCGTCTCACCAAGCGGCTGGAAGAAGCGGGGGCAAAGCCGGGCGCGAACAAGACCAGGGCCGCGCAGCCGATGGCCGATCAGGCCGCCGACGCGATGCAAAAGGCGGCGGAGCAAGCGGCCGAAGACGCCGCGAACGAGAGCGGTGCGCCAAAGCCCGGACAGCAGTCGGCCCAGCAAAAGGCGCAGCAGGATGCGCAGCAAAAGAACGGACAGCAGGGCGAGCAGGGAAAGCCGGGTGACCCGAACGCGCAGCGCGGGCAGCAGCAGGCCAAGCCGGGCGAGAAGGGCTCGGAAGACCCGATGGCCAAGGGGGCGCCGCAGGCCGGCAAGCAGGGCGAGCCGCAGGCGGGCGGTCAGAAGGGCGACTCCAAAGATGGCCCGCCGAGTGGCTCCGAGCAGGGGCAGTCCAAGGACGGTCCGCAGGGGAAGCCGGGCGGCGGTCAGGGTGGCGGCAGCGGCGGCGGTGAGGCGCGCAAGGCGGCCGATGCGATGGACCGTGCCGCCAAGCAGCTCGCGTCGGCACGCGAGTCACAGGTAGATGCCTGGAAGACCGAGCTGTCGCAGGAGCTCGACCAGTCGATCAACGAAACGATGCAGCTGGCGCGGCAGCAGTCCCAGCTTGAGCAGAAGGCGCGCCAGCAGGGCGGCACGCAGGGGATGCAGGGCGAACAGGGCGCGTTGCAGCAGGGCGTTGAACAGGCGGCCGAGCGATTGGAAAAGGCGGGGCGCAGTTCGTCGTTGCTGTCGCAGCGTTCGCAGAAGGCCATGGCCGATGCGCAGCGGCGCGTGAGCAATGCCACCCAGCAGATGAATAACTCGACGCAGCCTGGTGGATCAGAGGCGTCGCAGTCGGCCATGAAGGACGCCACCGATGCGCTGAATCAGGCGCTCAGTTCACTCGTGCGCGATCGCGAGAAGATCAACAACGCGCAGTCGGCATCGGGCTTCACGGAAATGATGGAGCAGCTCAAGCAACTCGCCCAACAGCAGGGTGCGCTGAACGGGCAGATGCAGGGGCTCAACATGATGCCCGGTGGCGCGCAGGGAGAGGCCGCGCGGAATCAGGCGCGCGTGCTGGCCCGTCAGCAGCGCGAAGTGGCGAAGACGCTGGCCGATGTCTCCGACGCCGACGCGACCGGTCGCACCGATGCGCTGGCCAAGGAAGCGCAGACGCTTGCGCAGCAGATCGAGCGCAGTGGAATCGACCCGAACGTGGCGGCGCGGCAGCAACAGCTGTACCGCCGTCTGCTCGATGCGGGGCGCTTTTTGGAGCAGGATGAGCGCGACGATCAGGGGCCGCGCGAAGCGAAGGCGGGTTCGGTGGGCGGCGAGCGCGGTGGCGTGGACGGGCCGCAGTCTGGCAGAGCAGCCACCAAGTTCGCACCGCCCACCTGGAACGAGTTGCGCGGGCTTGGCGCCGACGAGCGGCGTCTGGTGATCGAGTACTTCCGTCGTCTCAATGGCAGCACGCCGTAACGCCTTCGTGACCGCCGTCTGCGGCGCGCGCGCGCTTGTAACCGCGTGTGTGGCGGCCGGAGGGTGGCTGCCATTCGCTTCGACCGGAGGGGCGCAGTCGGCCACGACGACCGCCACAACGACGGCCACCGTGGCGGACACCTCCGATCAATTGGGGATCGCGCTCGACGCTGAAGAAAAGGGCGAGCTGAAGCGGGCCGCCGCGGCGTATCGTGCGGTATTGCAACGCGCGTTGGTGCCCGGCAGCGCAGAGGGCGATCGTATTGCCATGTCGTTGCTGGGACTTGAGCGCGTCTGGGCAGAAACGGGTGCGCGTGATTCCATCGTGCCGGTGGTCCAACGCGTCATCGCGATCCGCCCCTCCGATCCGGTAGCGCGCGGCATTCAGTTGCGCTCCCTCATGAGTCTCGGCCGCGATGAAGACGCGCGGCTGGCGTTCAACTCCTGGCGACGCGCCGTCGCCGGCGACGGTGCGCCTTTTCGCGAGTACGCGCGGTTGTTGCTGGCCGCGGGGCGCGCGCAAGCAGCCGACTCTGTTCTCGGTGAGGCCGGACGACTGCTCGGCGCAGGCGGCATGATCGCGGGCGAAGTGGCACAGCTGCATGTCGCGCTGGGGCGTTGGTCGGCTGCCGCGGTGTCGTTTCGCGACGCGCTGACCAACCAGCCGTATCTTGAATCGGCGGCGATGTTCGCGCTGCAGCGGGCGCCGGCGCCGGTGCGCGACTCCATTCGGACGGTTTTGATCGCGGCGCCGGTCTCGCTGTTGCCGCGCCGGTTGCTGTCTTCGTTGGAGCTGGCGTGGGGTGAGCCGAGACGTGCCTGGACGGCGCTGGCCACGGTGAGCGTTGATGACTCCACCGCGGCCGCATGGCGCGACTTCGCGGAGCGGGCCGAGTTCGCGCAGGCGTGGCCGGTGGCGCGCGACGTGTGGGTGTCGGTGCTCGAGCGCCGCGGCGATCTGCAGGCGCAACGCCACGCGGCGCAGGCCGCACTCAACGCCGGCGATGCTGCGTCCGCGCTGGAACTGTCCACGCGCGCGCCCACGGCGCGCCAACGTGATTCGGCGGCCGTGCGCGTGCGCGCGCTGCTGCCCATCGAGATTGCCGCATTGGGCGAGCTTGGGCGCGCCAAGGACGCGCAGACCCGACTTGATGCGAACGCGTCGATGCTGGATGCGCCGTCCCGCGCGGCGATGGCGCGTCCGCTGGTGAGTGCATGGCTCCGCAGCGGCGACATCACGCGTGCGCGTGCGGCGGTGCAGGGCACCGATCTCGCCGACGACGACGAAACGGCCGGCTGGTTGGCGCTCTACGAGGGCGATCTCGCCGCGGCGCGCAAGCATCTCGTGCGCGCCGATACGAAGCGCGGCGAACTGGTGGACGCGCTCGGATTGCTGGCGCGGACGCGCGCCACCCAGTCGGTCGGATTGGGGCAGGCGTTCATGGCGTTGGCGCAGCGAGACAGCGCAACGGCCTCCGCACGGTTCGTGGCGCTGGCCGACTCTCTCGGCGAGGCGGCGCCCGCGCTTTTGTCGCTGGCCTCGCGCATCGAGGCGGGCAAGAGCCGTTCCGGCGCGGAGGGTAAAACACCAATCGTTGCGAACGCGATGGTGTTGTGGGATCGCATCATTGCCAGCTATCCCAAGTCGCCGGAAGCACCGGAGGCGTTGCTCGCCTCAGCGCGGGCGTTGCGCGAGGCAGGCAACCTGCCGGCCGCGGTGACCCGCTTCGAATCACTGCTCGTCGATTATCCTGAGTGTGCGCTGCTGCCGCAGGCGCGTCGCGATCTCGAACGACTGCGCGGCCAAGTGCCGCCGGACCACAGTTTTCAGTCTTGGGTGTGGAGTTATGAGTAAGCGTAGAGCCGGATCATGGCGTGTGGGTGTAGCGGCGATCGCGATGGTTCTTGCGAGCGGGGTCGCCGCGCAGGCGCAGAATCTGCTTGTGCCCATGGACGACAGTCAGCGCAACCATCTCAAGGCGTACGGTGTGGCGTATCTCGCGCTCAAGACCGGGCAAAAGGCCGAGTGGCTGTTGAACTATCGCGGCGGCTCGTTCCTGTTGCCCGATGCTCCCGATCTGCGTCGTCGCGCGGCACTCGACGGCGTGAGCGTCGAACCGATCAGCGATGCCGCCGTGGCGGCCGCGCGTGCGGAGATCGCCGGGGCGAATATGGACGTGGTCGTGCTCGAACGCGCGCCCAAGATCGCCATCTATCGGCCGGTCAATCAGCCGCCCTGGGATGATGCCGTCACGCTCGCGCTCACCTACGCCGGCATCGATTTCACATCGGTGTGGGACGACGATGTCATGAAGGGTGATCTGTCCAAGTACGACTGGGTCCATTTGCATCACGAAGATTTCACGGGCCAGTTCAACAAGCTGTTTCTCGCCTATCGCGACGCGCCGTGGTTTGTTGCACAGCGCGACCGTGATCTCGCCATGGCAAAGAAGTTCGGCTTGGCCGACGTGCCGGCGCTCAAGAAAGCGGTGGCCGACGGGATCCGCGGGTTCGTGGATCGGGGCGGATTCTTGTTCGCCATGTGCGGCGCGACGGAATCGCTGGATCTGGCGATCGCTGCGTTTGCGGTCGACATTGCCGGACCGTTCTCCGACGGCACGCCGCCCGCACCCGACGCCGACGCGCGCATGGTCTGGACGCGCACGCTTGCGTTCACCGGGGCGCATGTGGAGCCCTCGCCGTACATCAACGCGCTGTCCGACATTGACGGGCATCAGGTGAATGTGCCCGCGCGCC
Source organism: Gemmatimonadales bacterium (assembly GCA_038234895.1). Classification (GTDB taxonomy): domain Bacteria; phylum Gemmatimonadota; class Gemmatimonadetes; order Gemmatimonadales; family Gemmatimonadaceae; genus Gemmatimonas. Next base: position 23,925 of record JBBQSM010000036.1, read on the forward strand.
GGCAGCCGCTCGGCACCTTCTCGCTGTTTGATTTTTCGGCCAAGCTCGATCCCGTCGCCACGATGCTCGTGCAGAACCATCGCACCGTTGTGCCCGATTTCTATGGCGTGACCACGAGCTTCAACCGCGCCGTGCTCAAGCCGACCGTCACCGTACTGGCGGCGGAAGACGGTGCGCCGTGGACCAAGTACGTGCATGGCGACTACGGCAAGGGATCGTGGACGTTTCTTGGGGGCCATGATCCGGAAGACCCGCAGCACGCGATCGGGAGCCCGCCCACGGACTTGTCGCTGCGCCCGAACTCGCCCGGCTACCGGTTGATCCTCAACAACGTCCTCTTCCCCGCCGCGAAGAAGAAGCCGCGCAAGACGTGAGCGTGAAGGGAACGCCTGCGATCAAGGGAGCCTCCGCCGCGAAGGGTTCTCCGGCGATCGGTGAGACCAGGCTCTCGCGTGCGGCCGCGGCGGCGTTGCGCACCGCGATCAAGCTGGCCGGTGGCAACGAAGTCTGCTTTGTGGCCACGCTCGACGACGAAGGCATCATCACCAACGCCCGCGTCGTCGCGCGCGGCGATGTCCGCAGCGTGCTCGCCATTCCCGGTGTCGCCGAACGCGGGGAGATGCTGCTGCACAACCATCCGTCGGGTTTGCTGATACCGAGCGACGCGGACACTGAGGTCGCATTCCGTCTGCACGGCAACGGCGTGGGCTTTGGCATCATCGACAACGAAGCCACCCGCGTGTACGTGGTCACCGAAGTGCCCAAGTCTGCGGCACTCGTGCCCGTGTCGGCCGACGATGTCGACGTCGTGCTGGGGCCCTACGGCGCCGTGGCGCAGGCCATGCGCACCGTGCTCGGCTCGCGTGCCTATGAAGACCGGCCCAGCCAGCGAGCCATGGCCGCGGCCGTGACCCGGGCATTCAACGAAGGTGGCGTCGCGCTGCTGGAGGCGGGGACCGGCGTCGGCAAGTCGTTGGGCTATCTCGTGCCGGCCCTGCGCTGGGCGGCGGCGAACGGTGAACGCACCATCGTGTCGACCAACACGATCACGCTGCAGGAGCAACTGGTCACCAAGGATCTGCCGTTTCTGCAACGCGCCATGAGTGACCAGCCAGTGCGTTTCGCGCTGCTCAAGGGATGGCGCAACTACCTGTGCCTGTATCGACTGGAGCAGGCGCGCGGAGCGGGGACGGCGCTGTTCGAAGACGGGGTGGCCGGCGACGTGGAGGTGATCGCGCAGTGGGCTGAACGCACGCGTGATGGATCGCTGTCGGATTTGCCGGTGACACCGCGCAGTGAAGTCTGGGACGAGGTCGCGGCGGAACCCGATTTGTGCGGGCGGCTCAAGTGTTCGTTCTACGACAAGTGCTTCCTGTTCAAGGCGCGTAAGGAAGCCGCGCAGGCCGATGTGGTGGTCGTTAATCACCATCTGCTCCTGTCGGACGTGGCGGTGCGTCGCACCTCGCAGAACTGGGACGATGCCGCCGTATTGCCGGCATACAAACGGCTCGTGGTCGACGAGGGGCATCATCTCGAGGATGCCGCGGCATCGCATCTGGGAGCCTCGGTCACGCGTCGCGCCCTAATTCGGCTCTTCGCCCGCATCGAACGTCGTGGCAAGGGATTGTTGCCCGCACTTGCCGCCAAACTCGGCGGCGTCAGCGATCTGTTGAGCGTGGCCAGTCTCGACCTCGTCCGTGAGCGGCTGGGGCCAAGCAGTGCGACCGCACGCGATCGTTCACAACTGTTGTTCGAGTTGCTGGAGACCGCACTGAACGAGTCGAACGCCCCCATGATGCGCTTGACCGATGATTTCGCGTCGCATCCGGCGTGGAAGGGTGGCATTGAGAGCACGCTCGATGAACTGCTCACCGAAATCGGGATGCTCTCCGACGGCCTGCGACTGGTGCGGGAGCGGTTGGAAAGTGATGAACGGCGGGCGGAGCAGATGGGACCGTTGGTGGGCGAGCTGCGCGGCGTCGCGCGACGGCTCGAGAATGCTGGTGATGCGCTTGCGCGTGCGTTGCGCACTCCCGCGGCGGGTGAGCCGGTGGTGCGTTGGATGGAGCTCACGGGCAAGCAGGGGCCCGAACGGAACGTTGCATTGCACTGTGTGCCGCTCAATCTGGCGCCCGTGCTGCGAGACGATCTGTTCGGACGCGTGGACACGGCGGTGATCACCAGTGCGACGCTTGCGACCGACGGCGGATTCGGATTTCTCGAGCAGCGGCTCGGGCTCGATGATGCGAGCACGCCGAAGCGCACGGCGATTTTCCCGTCACCGTTTCACTATCCGACGCAAGCGCTGCTGGTCGTGCCCACCGATCTGCCGGCGCCCAACGAAGACGCACGCGGCCACTTTACCGCGATCACGCGGCACCTACGCGATCTGCTCACGGCGAGCGACGGCGGCATCTTCGCGCTGTTCACCAGTCACCGCGATGTGCGCGAAATGGCGGCAGCGTTGCGCGCCTCGGGGCACGACGCGCGCTTTCCGCTGTTGGTGCACGGCGAGGAGAGTCGCGACATTCTGCTGCAGCGGTTCCGCGACGCGGGGCGCGCGGTGCTGCTTGGTACGGCCACCTTTTGGGAGGGCGTCGATGTGCCGGGCGATGCGCTGCGCGGACTGCTCATCGCCAAACTGCCATTTCGGGTGCCCAGCGAGCCCATGGTCGCGGCGCAGTGCGAAGCGATCGAGCAGCGTGGGGGAAACGCGTTCGGAGAATTCATGCTGCCGCACGCATCGTTGCGACTGAAGCAGGGGTTTGGCCGGCTCATTCGCACCGCAACGGACCGCGGGGTGGTGGTACTCAGCGATCCGCGCGTGATGACCAAGCGGTACGGACGCGAGTTGTTGAACAGCCTGCCGCCGGCGCGGCGCATCACGGGGACGTGGGGCGAGCTCCGGACGCAGGTGTTGGACTTCTACAGAGAGGGCGGGGCGGCCGCAACGGAACGCCAACGTCCCGGCGGTGAGCGATGAGCGGACGTGGTGAGTGTTGAGTCGGACGTCCGCGCGGTAGTTTCGTACCACGCACTGCCTCCACGCGGTGCTCCGTGTTGGGTGATCTCCCATTCTTTCCCCTCCCTATGCTGAACCCGTCCAAGATCGTCTGCATCGGTCGCAACTACCGTGAGCACGCCCGCGAAATGGGGAATGACGTACCCACGGAGCCGTTGTTCTTCCTGAAGGCGCCGTCGTCGATCATTGCCGCTGGCGCTTCGATCGTGTTGCCAGCCGATTCGACGCATGTGGAGTTCGAGGGGGAGATCGCCGTGGTGCTCGGCGCCAGGCTGCGCAACGCCACCGAAGCGGAAGCGCGCGCGGCGGTTTCGCATGTCGTCGCCCTCAACGATGTCACCGCGCGCGACTGGCAGAAGGGCGATGGCCAGTGGACGCGGGCCAAGGGGAACGACACGTTCTGTCCCATCGGAACGCCGGTCGAGGCGCCGGGCGATCTGGACGCCATTGCGCTCATCACGCGCGTCAATGGGACAGAGTGTCAGCGGGCGACGGGCGCTGATATGGTTTTCGCGATTCCGACGGTGCTGGCCTACATTTCCAAGTATCTCACGCTCGAGCCGGGCGATATTATTGCGACCGGTACGCCGGCCGGTACGAAGGCCCTCAAGCCGGGGGATGTGGTCGAGGTGGAACTAGTGGGTTTGAGCTCTGTGTCCAACCCGGTCGTCGCGGCTTCCTGAGGTGCGCGTCCGGTTCTCCTTTCGCCCCCAGCTGATGACCGGGCACTCTCACCAGACCGTCGGGTAGCAGCTACTCATGGCCGACTCGATCCCACCCCGCGCCCCGGATGGCACGGAGCCACAGGAGACTCGCTCCGGCGGCTCGTCCAGCGGCGGCGTACGGCCTGTGGGTCGTCTCGGTCGCGGCGCGGTGCGCGCGCGTGCGCGCAGCGGGGGCGGCTCGGGTGGAGAAAAGCGGTCGCCGCGCGTGTTGGCGATCTCGGTGGGCATGCATGTGGCGGGCGGCGTGCTGCTGCTGGAACTGCTCACCTTCGGCCACGGACTTTCGTCGTTCTTCCTTCCCAAGGACGCGGAGCCGGTCGAGGAGCGGTTGACCTACGTCACGCCTCGAGAGCGAGAAATCGCACCCAAGCCACCGGCGCCACCGGCACCACCGAAGCCGTCCGTGCGCGCCGCGTCGGAGACGCCGGCGGTGCGGCCTCCGACTACGGGTCCGGAGTTGGGGATCCCTGCGTCGCAGCCTGCTGCGCCCGTCGCCGCGCGTGCCGATACGGGCAGTGGCGCGCCGCCGGGGGAGCAGGGAGTTGGCTCGCTCGATCCCAACCTGCGCGGTGTCAAGCCGGGTTACACCGACGTTCGTGTCTGGCGAGGTACGGGAGGGGGCGGGGCGGGCGCACCGGCGGGACGCAACGGTGCGGAGCGATTGGACAGTGTGATGGCGTGGGCAATCACGTCGGTCGCTGACTCCGTCGATTCGCTGGCGCGCGCACAGGGGCGCACGGGGCGCAAACCCGGCGACTGGACGCGCACAGACGCCAACGGCGACAAGTGGGGCTGGGACGCCATGGGCATCCGCTTGGGTAAAGTCATGATCCCGAATGCGCTGCTCACATTGCTCCCGTTAAACGCGCAGCGCGGTATGACCGGCAACATGACAGCGTTCGATCGCGAAAAGCGGCTGGCCGCCTCTCGCGAGGACATTTTGCGGATGTCGGAGCGGTCACAGGGCGAAGCGGAGTTTCAGAAGCTCAACAAAGAACTGCGCCAGCGACGCGAGAAGGAACGCCGCGACCGGCTGCGCGCGCCGGACGCGACCGTCGCGCCAGCCAAACCCGCAGGCTCAGGCACGCCGGACCGCTGACCGTTCGAGGCGTTCGCGTAACTGCGGATCGCGAGTAACTGCGGATCGCGAACGACTGCGGATCGCGAACGACTGCGGATCGCGAATGACGCCAGCGGGGCCGCGAAGGGAACCAAGCGAGCTGACAGCGCCGTGCTACGGCCCGATCATCGTTCGCTTTCAGGAGCGGGACATTCCCTTATCCCGTCGGTTCGCGACGGTCCCACCTTCCTCCTCCCCGCCCCCTCGACGCGCGACAACATCGCCTCGCCACGGTCCGCCTCGCGGCGAAGCTCGCGCGATTCGCGATCCGCCGTTCCCACTCGCGCGATTCGCGATCCCGCCCGCCTAAGCGGTGGCGTCGCTTCCCAAATACCGCACGGCGGCCTCGATACGACCCAGCGAGCGCTCGCGACCCAGATACAACAACACGTCAAAAATCCCGGGGCTCACCGTCAGTCCGGTCAGCGCGACCCGCAGCGGCTGGAAGATCTTGCCACCGGAGATACCCAGCTCCTCCGCCAGCTTCCGCAGCGCGTCTTCCATCGCTTGCGGCTCCCACGCGACCAGCGACTCCAATCGCTCACGTGTGGCCGACAGCACCTCTGCGGTGGCCGACACGTCCCGCCACTGCTTGGTCACGGCGTCCGGGTCGTAGTCCACGTCGTCGCGGAAGAAGTGCGAGGCCAACGAAACGATTTCGTCAGTCGTACGCGCACGCACCCGCAACAGGTCCAGCAACCCGAAGTACCACTCCCGCCTGGCCAGCAACTCGGTCGCCGTGGCGTACCCCGCCTTCTCGAATGCGGGCGTGACGAACGGTTCCAACTCGGCCAGCGGCATCATCGCCAAATGCTGTCCGTTCATCCACTCGAGCTTCTTCGTGTCGAACACGGCGGCCTTCTTCTGCAACCCTTCGACATCGAACTTCTCGATCAGTTGCAGCAGCGTCATCACTTCAGTGTCATCGCCAGTCGACCAGCCCAGCAACGCAAGAAAGTTCAGCATCGCATTAGGCAACAGCCCCTGATACTGATAGTCGCCGACCGCCGTCGCTCCATGACGTTTGGACAGCTTCTTCCCGTCTGCGCCGAGAATCATCGGCACGTGCGCGAATTGCGGCACCGTCGCACCCAACGCGCGGTAGAGCAGAATCTGCTTGGGCGTATTCGAGATATGATCGTCGCCGCGCATCACCAGCGTGATATCCATCGCGATATCGTCCGATACGACTGCCATGTTGTACACCGGCGTTTCATCCGAACGCAGCACCACGAAGTCTTCGATGTCCTTATTCGGAAACGCGATACGCTCGTGCACCAGATCATGCCATTCCGTCGTGCCGTCGGGCACCTTGAAACGAATCACGAACGGCTCGCCGTTGGCCAGCTTCTCCGCTTCCTGCTCGGGCGTGAGTTCGGCCGTGCGTCGATCAAATCGGAAGGTCAACCCGCGCGACTCAGCGTCGTTGCGCATCCGCTCGAGTTCGGCGATCGGCGTGAAGTCACGATAGGCCGCGCCGGTGTCCAGCAGTCGCTTCGCGTCGGATTGATGCCGCACCAGATTCGACCCCTGGTAGACGACCTCCTCGTCCCACGTCAGGCCCAGCCACTCGAGGCCGTCGAAGATCGCGCGGGTGCTTTCGTCGGTGCTGCGCTGGCGATCCGTGTCCTCGATCCGGAGGAGAAAATCACCGTCGTATTTGCGCGCAAACAACCAGTTGAACAACGCGGTGCGGGCACCACCCACGTGCAGAAATCCCGTGGGCGACGGAGCGAAGCGCACACGAGGGCGCCGGGTCACTGACGACATATATCGAAACCGGACCGGAAGGTCAGGGAAGGCGATCGAAACGCGTGCACACGCACTCAGAAACGACAACGCGGGCCCGCCGGCGACAGCGGCGGACCCGCGGAGCGGAGGAAGCGGGATTCGAACCCGCGATAGGGGTTGACCCCCTATGCCGGTTTAGCAAACCGGTGCCTTCAGCC
>JBBQSM010000037.1:0-30296 GCA_038234895.1 Gemmatimonadales bacterium
GCCCACTTCTCGCGATCAGACGGGCTGAACGCCCACGGACTGCCGTTGCGCTCGAGCGACTGCAGCGCCGGCTGCAATTCCTCCGGGAAGCGCGACTCCATCAGCACCAGATCGCGGCGCAGCTCGTTGATGATGTCGAGCTGGTCGATGGACACCGGGCACTCCTGCACGCAGGCGCGGCAGCTCGTGCAGGCCCACAACTCTTCTTCCGAAATCCAGCCATCCAGCAACTTGCGATCGAGTACCGCCACCTGTTCGGCGTTGGGCTCCGCACCGTTCAGCAAATCCAGCAGCGAGGCCTTTTCAGTCAGCCTGGCGCGCGTCTTCACCACGATCATGCGCGGCGACAGCAGCTTGCCGGTCAGGTTCGCCGGGCACGCCGCCGTGCACCGTCCGCACTCCGTGCAGGAGTAGCCGTCCAACAGATTCTTCCACGACAGATGCTCAACGTCCGACGCGCCGAACTGCTCGGCGTCTTCCGCTTCGAGATCCATCGGGCGCATGGCGCCCACCGTGCCCGGACCGCTCGTGTTGGAGAACCACACGTTGATGAGCGACGTGAGCACGTGCAGGTGCTTGGAGCCCGGCAGGTGATTCAGGAAATACAGAATGAGGACCGCGTGGAACCACCATGACACGCGCCCGATCGTGTGCGCCGTCTCGGTGGACATGCCGCCAAACCAGCCGGCGATGCTGCCAGAGATGATGCGGCCGTCGGTTGGCGCGCCGGTGCGCAACTCCATCGCGAAGAGCAGCAGCAGCGAGAACATGAGCGCGGCAATCATGCTCAGAATGAACACCGCGTCGCCGCCGTGCACCGGATCGCCGCTAAAGCGCGCCGGCTTGATCACCAGCCGGCGATAGAGCAGAAACGCGACGGGGATGAGCACGAACACCGCGAACAGTTCCTGCGACACCACGTACGGCAGATACAGGAAACGCGGGAGGATCACGTCGTACGTGAAGCCCGTGAAGAGCCCCTGGATCATGATTTCGAGCGTACCCAGCCCGAGCACACAGAAGCCCCAGAAGACCAGCGCGTGCATCATGCCGCCGATGGGGTCGCGCAGGATCTTGGTTTGCGCGATACCGATGGCGAGAAAGTTCTTCGTGCGCACGTCGGGGTGATCCGTGCGCACGTCTGGCTTGCCAATCTGCAGCCAGCGGACCAATCGCTTCGCACTGCGGGCAAAGAACCCGAGCGCGACTACGAGAACGACGGCGAAGACTCCGTTGGACAGCGTCATGCGTTACGTCAGCCCTGCGACTTGGCGGCCTTGACGGCGGCGGTCAGCACGGGCATCACCTCGAACACGTCTCCCACAATACCGTAGTCAGCGATCTTGAAAATCGGCGCATCTTTGTCCTTGTTGATCGCGACGATCGTTTTGGACGTACGCATGCCGGCGAGATGCTGAATGGCGCCGGAAATACCCACCGCGATATACAGGTTGGGGCTCACGTTGCGTCCCGTCTGACCGATTTGATCGGCGTGCGGGCGCCACCCTTCGTCGGTCACGGCACGCGTGGCACCCACGGCGGCGTTGCCAAACGCGTCGGCCAGATCATCACACAACTTGAAATGCTCGGGGGCCTTGAGTCCGCGCCCACCAGCCACGATCACCGGTGCATCACCAAGATCAAGCTTGCCGGTACCGCCGGCACGCAGTTCGGTGACCTTCACGCGCGATGCCGCCGGATCGGTCGCCGACGAAATCGATTCGGTGACCAGCGGCTTCGCGTTGACCGCAGGCTGGAAGGCCGACGGTCGTACCGAGATCAAGGCCGGCGCCGCAGCTAACGCAAGCGTCACGATCACCTTGCCGTTATTGATCGGATGCGTCGCGACGACGGCGCCGCCGTCCACCACGAAACCCGTGGCATCGGCAATGAGACCGGTACCCAGCTTCGCGGCAACGCGCGGCGACAGGTCACGTCCCTGCGCCGTGGCACTGAACAGCGCGTAGGCATACGTGCCGCCACCGAGCCGCTGCGCCAGCGTCGCGGCCAGTGCCTCGGGGTTGTACTGCGCGAACCCGGCATGCTCAAGCAGCTGCACGGTATCGGCACCATGCTCGGCCAGCGCGCCGGCCTTGGTGCCGATGCCATCCGCTCCGGCAAGGACGGCGTGCACACTGCCACCGCCGGACAGTTCGGCGAGCGCGCGTGCTGCCGTCACCGCCTCGAGGGCAACCTTGCGCAGCTCACCGCCACGCGTTTCTGCGAATACGAGAACGTTGGCCATGGCTTAGAGCACCTTCGCTTCAGTCTGGAGAAGTCGGACGAGTTCGGGCACCGCCGCCGAACTGTCGCCGAGAATGCGACCGGCGGCGCGTTCGGCCGGCAGCTCGTACTTACGCACGGCCACCTGCACCGCGCCGAGCTGCGCCGGCTTGACGTCCAGCGGCTTCTTCTTGGCCGCCATGATGCCCTTGAGCGACGGCAGCCGTTCCTTGTTCAACCCGTCGTCGATGGTGAGCAACGCCGGCAGCGGGAACTCCGCCACCTCGATCGCGCCATCCAGCGCACGTTCTGCAACGCCGCGTCCGTTCGATATGTCGAGTTTGAACACATTGGTCACACACGGCAGATCGAGCAGCTCGGCGACCATCGGACCCGTCATCTGGTTCATCGTGTCGATGGAGATGCGCCCGAACAGCACTAAATCGTAGCCGCCTTCCTTCAGCTCGGCCGCAAGCGCGCGCGCGACCGCGAGGCCATCGTGCGTGGGCGCATCGCTCTTGAGCAGGATGCCCTTATCGGCGCCCATCGCCAGCGTCTTGCGAATCTGTTCCTGGGCATTGTCCGGGCCGAGCGAGATCACCGTCACTTCGCCGGCGCCGGCTTTCTCCTTGAGTTGCAGCGCGGCTTCCACCGCCCACAGGTCGAAATCGTTGACGTCATACTTAAGGCCCGCTTCTTCAACGCGGGTGCCGTCAGCGGCGATGGCGAACTTCACTTCCATCACCGGGACGCGCTTGATGCACACGGCAATCTTCACCGCGGTCGCTCCGTCAGAAGGGCTGAAAACAAGGGTGGGAAAGACCGGAAGCTAGGCCCGCGCAGGAGTGTGGGCAATGCGACGGTAGCGTCGGATTACCCACCCGTTCGTCCCGGCCGAAACGGCTGGCGGCTACTTGAACGCGCTCAGTCCCGTAATGGCCTGGCCAAGGATGAGCGAGTGCACGTCGTGTGTACCTTCGTAAGTGTAGACGCTTTCCAGATTGGCCATGTGCCGCAGCGCGCCGTACTCGGCGAGAATGCCATTGCCACCCAGCAGCCGTCGCGTTTCGCGGGCGATGTTCGTGGCGATGTCCACGTTGTTGCGCTTGGCGAGTGAGACTTGCGTAGGCGTAAAGTTGCCGGCGTCCTTGAGACGGCCCAGATGCAAGGCGACGAGCTGCCCCTTCACGATTTCACTGAGCATATCGGCCAGGCGCACCTGCTGGATCTGGAAGCCGCCGATCGGGCGGTCGAACATCACGCGCGACTTGGCATACGAGACCGCTTCCTCGAAGCAGGCGAGTGCGGCGCCAAGCACGCCCCACGAGATGCCGAACCGCGCCTGTGTGAGGCACATAAGCGGACTCTTGAGTCCCTTGGACTCTGGCAGCAGCGCGTCGGCCGGCACGTGCACGTCGGACAACACGAGCTCCGACGTATCACTGGCACGCAGCGAGAGCTTGCCCTTTTGGTCGCGCGCCGTGAAGCCAGGCGTCTTGGTGTCCACAATGAAGCCGCGAATTGACGTGTCGTCCGTGCTGTCACCCGTCTTGGCCCAGATAATGGCCACGTCGGCCATGGAGCCGTTGGTGATCCACATCTTGGCACCGTTGATGATCCAGCTGCCGTCGGCCTGCTGCCGGGCGCGGGTGATCATTCCCGAGGGGTTTGATCCGAAGTCTGGTTCGGTGAGACCGAAACAGCCGATCAACTCCGCCTTGGCGAGCTTGGGCAGGTAGTGATGTTTCTGCGCTTCGGAGCCGAAGGCGAAGATGGGATACATGACCAGCGCGCCCTGCACCGACGCGAACGAACGAATCCCGGAATCGCCGCGCTCGAGCTCCTGCATGATCCGCCCGTAGGCGACGCTGGAGAGTCCGGCGCAGCCGTACTCTTCGGGAAGAGAAGCGCCGAGCACGCCCAGTTCGGCAAGTTCAGGGATCAGTTCCTTCGGGAATCGTCCCTGCACATAACAGTCACCGATAATCGGCAGGACCTTCTCGTCGACAAATGCACGAATGGTGTCGCGAATGGCGCGCTCTTCTTCGGTGAGCGCGGCATCGATGTTGAAGAGATCGGCTGGGTGCGCCGTCAGTTCGACGGAGGGCAACGCCGATGGAATGGACGCGAGCAGTTCATTGGCCATGGCGGCGGTCCGAGTCGGAGAAGGTGAGGGCAGCGTGTCTGCGCATGAGAAGATAGCGGATCGAGCCTTGGACGTGATACTCCCGCTCAGTCGCGGATTGGTGTAGCTCTAGCAGACGCTCTACGAAGTAAATGCTTGGCGACCGCGATTTTGCTCCCGCGGTGTCCCATTGAGTTCGAATTTGCGACCCGACTTGGTTCCGCACCGTGATTCCACACCGTCGACGAGGACTGTGATGCGCCGTCTTTTGATATCTTGTGCCGCCCTCGCTTTGCTCACCGCCTGCTCGAGTGGAGGCGACGATGGTGGTGGTGTCACGCCCCCCATTCCGCAGAGCATCAATCTCCAGCTTGGCGCAAACTCGGCCACCGTCGCACGCGGCAGCGCCACGCAGGTGCCAGTCACCCTCACCCGGGTGGGCTCGTACGCGGGTACCGTTTCGCTGCGGGCGGACAATCTTCCGACCGGCGTCACGGCCTCCTTCAGCTCCGCGCAGCTTACGGGGAGCAGCACGGCGAGCACCCTCACGCTCGATGCGACGTCGACTGCGGTCGCCGGTACGACAGCGATCACTGTACGCGCGACCGGCAGCGGCGTAACCGACGCGACGGCCTCGTTCTCTCTCGTAATCACGGTGCCGCCGCCGGCAGCTATCACGCTGGTGGCCGGCAGCAGTACGGCCACAGCGGCCCAGGGTGCCGCAGCAACGGTGCCACTGGCCATCACGCGCAGCGGTGGCTTTGCAGGCGCGGTTGACCTTACGGCCGAAGGGTTGCCCGCCGGAGTCACGGCGTCGTTCGCGCCGGCGTCGCTCGGAGCCGCGGTGACGGCCAGCACGCTCACGCTGACCGCGGCGGCGACGGCCACGCCCGGCACCAATTCCATTGTTGTGCGTGCCAGCGGAACGGGCGTCACGGCACAGACGGCAACGATTGCGTTCACGGTCACGTCGGCAGCGGTGGCCAACTTCGCACTCACGGCCACACCGGCGTCGCTCAGCGTGACCGCGGGTCAGGGCGGGACAAGCGCGATTGCCCTCACGCGCTCCGGCGGTTTCACGGGGAACGTGCAGTTCTCGCTCGTGGGTGCGCCGGCCGGCGTGACCGGCGTGTTCGCGCCGAATCCGACCAACACCAACGCATCGACGCTCACCCTGAGCACGACGGCGGCCGCGGTGCCGGGCACGTACAACCTGACGGTGCTGGGCCAAGGCACACTGCCCGGATTCACCGCGCTCACCGATCGCACCACGGCAATCACGCTGACCGTCGCGGCACCGCCGGGACTCACCGTCAGCCTCGGCGCTCCCACCGTGAGTGTGGCGGCTGGTGCCAACGCAACGAATAGCGTGAGCATCACGCGCATCGGCGGGTTCACGGGTGACGTCACGCTGGCGCTCGAGAATGCGCCGGCTGGTGTAACCGGCACGTTCGCGCCTGCCACGATCGGCGCTGCGGCCAGCACCTCGACGCTCACGCTGACCCTCGCGGCGAACACCGCGGTGGGTTCGTACACACTGACGGTGCGCGCCATAGGCACGGGTGTCACGGCCCAGACGGCGACCTTTGCGCTGAATGTCACGGCTGCCCCGCCGGTACAGGGGTACACGCTTGCCGCATCGTCCGTGACGGCGCAACAGGGCACGACCGGGACCAGCACCGTGTCGATCGCGCGAACGGGCAACTTTGCGGGGACGGTGAATCTCGCCGTCAGTGGACTGCCGAGCGGTGTCACTGCCTCGTTCAACCCGGCCGCCGCGACGGGTACGTCGTCGGCGTTGTCGCTGGTGGTTAGCAGCGGCGCCGCCGTCGGGTCGTACACCGCCACGGTGACCGGTACCGCGACTGGTCTGAGCAATGTGACAACATCTGTTCCGCTGACCATCACCGCCGCCAACACGGGTGGCGGCGGCAACATTGCGTTCCGCTTCTGCGCCGCGAACACCGTCCCCACGTTCTTCGCGTACCGCAGCGGCACGAGCGGCGCGTGGACGGCGGTCACCCCATCAAACAATACGTTCAGCTTCTCGCTCTCCGCGTCGGTCGGCCAGGTGGCGTACGCGCAACCAAACCAGAGCAACACGCAGATGACGGTGCTCAACTACGCGGCATCGGAGTTTCCGAATATTGCCAACGCGCAGTGCCTCACCAACCCGAACACCAAAACCGTCACTGGCGTGGTGGCGGGACTGGGCACGGGGCAGACGGCGACGGTCTCGGTGGGCGGCGCGAGCGCGATGGTCTCCGCCAATGGCGCCTTCACGATCGTAGACGCGACCGATGGCACCACCGACCTCATCGCCACGCGCACCGGGCTCAACCTCATGGCGTTCACGCAGGCGGTGGACCGGGTGATCATCCGACGTGGCATCAACCCGAGTGCGGGTGGCTCGGTCGGTGCAACGATCGATTTCGGTGCCGCAGAAGCGGTGGCGCCGGCGTCGGGGTTGGTGACCGTGAACAACGTGGCCGGCGAGACGGTGACAGCGTTCACGTCGTTTCAGACGGCTAACGGCGCATCGGGCGCGTTCTTCAACTTTAATCTGACCGGCGCGCAGACCAGCCCGTTCACGTTACTTGGTGCGCCAAGTAACCTGACGCAGAGTGGAGACTTCCACCTGCAGACGATCGTCGCGACGGCGCCGCAGGGCGGATCGAATGCCAACACGCGGACGGTCATTCAGTACAACCGCGACTTGGCCGCGCGAACCATCGCGCTGGGCAGTGCCGCGAACGCGCCAACGTATACCACCGTCGCTACCTCGCCGTACGTGCGCATCCGGGTGCAGGGACAGTGGCAGGCCGACTACGGCGATATCATGTCCGTCGTATACGGGCAGGGAAACGCTCGCGCCTGGTCGATCACAACGTCACGTGCGTTCGCGGGCACGGGTGCGGCCTCGTATGACGCGGAAATTCCTGATCTGAGCGGCGTCAGCGGCTTCAACAACGCTTGGGGCCTCGTGGCTGCCACGTCTACGCTTTACTCGATCAACGTCTACTCGGGCTTCACGGGACTGACCGCTATCACCGAAGGGACCACGTTCCGCATCGCCACGCGTTCAATTACGCAGACGCCGTAGCGCCGCTCGCATCGCCGAGTCCATGCGTACGAAGGCGCATGTGCTCGGCCGTAGTGCAGTAGAACAACAACGCCCCGGATCGCATGTGCGGTCCGGGGCGCTGTTTCGTCGCGAGCGAACGATTGTCGCGAGCGGCGGTGGCGCGTTGCGGGTGGTATGGCGTCGGCCGAGACTCAGCCGGCAGCGCGGCGGCGCTTGTTAATCGGCAACACGTAGCGTCTGGCCGCCGGCGTGATGCCCACTTCGACGCACTTGGCGCGAAAACCGGGGCCGTGATCGAGCGCGGCGCCGGTCTCGTGCTGCCATTGATGCACCATCTCATGCAACAACGTGTGCATGGTTTCACGCCAACCGTGCTTCACCACATGCGTACGAGACAGCACAATTTCGCTCGGCAGGTGCCGCGAGCCCGGATCGAAATGGCCAAGTCGCGTAGCCATTTTTCCCGAGAGGCGAATAGGGAGCGCAGTGAGTGCCCCGTCGAACCACTGCGCATTCAGCGCGCGGTGCGACTCGCGCAGCTGCGCAAGAATTGCCAAGTCACCCGGACGCGCGGGTTCGATCCGACGGGAGGGTGGTTCGCGCTCGACATTGTGCGCCAGGATCGTCTCTTTGGCGGCAGTACGGGCCAGCCTCGTGCGCGCCGTCGCGAATGTCACGATCGCGCGCATGACCGGCTCCGGTGCATCGGCGTACCCCTCGTGCACGCGCAAGGTGCGGCCGCTGATCGACACCATCACGGTGCGCGTGCGCATGAGCACCAGCCCCTCAATTCCGCGCAGCCCGAATGCCTGCAGACGGGAAAAAAGCACCGCGGTGCGGGCGCGCGTTGCTGCACGGCCGCGCGACGGCTTCTCGCGCACGATGTCATTGGGTCGCGGCTCTGCGCCGTTCTGCGCGAACTCCGTCCAGAGCATCGGCACGGTCGGCGCCGACTGTGGCGGGCCCGCTGCAGGCGTGGCCGCTACGGGCGACGGGGAGTTCGTTGCACGCGAATCGTCCGACTCCACCGTGTCGCCCGGCGTGTCGAAATCAAAGCCCAGTTGCGCCAGAAACGAGATTCGCATCGCAGCGAAGATTGGCCCGCCGCGTGCCAAATGGGGAGTGGCAGACGGCGAACCCGTCAGTACGGCGTCGGCTTGCTCCGGGCGTCGACGACGAACGCCGACCTACACGTTCCCGATCGTGTTCACGTGGGCCAGTATCGCCCGCAACGCGTCGAGCTGATCAGCCACCACGGAATGTCCGATTCCGGGATAGATCCGCAGGTCGACAGCGGCCCTTGCCGCGTCGAACGCCGCCGCAGCGCTCCGCACACGTGCTTCAGGAATGTGCGCGTCGGCGTCTCCGCAGGCGAGCAACACCGGCGTGCCCGCGAGATCGGCGTGCAGTGCCGATGCTCTGGGCTCCTCGCCAATGAGCGCACCGGCCAGCGCCACCACGCCGCCGTAGCGCGCCGGATGTCGTGCGGCATACTCCAGTGACAGACACGCTCCCTGCGAAAAGCCGGCAAGCACGATCCGTTCGCGCGCGATCCCCGCCTCGGTGGCCCGCTGCACGGCCGCGTCCACCGATGCCAGCGCCGACGTGAGCCACGGCTCGTTGCGTTCGACCGGTGCCAGAAAGCGATCCGGATACCACGACTGGTCAGCCGCGCGAGGGGCGATCACCGCCGCCGTGGAGTCAGCATCGAGTGCTCCCGCCGCTTTGAGCAGCGGGAGCATCGACTCCGGGGTGCCGCCTCGCCCGTGCACCAGCACGATTGCGTAGGTGGCGCGATCGAGTGGTGCCCCGGCAAAAAGCGCCGGAACACCCGCGTGAGGACGATGCGACGTCGCCGCCCCGGTCATCGTGCCATCTCTGCAGCCACCGTTTCCAGTCGCGCGCCGTCGTTGGGCCACGCCATCCGATCGATCGGCGTGAGCTGCGCGTCGATTTGCTGTCGGTGTGCCTCCAGCCACGGCGGCAGCCGCAGCGTGGTCCCCGCCGTTTCGAACGGTTCGTCGACCAGAAAGCCAGGTCCCATAGTGGCCAGCTCTACGATGTGTCCGTCGGGATCGCGCGTGTAGATGCTCTTGAAGTAGGTCCGATCCATCACCTCGGAGACGGGTAGATCGGCCTCGAGCAGACGCTGCCGGAATGCCAGCTGCGCCGTCTCGTCGGACACGGCCAGCGCGTAGTGATGCCCCTGCCCGGTGCCCATGGTCGACCGTCGCTCCCGGGCGGGATCCTTCTCGAGATACGTCACGAGTGTGCCCGGACGTGCGTCGTCGCTTCCCCAGGACCAGTGGCGCGTTCCAGGATCGTCAAAGTTCTCCGTCTTTTTCACGAGAGACATGCCGAGCACCCCCCGCAGGAAATCGTCCGTCCGCTCCACGTTGGCGGTCATGGCCGTGAGATGATGCATGCCGCGCTCCAGCGTCATCGCCTCATCGATCACCGTCACTGGCTCCGGCCAGGTCTCCGCAGCAATCGCCGCCTCGTCGCGTCCACCGCGCACCAGATCGCCCGGTGGTGTACGCTGCGGCCGGTCCGCGCCCGATTCGTTGACGAGCATCCCCGGCCCTTCCGTCGCGATCTCAAGAATGACGCCGTCGGGATCACGGAAATAGATGGACGTGAAGTACTGCCGGTGATACGGACCACGCACCCGCAGCCCTGCGTCGGTCAGACGCCGCTTCCAGCGCAACAGGCCCGTCCGGTCCGCCACGCGCAGGGCGACATGATGCGTACCGCCGATTCCCGTCCGCCCCCGCGGAGCGCGCGGCCACTCGAAAAACGTGATGACGGTGCCAGCCGTCCCCGAGCCGTCAGCGAAGTACAGGTGGTAGCTCCCCGGATCGTCGAAATTGACGGTGGTCTTTATAAGCCGCAGCCCAAGCACGCGCGTGTAAAAGTCGGCGGTCCGCGGCGCGTTGCTCGCGACCAGCGTGACGTGGTGCAGGCCGAGGATACCATTGCGATCAGTCATAAAATGCTCCTGCCCCATAAAGAGGCGCTTATATCTTAGTACTAAGATACTTCATCGACGCACCTCGTCAAGGGCCCAATCGCCCTCCTCCTCTCGCCTGCGGTGTCGCGTGCCTGTATCCATTCTCGATGCTCGCCCGTTTCTCCGCCTGCCTCCGCCCGAGTCCGTCAGCGTGAGTGCCTCGAACCCAATAGCCCGCGACCAGACGGACTCGGCCTTCGAACCGACGGGAATGGTGCCCGATCCGCCGGCCTCGAACGTGCCGCCGCTGCCGACCGCCTTAACGGACATGTTCGATGTCATCCGGCCGCTTGGAAAAGGCGGCATGGGTGCCGTGTGGTTGGTGCGGGACCGGTTTCTCGATCGTGCAGTCGCGCTCAAGGTGCTGCTGGCCGAGCACGACAGCGCCGCGCAGCGCGAGCGGTTCTTGCGCGAGGCGCGGACCAGCGCGCGACTGGAACACCCGCACATCATCGACGTGTATCGGGCCGATGAGACGGCCGGCACCGTGTGGTTCACCATGCGGTTCGTCGATGGCGAGTCGATGGGCGACCGGCTGCGCGAGCGCGGCCCGTTTCCGCTCACGGAGGCGGTGCGTATTCTCCGCGAAGTCGCCTGGGGGTTGGCGTACGCACACGCGCGAGGCGTGGTGCATCGCGACATCAAGCCGGACAACATCCTGCTGGACCGCGGCTTCAATCGCGCGGTGGTGACCGACTTCGGCATTGCCCGCGACCATGCTTTGGCCGCGCACGGACTGACGATCGACAATCACGTGCTCGGCTCGGTGCATTTCATGAGTCCGGAGCAGGCGGCGGGAGAGCCGCTGGACGGACGGAGCGACCTGTACGCGCTGGGCGTGTTGGGTTACTTGGCGCTGTCGGGCAGCCTGCCCTTCGACGGCCCCGCCCAGAGCGTGTTGGTGGCGCACGTAACCAAGGCTGCTCCGTCGCTCGCCTCGGTGGCGCCGCAGGTTCCCGTGAGCGTGACGGCCGTGATCGACCGCTGCCTTCGAAAGAACCCCGCTGACCGCTATCAGACCGCGGATGCGCTGGCCACGGCGCTCGACAGCGCGTTGCGCGATGCGGAAGCAGCGGAGCGGTCGGCAGCCGATGCAGCGCCGGGCGGGGTGCTCTCGGAACAGGATGCTTTGGCGATCTGGCAGCGCGCGGCGCAGTTGCAGGCGGAAGCCGCGCATCGCATGGAGCGCACAGCCCAACTGGGGGCGCTGGCGGTAGAGGGCGAGAACCCGCAACGCGGCGACGAGCGCAGCGACGGCTATCGTATTCGCGATGTGGAGTCGGCGGCCGTGGAGGCCGGGATTTCCCGGCAGTATGTCGCGCTCGCGCTGGCGGAACGTCGCACGCAACGCACCGGTCGAACTGTGCCGTCCGTGGCGAGCGACCGGCAGGAGCAGCTGTTCACGACGATGCTTGGTACGACCGACCGCGCGATCAGCGTGTCACGCGTCATTGCGGCTGCACCGAAGGCGACGCTGGCGGCCATCGGGACCGTGTTCACGAAGGATCCATACTTCCTTCGGTTTAACGACACCGTCAACGGTCATCCGTTGGACGGGGGGATTCTGCGCTTTACCGCGCCACGGCTGGGGGAAGTCATGCGCGGCAGGCCGTCCTTACTGCTGAGGAAGGACCAGCTGGTCTACCGTCTCGAGCAGATCGAATTGTTTGACCTGAACGTGACCTTGCACGCGCGAGGCACGGGGCAAACGCCGTCGTGCGAAGTGGTGATCACCGGCGATCTGCGACGCGGACTGCGCCGCAATCTGCAGGTGGACTGGGGATTCATCGGTGCGGGCGGCGCCATGGCCACCGCGGGCGGCACAGCGCTGTTCACGAGCATGGTCGGCTCGATTGCTCTGGCCGCGCTGCCCGGCGTGGGCCTGGGCGCCGTGGCAGCCGGCGCGACCATGATTTGGTATCGCTGGCTCTACCGGCAGGCGCTCGAGAAGGCGATCGAAGAACTCGGCAAGATGCTCGCAGCGATCGAGCGGCATGTGACGCGCGAACAGGTGTTCAGCTTCGGCGACGCTCTCCCTCCCGGTCAGTAGCACGTCGCCCAACCGACACCTCCCCGCTCCACAGTCGGCCGAAAACCGAAAACCCGCGACCCGAAACCTTCAGTTCGCGGTCTTCGGTTGCGAGACCATGGTGCCGGCCCTTCACGAGGCTCGCCGAATGGCGTGGTGCCTGCGGAGACAGGCGTCCTGCAGGGTCATCGTGCCGGCCTGTACATCGCGAACTGGGGGTTCCGGGTACCGAGTAAGCGGTACGCGGTTTTCTGTGGAGCGGGAACGGCGGAACAGCCAGCTGTGGAGTGGGGACTGAAAGAAACCAGCTAGCCGACCGTGTGGCGCACGGTGGCGCCCGGGACGAAGGCGCGGGACGGGGCATCGTACGTGTGCACGGTGACGGCGATCGTGTCGCCGACAGCGTCGATCACGTTCACAGCGCTGGGGCGGTGGCCGCGCATACGCGTGGACAGGGTGTTCGCGGTGCTCGACACGAAACGGTGCCCCTTGCGAGTGACCAGCTCCACGCGTTCCTCGTGATCATGCCCGGCGCAGACGACGTGGGCCCCGCTGGCGGCAATGAGGTCGAGGCTGTGTTCGGGGCGGGCCAGTCCCCAGCGATTCGATAGACGACCGCGCACCACGTTGTGGTGTAAGACCAGCATTTTGAGGTCGCCGGGCGGACTTGCGTGCAGCCGTGCGGTCGCGTGGGCGAACTGTGCGTCCGTCACGCCGCCCTTCACGCGCCAGTCGCGCGGATACCACGTGAGCGTCTGTGGCAGCATGCCGTTGGCGGAATTGACCGCCACCAGCGTCACGCCGGGCACGCGCAGCGTGGGCTCGATCTCCTGCTGCACCAGGGTACGCCACCGTTCGTGCAACCGGGTCGCATCGCCGCGACCGAACGGGGCGTGCCACCACGCGGTGTCGTGATTCCCGGGCAGGGTGATGATGGGTGCGATGGCCGCAAAGCGATCGAGCACGATGCGGGCGGCACGGAATTCATGCTCCCGCGCACGCTGCGAGAGATCGCCGGAAATAACGATCGCGTCCAACGACAACGCCGCCGCCAGTTGCTGGGCGGCGGCGACGTGGTCGGGAACGAACGGGTGCCCGCAGTGAATGTCGGAAATGTGCAGCACGCGAACCGCGCGTCCGATCATCCGAGTCGGGCGATCACGGCGTTGGTGAACTCGTCGGTGGAGGCCGTACCGCCCAGATCGCGCGTGAGCACCACGCCATCGCGCAGCGTGCCCTCGAGTGCGTCACGGATGCGCTGCGCACGCTCGTTGTCGCCGATGTGTTCCAGCATCATACAGGCGGCCAGTACCAGCGCCCCCGGGTTGGCGATGTTCTTGCCCGCGATATCCGGTGCCGTACCGTGCACCGCCTCGAAGATCGCCGCCGTGGTGCCGATGTTCGCGCCGGGCGCGAGGCCGAGCCCACCCACCAGCCCTGAGATCTCATCGGAGAGAATGTCGCCGAACAGATTCGTCGTCACGACCACATCAAACGACTCGGGGCGCATGACCAGATGCATGGCCATCGCATCGATGATGCGCTCCTCGAATTGCACACGCCCTTCGTAGTCGCGCGCCACCATGCGGCCGACGTCCAGAAACAGTCCCTGCGAGAACTTGAGGATGTTGGCCTTGTGGACGAGCGTGACCTTCTTGCGATTGTGCTTGAGCGCGTACTCGAACGCGTAGCGCACAATCCGCTCGGACCCAACCCGCGTGATGATCGCCACCGATTCTGCGGCGGCCTTCGGGTCATCCCCGATCTTTACGTAGTGCTCCACGCCGATGTAAAGCCCTTCTGTGTTCTCTCGCACCAGCACGATGTCAACGTTGTCGAACCGGCCGGGAATGATCGTGTGCGCCGGCCGGACGTTCGCGTACAGATCGAATGTCTTTCGTAACGCCACGTTGATAGATCTGAACCCCTCACCCACCGGGGTCTCCAGTGGTCCCTTCAGCGCAAGACGTGTGCGCTTGATGGAGTCGAGTGTGACATCGGGGATGGGATCGTTCCAACGGGCGACGCCGGCCATACCGGCCACCTGTCGGTCCCACTCGATGTCGGCGCCAGCAGCAGCCAGAATGCGAACGGTCGCATCGGCAATGGACGGCCCGATGCCGTCACCAGGAATGAGCGTTACAGGAATGGACATCTTCTAAAGATCGTCGCGTGGGGCGTCTGGGTGAAGCGCCGGGTCAGGACTCGTTCACTGTCGTGCATGCATTCGCTATTGACAGACGCCCGCCCGTGAGCGAAAAACCTTTCGACCGAGACCTCCCGCCCGCTCTCCCGCCCTCCGTGACCTCCCGCCTTCTCAAACTCCTGCCATGGCTTGCCGTTGCCCTTCTCGGGGCCGGCTCCATCGCCACCGTCGCCTTCACTCGCGGCGAGAAGATCAGCGCTGCATGGCTCCTGACGGCGGCCGTTTGCAGTTACCTCATCGCCTACCGGTTCTACAGCCGGATCATCTCCCACAAGATTTTTGAGCTCGACGCGACACGCGCCACGCCCGCCGAGCGGATGGATGATGGACGCGACTACGTGCCGACGAACAAGTGGATCGTCTTCGGCCACCACTTCGCCGCGATTGCCGGTCCGGGACCGCTCGTAGGTCCGACGCTGGCCGCGCAGTTCGGATTCCTTCCCGGCGCGCTCTGGATCATCGTCGGCGTCGCGTTGGGCGGCGCCGTGCAGGACTTCGTGATCCTTGCCTCGTCCATCCGGCGCGACGGAAAGTCACTCGGACAGATGGCCAAAGAAGAAATCGGGACGGTCGCCGGTGCGACGGCGTTGGTCTCGATTCTCGGTATCATGATCATCCTGATCTCCGTGCTCGCGCTGATCGTCGTCAACGCGTTGCGCGACAGTGCCTGGGGAGTGGTGACCATCGGCCTCACGATTCCCATCGCGATGCTGATGGGTGTCTACCTGCGATGGATTCGCCCGCACCGCGTGATCGAGGCGACAGCTCTTGGTCTCGTGATGCTGCTGCTGGCGTTGTACGCCGGCAAGTGGGTTTCCGAAGACGCGAGCCTGGCCCCCATGTTCACGCTGAGCGGCACCACGCTGGCATGGTCGATCATGGCGTATGGATTTGCCGCGTCGGTCTTGCCCGTGTGGTTGCTGCTGGCGCCGCGTGACTACCTCAGCGCCTTCGTCAAGATCGGTGTGGTCGTCGCACTCGGCGTCGGCATTCTCACCGTGTTGCCGCCCATGGAAATGCCGCCGATCACGCCGTTCATCGATGGCACCGGACCGGTCTTCGCGGGCAAGCTGTTCCCGTTCGTGTTCGTCACCATCGCCTGCGGTGCCATCTCGGGCTTTCACGCGCTGATTTCATCGGGCACCACGCCCAAGCTGCTGCGGCGTGAGTCCGACGCCCGGCTGATCGGCTATGGCTCCATGCTCACCGAATCGCTGGTGGCCACGATGGCGCTCATCGCGGCGTGCGTGCTCACACCGGGTGTGTACTTCGCCATCAACTCGCCGGTCGCCGTCATCGGGACCACGGCGGCGAGTGCGGCCGACGTCATCAACAACTGGGGCTTCTTCACCGCCATTTCCGCGACGGAACTGGAGACGCTTGCCAAGCAGGTCGGCGAGACGTCGCTGCTCTCGCGCACCGGCGGCGCACCGAGTCTTGCCGTGGGTATGGCGCATCTGTTCTCGCAAGCACTGGGCGGCACCGGCGCGATGGCGCTCTGGTATCACTTCGCGATCATGTTTGAGGCGTTGTTCATTCTCACGACGCTCGATGCCGGCACGCGCGTAGGCCGGTTCATGCTGCAGGATCTGCTCGGCAACATCTACAAACCGCTTGGACGGGTGTCGTGGTATCCCGCGGTGTTCATTACCAGCGCGCTGTTCGTGTCGATGTGGGGCTATTTCCTCTATCAGGGCGTGACCGATCCGCTCGGCGGCATCAATTCGCTGTGGCCGCTGTTCGGAATATCGAATCAGTTGCTTGCAACGGTGGCGTTGTGCGTGGGTACCACGGTCATCATCAAAATGGGCAAGGGGAAGTTCTCCTTTGTCACGATCATCCCGCTGATCTGGCTGGTCATCGTGACCTCGTCGGCGGGGCTGATCAAGGTATTCTCGCCGGATCCGAAGCTTGGCTTTCTTTCGCACGCCACGCTGGTAGAGTCGCAGATCGCGACTGGCACGTTGCCTCCGGCCATCAAGTCGGTTGAGGCCGCACAGCGCATCATCTTCAACGACCGACTCGATGCCGCGGTGGCCGGGTTCTTCCTGCTCGCAGTCGTGGTGATTCTCGTCGCCTCGTCGATCGAATGGTTTGGCGTACTGAGTGGACGCAAAAAGCCTGTCAGTAGTGAGACCCCGTATGTGCGAACTCAGCTGCTGGACGACGCAGCGTAAGGCGATTGCCTGAGACACCGTGATGAGTAGCAGACGAGCCCGGTCCTCCACGCGATCGGGCTCGTTTGCGTGTTGCAGAGATTCTGCTGCCATGCTCGACATGTGCCGTTCTATCCGGACGTGCTCGACTTGTGCCGGGTCGCGGTGACGTGGCTCGGAGTTGGCGCGGTTTGACTATTGACGAACTCGCACTTGTTACGAACGTTGGCGAGACGGATTCCTGTTTGTCGCTTCCAGATCGGCATCCGTACACAATCTCTTCGGGAGAAATGCGTCATGATTCCACGCGTGTGGATTGAATGCCTGCAGCGTGCTGTTCGGCCCGCCGCTGCCGCCGCCCTGCTGTGCTCGTTGAGCAGTGTGCCCGCTGCTGCACAAACATCGACGGGTTCGGTACGGGGTTTCGTCACTACCCAAGACGGCACACCGGCGCCGAGCTCAACCGTGTTGGCACGTAATCTCGAGTCGGGCCTGCAACGGTCGTCCATTGCGAACGACCGGGGTGCGTACGCACTGCTTGGCTTGGTTGCGGGCGAGTACGAAATAACGGCCCGACGTGTTGGGTTGCAGCCAATTACGAAGCGACAGCGTGTCGCCATCGGCCAAACCATCACGCTCGACTTTCAGCTCACCGATGCCACGGCGCAGCTCGCGGCCGTGACAGTGTCGGCCAGCGCGATCGAAACGCGTACCTCTGAGGTGGCGACCAATGTGAGTCGCGAACAGATAGAAAATCTGCCATCCGTCGACCGTAACTTTCTTTCACTGGCGGCGCTGGCGCCGGGAGTACGGATCAGCGGAAGCAACAACAATTCCACGACCAAGAACTTCTCCGCCGGTGCGCAGCCCGCGCAGTACGTCAACGTGTTCATCGACGGTGCGTCGCTCAAGAGCGATATCCTGCCCTCCGGCTTGGCTGGTCAGGATGCGAGCCGCGGCAACCCGTTTCCGCAGAATGCCGTGCAAGAGTTCCGCGTGATTACGCAGAACTACAAGGCGGAGTATCAGAAGGCGACCAGCGCGATCATCACGGCCACGACCAAGTCGGGATCGAACCAGTGGCGCGGCGGTGCTTTCGCCTACGGTCAGGGCACCAACTTCACTGCGCTGGACACGTTCCAGCTTATCCAGAAAGGCGCACCCAACTCCACGTTCCGCAAAGCGTCGCTCGACCGCTATATCGGCGGCGTGTCGCTGGGGGGACCGCTGGTCAAGGACAAGCTGTTTCTGTTCACGTCGTACGAAACGAATATTCAGGATCGACAGAATACGGTGACGTTTGGTGCGGTGCCGGCCAATCTGCCCGCCTCTGTGGCGCAGGAGTTTCAGGCGGCCGCCGGTACGTTCACGTCACCGTTCCGCTCGCACCTGCTCTTCACCAAACTCACGCTGGCGCAGTCGGACCGCACCACCTACGAGCTCTCGTACTCACTGCGCAAAGAGACGGACATTCGCAGCTTCGGTGGGCAGACCAGCTTCGGCGCCGCGGAAAACGTGCGCAACGGCCTGAACAACATCAACGCCAAGCGTACGTATTCGAGCGGCGATCACCTGCACGAAACGCTCTTCAATTTTTCGAACGCTGACTGGAACCCCTCGCCGGAAGACGATGGGACCGTGGGGCGACAGTACAACGGCGTCGGTCGGCTCGGCGGTCGCGATACGTATCAGAAGTTCGTGCAGGACCGTTACTCACTGCGGCACGACTACACGTACACCGGACTCAATGCCGGTGGGTCGCACGTGATCAAGACGGGCGGCAATCTGGACTATCTGAACTACAGCGCGACCAAGTTTTTCAACGGCAACCCGATTTACACGTTCCGCACGAATGAGAATTTCGCGTTCCCGTTTCAGGCATCGTACGGCAAGGGCAATCCCACGATCGCCCGCCCGAACACCCAACTCGGTCTCTATGCACAAGACGACTACACGCCCTTTCCGCGACTCACGCTGAACCTCGGCGTACGCTGGGACTATGAGTCGAACATGTTCGACAACGAGTACGTCACGCCGGCCAGCGTGCGTGCCGAGGCGGCGCCATTCAATCTGCCGTCCAGCTATTTCTCCGACGGCACGCAGCGCTCGCCGTTTCTTGGTGCCGTTCAGCCGCGCGTCGGCTTCTCGTATGCCGCGACCGAGTCGCAGAAGACGACGCTTTTCGGCGGGTGGGGGGTCTTTTACGATCGCAACAACTTCAACAACGCGCTCGACGAACGATTCCGTCTGCAGTTTGCCGTTGGCACATTCCGCTTTTCCACCGACGGCACGCCGCGCGACGGTCAGCCGACGGTCATCTGGCAGCCGCGGTACCTGACGCGCGCCGGTCTCGATGAACTGCTGGCACAGGGGACGACCGGTCGCCCTGAAGCATTCCTGATCAACAACGACACGCGTCCGCCGAGTGCGCAGCATTTCAATCTCGGCGTCAGTCAGGTGCTCGGCTCGTGGCTGGTGTCGGCCACATATATGGGCAATCGCAGCACAAACGGCTTCACTTTCATTCGCGGTAACCGTCGCCCCGACGGCTCCTGCTGCGCTGCCCTTCCCACCTACGCAGCGCTACTCGTCTCCTCGAACGATACCAAGACGTGGTACGACGCAATGGCGCTGCGTGTCGATCGCGCCTATCGCTCGAACGGACCGGACAAGTGGAATTGGGGCTTTGGCTTTACGTACACCCTGCAGGAAGCGCAGCGTGTGGGCGGCGATCTCTTCTCGCTCGACTACCGCACCGTGGCCGACTACCCGCGCACCCCCTCGGCGAATGACCAACAGAACACGGTCGTGAGCAACTGGATCGTGAACATTCCGTACTTTGGCGGCATTCAGTGGTCCGGCCTGCTCAATCTCAGCTCCGGCGCACGCTACAACATCAACGATCAATCCAAAGGGAACACGATCGATCTGCAGCGACTGCTGCTCGGCGCGGGTCGTCCGCCCGCGCAGAGCTTCCTGGGCATCGATGCGTTCGGCTTCCGCAACGTGGACATGCGCTTCCGCAAGGACATTCCCGTCGGCGCGAGCCGCGTCGGCATCGTCACGGACCTGTTCAACGTCTTCAACTTCCAGAACCTCGGCTGCTTCAACGGCTTCATTCCCACCTTGCCGGCCACGAACGCGAACTTGGGTCGCGCGGGGTGCGTCGTGTCGGATCCGCGTCGCGTGCAGGTCGGGTTGGTGTACGACTTCTGAACGCGCGCGTGATGTGGAGGAAGAAGGGGGCAGCCGTCGTCGGCAGTGCGCTGTGCTGCGCACTCTCGGCGTGTGGGGTGCGGACCTCCGCGCCCGTTCCCACGCCGGTTCCCGCGCCGGCGGTCGCCTTCGCGCCAACGGCGCGGCAGGCGGCACTGCTCGATACGCTGGGGGAGCGAACGTTCCGCTGGTTCTGGGATGTAACCGACCCCCGCACCGGACTCACCCCCGACCGCTGGCCGCGCAAGGATTTCTCGTCGGTGGCTGCGATCGGCTTCGCGTTCACGGCCTACCCCATCGGCGTGGAGCGCGGCTGGATCACGCGTGAGCAGGCCGCCGCGCGTACGCTGGCCACGTTGCGCTACTTGTGGGAATTGCCGCAGGGACCCGCGCCGCGCGGCATGGGCGGGCACGAAGGATTCTTCTATCACTTCCTCGAGTTCGACACCGGCCACCGCTTCAAGACCGTCGAACTCTCCACCATCGACACCGCGCTGTTGCTTGGCGGCGCACTGTTTTGCCAGTCGTATTTCACCGGCGCGACAGGCGGTGAGCCGGCGATTCGTGCCTATGCCGATTCGCTGTACCGACGGGTCAACTGGCCGTGGGCCATCGCCCGCGCGCCGGCGCTCTCGATGGGTTGGCATCCGGAGCGCGGCTTCATCCGCTCTGATTGGAAAGGCTATAACGAGGCGATCATCGCGATCGTGCTCGGCCTTGGTTCACCCACCCATCCGCTGGGCGCGGACTCGTGGGACGCCTGGACGAGCACGTACGCGTGGCACGAGTTCATGGGGCAACCGCATCTCGATTTTGCGCCGCTGTTCGGCCACCAGTACTCGCATGTCTGGATCGACTTCCGTGGCATTCGCGACGGCTACATGCGAACGAAGGGGATCGACTACTTCGAGAA
The DNA here is from genome assembly GCA_038234895.1 of Gemmatimonadales bacterium. Lineage (GTDB taxonomy): Bacteria > Gemmatimonadota > Gemmatimonadetes > Gemmatimonadales > Gemmatimonadaceae > Gemmatimonas. The sequence continues at coordinate 20,964 of JBBQSM010000037.1, forward strand.
CTCGCGCCGCGCCACGCTCGCGCAACGACAGTATGCCATCAGCAACCCGATGGGCTGGCGTGGGTATGGCGCCGATGTCTGGGGCCTGACCGCATCGGACGGCCCACTCGACTCCACCATGACCGTCGACGGAACCGTGCGACGCTTTCACAGCTACTGGGCGCGCGGCGTAGCTGCCACGGAACAGCGAGACGACGGCACGATCGCACCGACCGCCGCGGTCGCGAGCATCGTGTTCGCGCCCGAGGTTGCCGTGTCGGCCACCGTGGCCATGCGTGAGCGATTCGGCGGACTCGCATTCGGGACGTACGGATTTCTGGACGCCTTCAACCCGACATTGCGTGATCCAGCGATTCCGCTTCGGCACGGACGCATCGACGCGCAGCACGGGTGGGTGGACAGCGACTACCTGGGCATCGATCAGGGGCCCATCATCGCCATGCTCGAAAACTGGCGGTCGGAGTTGGTCTGGAAGACTATGCGAACCAACCCGTACATCATTCGTGGACTGCAGCGGGCGGGGTTCACCGGTGGCTGGCTGGACGCCGCGCCGCCCCCACCGTAGCACCGACGGATCGGTGCCGCATCGCTCGCGCATCGCGCGCATTCGACGGCGCACAGCCGGCTGTATCGCGTTCGTGACGCAACGCCTCTCGTGTCGGGAGCGTTGGCGGGTCCACATTGAGCGCATGACAGACAGACTCGCTCACTTCGTGTCGCACCGCACGTCCGTCGGACTCGCGTTGGCGCTCTCCATCGCGGCGCATGGCATGGCGCCGCGCGCGTCGGCGCAGCGCGTGGAGATCATCGGCCATCGGGGCGCGGCCGCACTCGCTCCGGAGAACACACTGGTCGCCTTCCGGCGCGCCTGCGACATCGGCGTGGATGGCATCGAACTGGACGTGCATCTGACCGCTGACAACGTACTGGTCGTGCACCACGACTACGCGCTCCATCCGGACATCGCGCGTGATCGCACGGGCGCGTGGATTCCCGATACCGATCGGCCACTGCTGCGCGCCATGACGGCCTCCACGCTGACGCAGTACGACGTGGGGCGCCTGCGTCCGGACTCGGACTATGCCAAGCGACATCCCGGCCAGGTCGCCGCCGACGGAGAGCGCGTCCCAACCTTCGATGCCGTGATCTCGCTGTTCGAGCAGCACTGTGCGGCACCGACCCGGCTGGTCGTGGAGATCAAAACCGATCCGACGCAACCGCGCGTGTCCGCGACGCCCGATCAGGTCGCCGATGCAACCGTGGCGCAGCTGCGCCGCCGCGGCATGTCCGCTCGTGCCCAGATCATTTCCTTCGACTGGCGCGCCCTCCGACGCGTACAGGCCATCGCCCCGGAGATTCCCACCAGCTACCTCACCTTTACCGGGAAGGACTGGGACACCATCGAGGCGGGCAAGCCTGGTGCCTCCGCCTGGATGGCCGGATTGGATGTGGACGACCACGGCGGATCCGTACCGCAAGCGATCGTGGCGGCGGGGGGGCGCAACTGGTCGCCGAACGCGGGCAACGTGACCCCCGAACTGCTGGCGGAGGCGCACCGGCTCGGGCTACGCGTCTTCGCCTGGACGGTGAACGCCAAAACGGACATGACGCAACTGATCCGGCTCGGCGTGGATGGACTCACCACCGACCGCCCCGACCTGGTGCGAGACCTGCTCGCGGAGCTGGGCCGGACGCCCTGAACCTGCCGTAGGGCGGGCGTCAGCGCGCGTTCGCTGGCCGATGCGGCGCGCGGGGTGGAGCTGAAGGTGCTGACGCAGTCCAGTCTCAGCGAAATTGCCAGCACCGTCGGCAAAGCGTCCATCGCGACGGAGCAGATCGCGCAGGCGTCGGTGCAGCAGGCCGAAGGTATTCGTCAGATCCTGGCCGGGACCGATCAGATGAACATGGTCACGAAGCGGGCAGCGGCCAACGCGGAAGAGTCGGCCGCTGCGGCGCAGGAGCTGACCAGCCAAGCGGAGTCGCTGAACGGCATGGTGGGCCGCTTCTCGCTGAGTGAGACCAGCCACAACACCCGCGTCGCAGAGACGCCGCGCCCGTTGGCGGCGCGTGGAAGCACACCCTCACGCGAAGGCCGGGAACTTGCCGTCTGGTAGGACGCAACGGGCGCGTTGACGGGAGCAATGTGAACGAGGCACGCGTGACGCCCAGACCAATCACGTCCGACGAGCGCCGCGCATGAAGCCCGGCGAGGGTTACTCCGCAGTGGCGGTCTCCACGGCGGCGTCCTGCCCCGCTGGTGCACAGGCCACGAACAATCTGGTGTGCCGCCACGCACCCACACCCAATCGTCCGGGACGATCGTTGCCAAGCGTCCACTGCTGATTGATCTGCGCGATCTGGAAACGGGATGAGCCGCCGAGTGCTGCCGGCGCTCCATCGAGCCCATTGAACACACCCACACCGATGGTCGTCTGCGCGAGCGACGACACGAACAGGTTGATGCCGGAGGTCGGCAGCGGAAACGTCGGTGCTGCCACAATGCTCGGCGAGTACCCCATCGACGCGTTGAGCAACGCGCCGCCATGATCGGTGCCTGCGAACTCGCTGTTGAAGTCGATCCGTCCGGCCTCGATACGCAAGCGGTCGGCAGCGAGCCGCTGATCTATGCACACTTCGCCGAGCGACCGGAAATCATCCGCATCGATATTGGACACGTTCTGCACCAGCGACGCCTGCGCTGACCCGTCGCGGCCCGTCTTGGTTTTGTGCTGGGCAAACAGAGTGAGGCCCGGCACGCCGGCGGCCGAGTCGCAGTCGATCGTGACTTGCAGATCGCTGTGTGTGCGCAGCGATGTCGCGCGCGTCAAGGCCGACGTGCCACTCGACGCGTCGGTGATTTCTTCTGCGGCCAGGGTGACGCCCGGGATCGCGATGAGCGCGCGCCAGTCCATCGCCACACGGGCGGGTCGGCCACCGCGCAGACGATCACACCCGTCGCCACGAGGGGAGTTGACGGCGGGGAGCGTTTGGCGCCGCCGGAGGAATTGACGGCTTTCCTGAGTTTGGGAGCACGCCTGGGGAGCTGCACAGTGACGCATGGTACAGGGCATGCGCAGGGGCCCGACGACGCCGGATATCTGTGCGACTTTCGGCCGTGATCCGGGACGAGATCACAAGCCGCGCCGTCTCGAATCGGCGCAGGTCGTCAGTGTATGACGAAGGACGCCCGTCGCGAACCGGTGCGACTCTTGGCGATGCGTACCGACCCGTCATCGACGGGCCGAAACGTGCCCAGCGCTACGCGTCCAGCACCTCGCGGACGCGTGCGGTGAGTTGGCTGGTCGTGTACGGCTTTCCGATGAAAGTGGACGACAGGTCGCTCGCAGGGGGCAGCATCATCGCTTGATCGGTGTAGCCCGAGAGGAAGATGACCCGCATGCCGGGGTACGACTCCCGAACTCTCGCGGCCATTTCCAATCCGCCCATCTCGGGCATGACGATGTCGGTGATCACGAGATCGACCGTGTCCGAGCGCGACACCAACAGGGTCAGTGCATCGCGGCCGTTTCGCGCCGGGACGACGGTGTAGCCTGCATGCTCCAGCACACGCACGGCGACACGGCGCACGGCGTCGTCATCCTCGACCACGAGTATGGTCTCGGATCCTCTCGCGTGGGGTCCGATCGGCTCGGGGGCGGGGGGCAACGTGTCCGCCTGCACGCGAGGCAGGTAGATAGAGAAGGACGTGCCGACGCCGACTTCGCTGCCGATCAGAATGCGACCACCGGTTTGCGTGATGATCCCGTAGACCATGCTGAGTCCGAGTCCGGTGCCTTCGCCGAGCGCCTTGGTGGTAAAGAACGGCTCGAATGCACGCGCGCGTATCGCTTCCGCCATGCCGACACCGGTGTCGCTCACGATCAGGCGGACGTACTCCCCGGGTGTGAATGCCGGATGCTGGGTGACGAACGCCTCATCCACGATGAACGGCGCCGTCTCGAGTGTCAGCGTGCCACCATGCTCCATCGCGTCGCGCGCGTTCACGGCCAGATTCAGAATCACCTGTTCCATCTGGATCGGGTCGGCGCGCACCAACCAGCCATCGGCGCCGGAGTCGACGTTGAGACTGATGCGCTCGCCCAGCAGGCGGCTCAGCATGTCCTGCAAACCCAGCACCAATGCATCGAGATCGAGCGAATCGAAGCGCATGACCTGCTTGCGGCTGAACGCGAGCAATTGCCGTGTGAGCAGCGCGGCGCGCACGCCGGCCGCCTTGATCTCTTCCAGATCGCGCCGCAGCGGTACCTCTGCGGGCATGTCTGCCAACACCAGCTCCACCGTGCCGTTGATAACCGTGAGCAGATTATTGAAATCATGCGCAATTCCGCCCGCGAGCCGACCGACGGTTTCCATCTTCTGCGACTGCTGCAGTTGTGCTTCCATCTGGCGTTGCTGCGTGACGTCGCGTCCCATCGAGATGAAGTGGATCACCGCACCACGCGTATTTACGAACGGCGTAATGCTCCGCTCCTCGCAGTACTCCGAGCCGTCCTTGCGCCGGTTGCGCACCTCCCCCCGCCAGACGCGTCCCGAGAGAATCGTGGACCAGAGGTCGGCGAAGAACGCACGATCGTGCGTGCCCGAGTTCATGAGCGACGACACGCCCTGCCCGACCGCTTCCTCGAGTGGATAGCCGGTGAGCGCGGTGAAGCCGGGATTGACCCAATCCACGACGCCCGCCGCGCTCGTAATCATGATGGAGGTCGCCGCTGCTTCGAGCGCCGCGCTGTGCAGGCGCAGGGCCTCGGTGGCGCGAAAGGCGTCGCTGATGTCCACCATCACAAGCCGCGCTTCCGTTGCGTCATGGCTGCGCGCGCCCTCAATGCGCAGATGCACCGTCTCCAGTGACTGTTTGAGTGGCGAGACGTCGCACGTTGCACTCACATCTCCCGCGAACACGCGCGCCAGGAAGGCGTCGAATCCGCTACGGCTCTCCACCCGCAGGAAATACGACATGCGCCGTCGAAGCAGGAATGATCGGTCCACCTCCAGCAGTGTGGACGCCGTAAGGTTGGCGGTTGTGATGACGCCGTCCGTGTTCACACTCAGATAGCCAGTGGGTGCGAACTCGTAGAGATCGGTATAGCGCGCGAGCAACACCTCGGACTGGTCGCGCACGTAGCGCAACTCCTCGTTCTGCATCTCCAGTTCGATCTGGTGTACCTGGAGTTCGTGCAGCATACGCTCGACTTCCAGCGGTGAACGCAGCGCGTCCACCTCGGGCTCGTTGGCGCGTAGCCGTCGCTCGGCGCGTCGGCGAAGCTCCTGCGGATCCGGATAGTCAGACATCACGTGGCCTCGGCCGCATCGGGGACTTGCCGTTGCTGCTGTATGACCAACTCCTGATCGTCGATATGCCGCTCCAGTCCCGCCTGTGTATCCCGCAGCTGCTGCTCCAACGTCTTGGCCACAGATATGTCGGAGAAGGTGATGGCCACACCGTCCACCGCATTCGACTGCGTCCGGTATGGCATGATGCGGATCAGATACCAGCGACCGTCGCGCGTGCGCGCCTGTTGCTCATGCGGCACGAGCAGGCGCAGCACTTCGCGCGCATCGGCGACCAATTCCAGATAGTCGAGGTCTGATGCGAAGTCGGCGAGGGGTCGCCCCACGTCACTGCTCAGCAGCCGGAAAATGCGGCTGGTGCCCGCCGTGAAGAGCCGGATTTGCAGTTTCATGTCAAGGAAGACGGTCACGATCTCGGTGCTCTCGAGCAGATTCTTCACGTCGTTGCTCGCCTGCGCGAGTTCGTCGAGACGGGACTGCAGTTCATGATTGAGCGTATGCAGCTCTTCGTTCATCGACTGCATCTCCTCCTTCGACGTCATCAGCTCTTCGTTGGTGGACTGCAGCTCCTCGTTGGTGGACTGCAGCTCCTCGTTCGTCGAGTTGAGCTCCTCCTCGGACGTGCGCGCATCCTCCCGCGTGGCCTGCAGCTCCGTCATGAGCTGCGCGAGTTCCTGCGACAGCGACGCGGCCCGCACCGACGCGGCGGACGGGTCCGTGGTCGCATCGGCCGCGACACTCGCGGGCGGCGTTTCGATGTCCACGAACACGATCAGCACCAGCCCGTCCAACGCGCCGGGCTGCCGGATGGATTGCACGCGCAGTTCGATGGCCTGCCCCAGTCCGTTGTCGGCCAGCGCGACGGGCCTCCGCACAACCGGCTCCTTCTGGGTCAGCGCCAGCGCGAAGGCGTCGCGCAACACATGCCGCAGCCCTTCGCGGGCCATCGAGAGCACATTCCAGTTGGTCTTGCCAGCGGTCGGCTCGAGATAACGCCCGGTGCGCCCGTTGATGAAGACGATGTTGCCCTCGTGATCGACGATGACCGCAGGCGGCGCGCACTGCTGCAGGATCAGTTGCTCCGCGGCCGAGGGGAGCTGTTCGTTGGACTGCTTTTGTGGCGGCACAGAGGCTCCGATACGGAGTGTCTTGGTGGTCGTCGGGAACACGCTCAGTTCCGTTCGAATCGACTTGGCCGAGCGTCGGTAGAGTCGCGCTTTCCCGTCGATCGGCTCGAACAGCTCCGTCGCCGCACCGATAGTCTCCGAAGTACCGAGGAACAGCACGCCGCCGGGTTTGAGGCTGTAGTGAAACAGCGGAATGACCTTTTGCTGCAGCGCGGGCGTGAGATAAATGAGCAGGTTCCGGCAGCTCACGAAGTCGAGCTTCGTGAACGGCGGGTCCATCGTGAGGTTGTGCGGTGCGAAGGTCACGCTGTCGCGGATGCGCGCCCCGACCTGGAATCCGCGGTCGGTTGCCACAAAGAAGCGCGCCAATCGCTCGGCTGAGACGTCCTTCGCGATGCTTTTGGGATACACTGCGGCGCGGGCGCGGTCGATCGCATCGCGATCGAGATCGGTCGCGAAGATCCGGACGTCGATGGCCTGGGTCGGCACGATCTCGTCGAGGACTTCGCGAAAGACGATCGCCAGCGAGTACGCTTCCTCGCCAGAGGCGCATCCGGCCACCCAGGCACGGATCGGTTGGTTGGCCGCATGCGCGCGCACGATGTCCGGCACGACCGTGTCGCGCAGTATTTGCCACACCTCGGCGTCACGAAAGAAGCTCGAGACACCGATCAGCAATTCCTTGAACAGCAGCTCAAGCTCCTGCGCGTTGCCCTGCAGGAAGCGCACGTAGCCGCTCATCGCGGTGATCTTGTGAATGCTCATACGTCGCTCGACGCGCCGCAGGACCGTGTTTTTCTTGTACAGCGAGAAGTCGTGTCCTGTGTGTCCGCGCAGCAGCAAGAGGGCCTTGTCGAGCGTCACCGCGTCATCGGCCGGACGTGCCGGATCCGGCGCGCGCGCAGGCGAGGCCAGCAGGGTCGCGAGGTGGGCCGGCAGTTCGTCCACCGGCGCCGTCACATCGGCGCTTCCCGATTCCGCCGCACTGCGCGGCATCCCGTCGAACTTGGCTGTTCCGGGTTCCTGCACGAGCGTGCGCCCGCCGGCGGCCTTGATCGCCTGCAAGCCGCTGGTCCCGTCCGTTCCCATCCCCGAGAGAATGATCCCGATGCTGGCCGCGCCGCTGTCGGCGGCGAGCGCGCGAAAGAAGGTGTCGATCGGGCGACGTCGTCCGCGCGGTTCCACCGGATCGAGCAGATGCAGTACACCGCCAAAGACCGACAACTCTTTGTTGGGCGGAATGACGTACACATGCCCGGGCACCATGCGCGTGCCGTCGACGACTTCGGCCACCGGCATGGGCGTGGCGCGCTGCAGCAGTTCGGCAAGCAGGGCGGTGTGCGTGGGATCGAGATGCTGCACGATCACGAACGCCATTTCCGGCTGCGGCGGCAGGTGCCGCAGGAAGATCTCCAACGCCTCGAGGCCACCGGCGGACGCGCCGATGCCGACGATGGGAAACGCGGACTGCACGGGCGCTGACTTCATGCCTGCTCCTGAGCACCGACGGACATGCCGATCGGCGCGCCAGAATGGCGAGGCTGGTCGTTAGAGCTACGACGTGGCGCGGCGGTGTGTACCGCTGCAATGAATGGTACCACATGACGCAGCGGCGTGCCCCAACGAATCAAGCGCGCCGTCGTCCAGGTCGCGTGCGACTGCGCGCGCAACAGGCGCTCCGTCTTGATGCCGTAACGCTCGAGTCGGCGATACAACGTGCTGCGGTTGATGCCGAGTCGCATGGCGGCATCCGCCATCGAGCGCGCGGCCCGGACTGCTGCAACGGTGCGCGCCCGATCATCGACGGTGTCTACTGCACCATAAAAATCTCCCTCGGAACAATTCGTGCGCTGTGGGGTTCAGGCCAAATTCTCGAGTCCGATGCAATCGTCGCTGCACAACGCGTCGCGCCGGATCACGTTCTTGAGCTCGCGCACGTTGCCCGGCCATGCCTGACGCGTAAGTGCCGGAACGACCGCGTCATGAAACTGCAGGTGCGGTCGTTCCAGTTCGATCGCCGCGAGCGCCAGCGGTTGCGCCGCGAGCGCCGGGATGTCGGCGCGACGGTCGCGCAGCGGCGGCAGTTCGATGGCCAGCACGTTCAGTCGGTGATACAGGTCGGCGCGCAGCACGCCGGAGCGCACCGCCTCGACGGCGTCGCGGTTGGTGGCAGCCAACACCCGCACATCGAGCGGGCGCACCTCGCTGCTGCCGACGGGCGACAGTTCCTGCTCCTGCAACACGCGCAACACGCGCAACACGCGCAACAGCGCTGCCTGCGCACCGACGGGCATCGCGCTGATCTCGTCGAGGAAGATGGTACCGCCTTCCGCCGTGCGGAACTTGCCGGCACTTCCCTCGCGGCGCGCGCCGGTGAATGCGCCGCCGACGTACCCGAACAGCTCCGACTCCACCAGTTCGCGTGGCAGCGCGGCACAGTTTACCGCCACGAACGGGCGAGCGCTGCGCCCACTCGCGTTGTGAATCGCCTGCGCGAACACCTCCTTGCCCGTTCCCGATTCGCCCAGCAGCAGCACCGGCAGCATGGTGCGACTGGCCGCCGTGGCGAGGCGCACCGACTCGACCATGCACGGCGATTCGCCCACGACGCTGCGCAGCGAATAGCCGTCGGTGCGGGCGTGCGCGGCCTGCCTGCACTCATGCGCTCGTGCGCGTCGAACGCCTGCACCAGCTGCACCAGCGCACGTAGCAACCCGGCGGGCGTCGCCGTTTCCGGCCGGAGTCCCGCCGGCGAGCGGTCGGGGGCGTGCAGAACCGTGCCGTGCCGATCGACCGCGACCAGCGACTCCCGGGCATAGCGACCGCTGAGTTGCGCGAAACGATGCAGGACGGCGCAACGACGTCCCATCTCACGCGCGGTCAACATTTCCCCCAC
>JBBQSM010000038.1:0-30210 GCA_038234895.1 Gemmatimonadales bacterium
GGAGAGCGCAACCCAGCGGAACGGTCCCTTGCCTTCGCAAAACAACGGGCGGATGTACTCGGGCACGAAGCCCGGAATGCGAAAGGCATCGTCCACGCCGGCATCGAACGCGACGGTGCGGATGTTGTTGCCGTAGTCGAACGTGATCGCGCCCCGGTCTTGCAACGCGCGCATGGCGCGCACATGGGTGACTACCGATTGTGTGGCACGCTCGATATATGCATCGGGGTCGTGGTCGCGCAGCGCGGCTGCCGCATCGAGCGACAGGCCCGATGGCACATAGCCCACCAGCATGTCGTGCGCACTCGTCTGATCGGTCAGCACGTCGGGCACGACACCACGACGTACCAGCTCCGGCATCACGTCGGCCGCGTTCGCGCAGAGCCCCACCGAAAGCCCCACGCGCTGCGCCTGTGCCTCGCGCAACCATACCATCGCCTCATCAAGCGAGTCGGTCATGCGATCGCAATAGCGCGTCTCGATACGCTTGGCGATGCGCGTCGGGTCGACCTCGATACCGAGCACCGCCGCGCCGTGCATTGCGGCCGCGAGTGGCTGTGCGCCACCCATGCCACCGAGCCCCGCCGTCACGACCAGTCGCCCTTCGAGCGTTCCGCCAAAGTGCCGTGCCGCAACCGCGCCGAATGTTTCGTACGTGCCCTGCACGATGCCCTGCGACCCGATGTAGATCCAGGATCCGGCAGTCATCTGTCCGTACATCGTGAGGCCCAGCTTCTCCAACCGGCGGAACTCGGGCCAGGTGGCCCACCGCCCGACCAGATTGGCATTCGCCAACAACACCCGCGGCGCGTCGGAGTGAGTGCGAAACACTGCCACCGGTTTACCACTCTGCACCAGCAACGTCTCGTCGTCGGCCAGCGTGTGCAGCGTATCCACGATCGCGTCGAACGCCTCCCACGACCGTGCCGCGCGACCGGTGCCGCCGTACACGACCAAATCATCAGGCCGCTCGGCAACTTCCGCATCGAGATTGTTCATCAGCATGCGCAGCACCGCCTCCTGCTCCCAGCCGCGACACGAGATGGTATTCCCGCGCGGTGCCCGCACCCGTCGCGGACCAGCGTGATCAACCGGCGCTGCGTGATTCTGCCCGGAGGTCGGGTTGGTATGCATCATGACGAGATCCCGTTCACGATCGACTCGAACGCGCCAGCCGCCAGCGCGGTCGCCAGCCGAACAATATCGGGAGACGGCGACCGATCACCAGACGCCTTGGGTACGTACTCACGAATGATGGCGTGCGCCTGTTCGAGCGCGAGTGTGCTCGTGAGCGGGCGCCGATGCTCGAGCCCCTCCGCAGCTGCGATGAGCTCGATGGCGACAACATGGCGCAGATTGCGCACGGTACGACGCAGCTTGATCGCCGCACCCATTGCCATCGGCACGACATCCTCCTTGTTGCCGTCGGTGGGAATGGAGTCGACGCTGGCCGGGTACGCCAGCGTCTTGCACTCACTGGCCAAGGCCGCAGACGTCACCTGCGCCATCATGTAGCCGGACTCGAGCCCGGGCGCGCCGGCCAGAAACGGCGGCAGCCCCTGATTGAAATCGGGATGCACGAGCCGATCCGTTCGGCGTTCGCTGATGACCGCGAGATTGGCCGAGACGATCGCCAGCAGGTCGGCAGCCATCGCCACGGCTTGCCCGTGGAAGTTGCCTCCGCTGAGCAGTTCCCCGCTCTCGAGCACTAATGGGTTGTCGGTGGCGGCGTTGAGTTCGCGCTCGATGATCGTGCCCGCGAAGACGAGCGCTTCACGCGCCGGCCCGTACACCTGCGGCGCACAGCGCAGTGCGTACGCGTCCTGCACGCGCGGATCGCCCAACCGGTGCGATTCCCGAATGGCGCTCTGGCTGAGTAGCGCACGCAGCAGCGCCGCCGATTCACGCTGCCCCTCCTGTCCGCGGGCGTCCTGAATGCGCGCGTCAAAGGCGTCGGGCGTGCCGAGCAGCGCTTCGAGACTCATAGCCGTCGCCACATGCGACGCGCGCCACAACCGACCGAGCTCGGCGCAGGCGAGCGCCGCAATTGCCGTGTGCGCCTGCGTGCCGTTAATCAACGCCAGCCCTTCTTTGGCCTCGAGGACAACGGGCGCGAGTCCGGCACGCTCCAGCAACACGTGCACGCTGTCGATCACGCCCGACTGCGTTGCCGATCCTTCGCCGATCAGTGCGAGCGCAAGATGCGCCAGCGGCGCGAGATCGCCACTGGCTCCCACGCTTCCCTGTTCCGGTACAACCGGCCAGATACGGGCGTTGAGCATGCCCAGCAGCGCGTCGACCACGTCGGTGCGCGCGCCGGCGAACCCGGTCGCCAAGACGTTCGCGCGCAGCAACATCATTGCGCGTACCTCCCGTTCGGGCAACGGATCGCCCACGCCGGCGGCGTGACTCCGCACGAGATTGCGCTGCAATTCGGCGAGCTGCGTCGGGGGAATGGTCACCTCGGAGAGCTTGCCGAACCCGGTATTCACACCGTAGACCGGCACGCCCGACAGCACCGCGCGATCCACGACGGCACGTGTCGTCTGCATGCGCGTGCGCGCCGCCGGAGCGAGCGCGACGGGCCGATAGCCGTCGGCGACGGCGACCACGTCATCGATTCGCAGCGATCGTCCGTCCAGCAGCAGCGTGGTCACAAGCGATTCCCGCGCGTGAGAGTCGGCCGAGACGCGGAGCACGCTCCTGAACTCAGAAGCTGCTCTGCCGGTACGTCTGCCGGTCGTAGTTGAACTTCAATTCGGGCTGCGCCTTGAGCGCGATGAAGAAATTGAACGAGAAATTACCGTTTGGCGCCTGCGTGAAAGCGAAGACGGCATTCCAATCGTGCAACGACCGCTGCAGCCCTACCTGCTGACTGGCGAACCGGTTGCGCTCGACGTCGTACTGGGTGGACCACTGCGCCGACCAGTTCCGTGTGATGTTGAACGTGAATGCGGACGTGACGTTTTGCGTGGGCGGTGAGATGAAAAATGGGGCGCCGATCGCGCTCTGTCCGGTGGTGAGACCGGTAGACGGCGCGTTCTGCGCCTGAAAAATGCACCGATCGTAGGCCGCGATGCCGAACGCTCGCTGTGATTCGCACAGCGTGGAGGGGTCGTTCACGATCTGCGTACCTCCGCGCGGTGGTCGTTGGCGCGCAGCGTTGTACTGGAGATTGAGGCTCCATCCCTGCCCGGTCGGAATACTCGCCTGCAATCCGCGCATGCTTCCGCCGGCCGCATTCATTTGCCGAGACTGCTGGGCAATGTTGGCTTCGTTCGCATTCACCGGACGGTTGCGATCGGTGGACACTCCTTCGAGTGTTGTGCCGACACCGAGCATGCGGCCGAGCAACGCAACGATGCCTGATTTGCCGTTGAGCGAAAACGTGACGCCGAACTCGGTGCGATACGGACTGAAGGTTGCGGTATCCGAGAGCGGATCACCTTGAAACAGTTCGTACGACGTGCGGAAGTCGAGACCGGGGAGGAGGTCGGTGCGCCCCGATAGCGTGAAGGTCCGATCGGTGAATCCCTTGCCGGTGGAATCGGCGCGCACAAAGTCATACGACAGCGGCGAAAAGTTGAGTGACAGCAGTGTGATCTTCCGCAGATTCTCACCGGCGCCGTCCGCCCCCACAATCACTTCCTCTTCGCCGCCGCCGGCAAGCGAGCCGGACTCGACGCCGGGCGATCCGCCGGCCGTATCGACCGGCACCGCGCTGCCTCGGATCTTTGCTTCGATGTTCGTCGCCAAGCCGAGCTGCAGACGATTCTGCTTGAGCGCGCCGAGATAGCCCACGCGCGTGCGCCCAAGCGCGGCGAGGTATTGGTCGCTGACGCTGGCCTGCGGTGAGTAGCTGGCCGTGATCTGCGGCGAAATCGAATGGCGGAAACGCGCGATCGGCCCGAGGCCGGGGAACTGCGCGTACAGCGTGGGCGACGCGCCAACGGAATAGCTCAGACGTTTTGCCTGCGAAACCCATACCCCGCCACTGCGCTCGGTCCGCACCCACAAGCCGGATGCACCGTCTACGTTTTGCACCGCGATCGAGGGCGACACGTTCCACGAGCCTTGAAAGAAACGAGGCAGGTTAAACGAGGTCGTCCAGTCCGCGTTCGTTTCAAAGGTGCGCGCGAAAATGCGAATGGAACGCTGTGACGTATCGCGCACCCCGATGATCTCTCGCTGCTCGGGGTAGTCGCGGTACTGCTCGTTGACGGTGAAGGAGTTCTGCCAAACAAAGTCGCCGAGTTTGATCGGAGTGTCGAAGCTGAACTGCATGTTGCGGCGATCCGCACGAAATCGCGTGCTGTCTACACCGCCGCCGGACCGGGGATTATAGACGAACGGGAACTGAATACCCTGATCGATCCGCTGGCTGGACGCGACCGAAAGCCGGAGGGAAGGCGTCCAGGTGAAGCGATCGTTTCCCAGCGATCCGGTTGTCACGTTCAGCGAGGGGAAATCCATGTCCACCTGCGTCCGTCCGGGATACTGCACGCGAGATCCACCGACGTTGATCTGCGCCGGACCGATTTTCGTTTGGTAGCTGAGTTGCGAGCGGATGGTCGCATTGGCGGCGACCGGATTGATCGTGGTCGCGCGCTGCAAGGTCGTGCTCTGCACCCAGTTCATGCGCGCAGTCAGACGCGTTTGCCGCGAGAAATCCTGGTTGTGATTCCACGTCACCGACGTATTGGTCGTGCCGTTGCGCTGATCGAGGTACGACACTGCGGTCTCGCCGCTGATGAAGCGATTGAGCCACTTGTAGCGGTACTCGACGTTGCTGCGCAGGAAGCCGGGGTCATTCTCTGTCGCGCGCGCGCCGCTGCGCCAGTCGAATGACGCCTCGGCGTTCATGTAGTCGTTAATGGCGAAGAAGTAACCCATGTTGGACACGCTGCGTCGATACGACGGGCTGTTCCGAAGCAGTTCCGCCACCCCGAAATTCGGCGTCAGCAGCCCGCTCCGACGTCCACGCCGCACATCCTGGAAAAAGAACGGGATCCAGAACACAGGCACTTCGCCGATATACAACACGCCGGGGCGCGCGACCATCACGTTTTCCGAGATGAACTTCATGTCCCGGGTCGTGAAATGAAAATGCGGTTCTTCGTGATCGCAGAACGTGAACGACCCGTTGCGCGCAAAGATGATGTGCTTTCCCGTCGCCAGCGTGTCCGACATGATCGAACTGCGTTCAGCGCTCAGATACAGGCGCTGACCTGAGCTCACCGACGTGGAGAAGGCGCCGGTGACGCCCTGCCTCGTTTCCGTGTCGTAGTCGATCCGTCCGCGGGCGACGAAGTCGTCGGCATCGGGCTGCGTGGGGTCACGCAGCACCACGGTGTCGCCAGTGGCGATGACTCGTTTCGTCGAATCGCTGTAGGCGATGGTGTCGCCGATGAGCATCGTGCCATCGCGTTTGACCGCCGCGGGTTCACCACGAATGCGCAGCTCCTTGGTCACGGCATCAAAGCGCACGACGTCGCCCTGATACTGCACCTGCCGATACCCCTTTCGCTCCAACAGCTCCCGCATGGTGGAGTCCGGCTGCGCCCACTCGAAAATCGTCTTTTCGCTATGCAGCGCGCGCACGCTCGTGTCAGCGCGGGCACCGGTCTGCGCGGGCCGCGCGGGCGCGCGCGGAATGGGCACCGGTGGCGTCTGGGCGATCGCGGTGGCCGGCGCGCATGCCAGAGCGAGCCCGATGCCGCACGCGCGCGTGAAGGCGCGCACGAGCGCACCGACGCGATAGACCGAGTGCACCGTGCTATTCGTCTCCCGCCGAGAGTCGCTTCTCCCGACGATTGTAGATGACGCGCGAGAGCGTGATCGAGACTTCGTACAACAGGTACAACGGAATCGTCAGTGCGAACAACGAGGTCGGATCCTGTCCCGGCGTGATGATCGCCGCGCCGATAATGCAGCCCACGAACGCATGACGCCGGAACTTCACCAGCAGTTTAGGCTGTACGATACCGAGCGCCGTGAGCAGGATGATCACGATCGGCAACTCGAAGACGGCGCCGAAGGCCAGACACATGGCGAGCGCGAAGCCGAAGTACTCCGACACGGTAAGCACCGACTCGACCGACGCGCTCTGGAAGCCCATCAGAAACTTGAGCGTGACCGGCAGCACAAAGAAATACGAAAGCGCCATGCCGCCGAGAAAGAGCAGCGCCGCGCCGATCAACGAGGGGATGACGACCTTCTTTTCATGCCCGTAAAGCGCCGGGGAGAGAAACCCCCAGACCTGCCAAACGATCACCGGCGAGGCGAAAATGAGCCCCAGCGCGATCGACGCGTCCATGACGATATCGAACAAGGCGCCCGGACGGGTAACCATCAACGGACGGTTCAAATACGGTTGCACGGGCTTGGCAATCAGACCGATGATATCGACCTGTTTGGTATACAGCATCGCGAACGAACCGATCACCCCGATCGCGATCGCGATCGCGATCTTGAACAGCCGCCAGCGGAGCTCCTCGAGGTGATCGAGGAACGGCATTTCTGTGTGGGTCTGGCTGGCCATCGGCGTGCGTTAACTCTAGAGCGTACGGAGACCGCTGCGCATATCAGCGCAGGGTCTTGAGCTGGTCGGCGGCGAATACCGCCTCGTCGCTGCGCGGGTAGCGCTTTACGACCTGGTCAAGTAGTTCGCGGGCCTTCGGGGTGTTGTTCTGCTGCACAAAGAGCATGGCGCGCTTGTAGAGTGCCGTCGGTGCCTCGGGCGCATTCTCGTATTTGGAGACCACCGCCGCGTACGCCGCATCGGCGGCAGCGACGTTCTTTTCCCGCTCGTAGGTCACCGCGAGCCAGTATTGCGCCTCGGGCGCATACTCATGTTCAGGATAATTGTTCACGAACTCCTGAAACAGCACGCGCGCGGTACTGGTGCTGCCGCGATTGAGCTGATCGCGGCCACTCTGATACAACTCGAGCGGCCCCGGTCCGCGCACCACCGCGGTGCTGTCCATCGCCACCGGAGGGGTCGCCGCGCCCGCGCCACGACCGGCCGACGTCGGCACGCTGCCCGTTGGCGGTACCACGGGACTCACCGGGGCATTCGCACGCTCGGCCAGCTCGGCACGCAACCGTGCGATAGTCGCCTGGCTTTGCCCAAGGAGCTGTTGGATTTGCAGCAACTGCTCCTTGATGCTACGCGTCTCGCCGCGCACGTCGCCCTGCAGCGACACCGTGCGTGCGCTGACACGGGCCAGCGAGTCGGACGCCGTCTGCAGCAGCGTCATGGCCTGCGCCAACGCGGCACGTTGTTCCGCGTTGGTGCGACTCAGTTCGGTGCGCAGCGTTGCGATATCCGTCTGGACCAGCCGCACATCGGTACGCGTCGCGAAACAGCCGCCGGCGGCAACGAGCGCCGCCAGCGGAAGCAGTCGTCGCACGCGCGAGACGAGTGCAGCCGTCATGCTCACTTGGCGCGCAGCTGGTCGCCGCCGGCGATGATCTCGAACTCATCGCGACGGTTCTGCGCCCACGCCTCCTCGCCCTCACCCGCAACCGCCGGACGCTCGCGTCCGAAGCTCGTCGTTTCGATACGCGACGCGTCGATACCACGGTCCGTCAGATACTTCTTCGCCACTTCGGCGCGACGGCGACCCAGCGCGATGTTGTACTCGTCGCTGCCGCGCTCATCGCAATGGCCCGAGATGCGCACGCGGAGCGAGCTGTTCAGGTTGAGCAGCGGAATCTTGGAATCGAGCGTGGCACGCGCATCATCGCGGAGCTCGTCCGCGTCGTACTCGAAGTAGATGGTTTCGAGCAGGCGGGCACGCGCCGCAGCGATCTCCGCACGCATTGCTTCCATCGTATCGACCGGCGTGGCCGTCGTCGTGGGTACGGGACGCGGCGGCGTCACCGGCGGCTGTTCAACCGGTGCAGGAGGCACCACCGCAGGCTGCTTCTTTTTGCATGCCGAAAACAGTGCGGGGGCAGCGACGGCCAACAACAGCAGACGAGACGAACGCTTCATGATCTCAGACTCCGGGACTCGTGTGGAAGAGGAAATTGCACAGCACTTTCGAACCTACGGTGTTGCCAAACGGGGCGACCACGACGAGAGACGCGCACTCGTGGCCGTGCGGAGCTGACGGGTACGACCGGATTCTACATCGACCACCCACAGCTGGCGCAGGCCGCTGCGGTTGGACGTGAAGACCAGATGCCGTGAATCCGGAGCCCACGAGGGATCGCCATTGCGCCCCTCGCTCGCGACGACCCGCGTGGACTTGTCGCGCACGTTGACAATCATCAGCTGAAAAGTGCCACCGTTGAGCGACTCGAACGCGACCAACCTCCCATCGGGTGACCAGTCGGGCGCGGTCCGGTAATTCCGGTCACCGTACACGCCAGACGTCAGCGCCTCGACGTTCGTCCCGTCGAGATCACAAATATATACTTCGTTGTGCCCCGAGCGGTCCGATGCGAAAACCAAACGCTGTCCGTCGGGACTGAAGGACGGCTGAAAACTGATGCGCCCGCGACCGACGGTAATGCGCGTCGGTGTCCCTCCGGCGAAAGGGACCGCGTACAGGTCGGTGCCGTTCTCGGAGACCCGCCCGAACACGACGGTGCGGCCATCGGGTGAGACCGCAGGCGTGATGTCCTGTGACGGGGCCGGACTGGTCAGCGCGCGCTGCGCTCCGGTGGCAAGTTCGGTCACGAAGAGCGGATCGCGCCGACCGTCGAGCACGTTGTACACCAAGGAACGGCCGGACGGACTCCACGCCGCCGAGATGCCGGCCGGCGTGACGGGACGTGCACTCGCCCCGTCGCTGTCCATCACCCAGATGCGCTTATCGCGCTCGAACGCAATCTGCGATTGCGCGATGCCGCGCTGGAACGTGATCCACTCCTCCACACCGTCGGACACGCCGTGCGCAGCCATGCGCCACGCGGCGGTGCCGGCCGGATTCGGCAGCGGAAAATCCTTTTGGTTCACGACGGCCTTTTTGGCCACGTCGTGCAGCGCAACGCGCAGCCAGCCGGATGCAAGCACGGTGGCCTGTACAATGCCATCGACGCCCAGCTTGGCGAAAACAGGATAGTTGGGCGGACCGTTGGTGACCGCGACGGTCGCCGATGGCACAACGGTGAAGCGATCGCTGAAGTCGAGATCACGCGCAATGATGGCGGTGAGCGAGTCGCCCTGCGTGCCCTTGATCGGCAGCACGAGCATAGACGGCTTTTGCCCGGGACGCGCCTGAATACCGAGGCGAACACCGGCCGGCTGGTCCTGCGCCGATGCGACGGCCACCGGGACCGTCGTACCCAGGAAAAGCGCGCTCGCGGCGCGAAGCAGTATCGAACGGAGCAGAGCGGTACGGTTCACAGCGTCATGGACGGAGGGAATAATCGAACGTGAAGTACACCACGAGCACGTCGTCCTTCCACCCGGCGGGCAGTGGCCCGAAGCTGCGTGTAGCCCCCACGGCTTCCACCGCACCGGAGGCCTCGGCGTCATACAGCCGATCGCCGGACGATTTCATGATCTCGATGCCCGCCACCGAGCCGTCGCGACGGATCAGAAACTTGACCTCGCTGACAAGCGCGGCCGAAACCCGTCGGGGCGACCAGTTCAACGTCAACTGGCGTACGATGTTGTTCAGGTACCCAGGAAACGGGAACGCGATCCCCTCAGTCTTCACATTGGCCACGTCCGCCCCTTTCCCACCAACGGCGCCGGCGCCGGCTTTGGGTACCGCGGTCGCAGTTTTGTTCGTCGACGTGGCGTTCTTGCTGCCGGCCGCCCGGGACGGAGTCGCTGACGGTGTGGCTTTGGGCGGCGCCTTAGGCGCCTTCTTGGCCGCTGGCAGCGCCTTCTCGGGTGGGGCCACGCGCTCCGCTCCGGACACTTCAGCTTTGGCGGATGGTGCGACGGGTGCGGGCGGCGGATTGACGACCCCGGCCTGCCGAGGTCCGGTCGGCGCTCCCACCAAATTCACGCGATACACGGGCGGCCGCGCGGGCTCGGGTCGCGTGGCGACATAGAGCGCTGCCGCCACGATCCCGGAATGCACGAGCGCCGAGAGCACCAACCCGCCGCCGATCCCGGCGCGCGGCGGTCGCTTGGACGATCGCGACCAGTCACGCGGCACCGCCCCGGTCGCGCTCATTTCCGCGACTCCGGCTCGGCGACGAGTCCGACGTCGCTGATTCCACCGGCCCGCATCGCCGCGACGACCCGCAAGACAATGCCATAGGGCACCGCCGCATCCGCACGAACGAAGACGCCTCCGTCGCCCTTCTTCTCCGACAGCGCCTGGATACCCGCGGCGAATTCGTCGAAGCTGAACTTCGTCTTGTCGATGAAGATGTAGCCATCGCGGTCGACCGTGACGACGAGGCCGTTCTTGGGATCGAGGGCGCGGACGTCGGCCTTGGGGAGCGTGATGTCCACACCGCCTTGCATGATCGGGGCCGTGATCATGAAGATCACCATCAACAGCATCATCACATCGATCAGCGAGACCACGTTGATCTCGCCGTTGACGCCCATGCGGTCGCCGCGCCGTCGTCCGCGCATCCGGACTAGATCCGCCCCTCGCGCACCATGAGCGCAATGAGCTCCGACCCGAACCCTTCGAGCGCACTATCGAACCGGTTCAAGCGCGCGGCGAAGACGTTGTAGGCGAACGACGCGGGGATAGCGACCGCCAGCGCCGCCGCCGTCGCCGTGAGCGCGATCGCGATGCCGGGCGCGACGACATTGAGATTGCCCGACCCCTTGGCGGCGATGCCGGTGAATGCGCTGATGACACCGAGCACGGTGCCGAAGAGTCCGATCAGCGGGCTCACGCTGCCCACGGTGGCCAGCCACGGGATGAACAACCCGAGCGCTTCGCGTTCCTTGCTGCTTTCGGCGTCGAGCACGAGTCGCAGCGCTTCCACTTGGGAACCGGAGAGTCTGGCCGACCGGTCTCCGGTGGCCGCCATGGCCGGGCGCGTTTCGGAGAGGAATTGCACAGCACGTGCGAACACCGCCGTGAAAGCACTCCGTTTGGATCGCTGTGCGATCACCGCCGCTTCGTCGATGCCGTGCGCGCGCTCAAAGTCGTCCACGAATGCGCGCCCGTTGTTTTCGGCAGCGCGAAAGGCGCGCCACTTGGCGAACATGATGCCCCACGATAGCAGCGACAGCACCACCAGCAGGGCCAACACGGCCTTGGTGACCATGTCGCCGCCGAGCACCATCGCCGTGAGCGAATCGGGCACACCTTCGCTTTGTGCTCCGATCTGCGCAAGAATGAACAGCACCGACCCCGCAGTCATCATCATCGCGTTGCCGCACCGCTGCGGAAATCGGCGAAGTACCGGAACGTGTTGCGCAGACCGTCGCTCAGCGACACGGTCGGCTGCCACCCCAGCACCGCGCGCGCCTTTGCTGTGTCCAGCGCGGAGCGCGCCAATTCACCCGCACGAGCAGGCGCATAGTCGATTGGTGCCTTGGAGTCCGACACATCGGACAGCGTAGTCGCAAGCGTGTTCACGGACGTTTCGATCCCGGTGCCGATGTTGAAGGCGCGCGCGTCGAGGCGCCCCGGGGCCGGCAGCGAGGTCGACGTGGCGGCGGCGAAATTGGCCGCGGCGACATCTCCGGCATACACGTAGTCGCGGGTCTGGGTCCCATCGCCGTACACGGTCAAGGCGCGCCCGTCGAGCACGCGATTACAGAAAATCGCAACCACGCCCGCTTCGCCATGCGGATCCTGCCGTGGCCCGTACACGTTGCCGTAACGCAGGGCGACCGTATCAAGCTTGTGGACGCGCCCGTAGTACGCGAGGTAGTACTCGACGGACAGCTTGGTGATGCCGTACGGCGACTCGGGATCCTTGGCGAACGTCTCCGCGCTCGGCGGCGGATCGAAATCGCCGTAAAGGGCGCCGCCGGTGGACGAGAAGACGACACGCGTCGCGTGCCCGCTCGCCTGCACCGCTTGCATCAGGTTGAGGGTGCCGAGGACGTTGCGGGTGGCGTCGTAGACGGGGTCGAGCACGCTGCGGCGCACGTCGATCTGCGCGGCCAGATGGCACATGACATCGAACTTGCCCTCGCGCACCAATGTCGCGGCCTCGGGCGTCGTGATGTCCCCGCGAACGAACCGTGCGCCGGGTGTGAGGTTCTCCACGCGACCGCTCGACAAATCGTCCAGGACGGTCACCTCCCACCCTTCGGCGCTGAACCGATCCGCCACATGCGAGCCGATGAAGCCCGCCCCCCCCGTCACCAGCACCGTCTTCGCCATGCCGTCGCGTCCTCGCGAAATAGAAATCAAGGTGCGTGCCGGCTCGTGCGCTTCTCGGCGACACGCGTAGCCCAATGTACACGCGCGCCGACGACAATGTGGTCGCCGGCGCGCGTTTTTTTCTCGTGAATCGTGCGCCGGCGTACGGCCCGCGCGGGCAGAGTGCCTAGGGGACGCGCGCGACCCGACGTGCAGCGACACCCACGCCGATGTCGGCGCGCTCCTGCTTCACGATGATCGCGGCGCTTTCGTTGCCCGCCACACGTACAATGCGAGCGCGTGCGATGCGCTCGCCGCCCGCCCCGCCGCCTGCCGTCGGTGCGGTGCGCAACTCGAACTCGTCGCCTGCCTGCACTCCCTTCGATGCACCGGCGTCGAGCAGCACGAAGCTCTGAAGCGTCGGAATCGACTCGCTCGCATCGGTCCAGCGGACAGAGGTGGAGATATCATCGGACACCGCGCTCGTTGCCCGCGCGGAGAGCGGCGCAGCGGCGCCTTCCACCATGAACAACGGCTGTCCCTGCATCATACCGCCACTCTGTGACTGCACCACGGCGACCACCGGCTTGCCGGCTTCGACACGCGTCACTCGCACGACGCCGGTGGGTATGGCAACGCGGACGCCCTTGGACAGCTCCGGCGTCAGCTGCACGCTCACCAGTCGATCCCCCACTGACAACGACACGCCTGCGGGCGCCGCAATCTCCACCTCGTCCACCAACATCATGCGTTGCGGCTCAGCCCGCGAACCTGCGCTGGCCGCGCCAATGCGCCGGAGCAGCGCGCCACCCTTGGCCAAGGTCGACACGTCGACCGAGAATGGGGCGGCCTCGTATTCGCCGCGACGCGGCTTGGGCGCGTCGCCACGACTGGCCGCGCGCGCCTGCGCATCGACTTCTGACGCCTCCGGGACGCGGCGCAAGAACACGGTCGATTCATCGGAGCCACGGGCGGCCGCGAGCTCCGAACGCTCGACCAGACCAATCCGCGTGGTCTGACGGGTCAGCAGCGTCTCGGCGCGCATCGGCGGTGTCATACGACTTGCATTGGCCGTGATCGCCGCCGCCGCATTGCTGGACTTCGCGGCAGCGGGTGCGACAGCAACCGTCGGCGAGCCGGGCGCCGCACCTGTCGGGGCGGGTGCGGGCTTGGCCGACGCAACACGACGGGTGGGGGTCGCCGATACCGACGCGACGGGCGTGCCGCGCGTCGAGGCAGCCGGCGCAGGGACAGAGGTCGCTGCCGCGTCGGCTTTGTCTGCAGTTTGTGCGGCCAGCGACGACGTGGCCGCGGGAGCGCCCGCCGGATTGGCGGCGACCGGTGCTGCAGTTGTCGGGTTCACGGCGGGGGTGCGCGCGATGGCCGGAACGGTGGCGCCGGCGCTCGCCATTGGAAGCGCGGCCGGCACCGAGGCCGGGACCCGCAATTTCATGCCGACGAGCAATACTTTCGGGCGCGTGGTGACGAGCGCGTTGCGGCGCGCGAGTTCCTGCCACTGATATCCCGTCCCGTAGTAGCGTTCGGCAATCGCCCAAAGCGACTCGCCAGCTTTCACGACATGCGTGGTCGTGGCCGTATCCGAGCTGGAGACTTGCGTCTTGGACGCTACCACCGGCTTGGTCTGGGCGTGCACGAACGACGGTCGCCAGACGGCCAGCAGCATCAGGGTGGCGAACAGCGCGATCGCCAATCGGACGAGCGCGGTCCGCGCGTGGGTGGCAGTTACTTCAGACGGGTGCGCAGTGGATGCAGCGCGCATCGGCGGGCCTCACAGGAGAAGTGCTACATGGAGCAACGCGCCACTTGGGAGCGGCAAAGGTCGGGCACGATGCGCATTCCGCGCGTCATGCCCAATCGGGAGACGCCCGCCGCGCACGCACGTAACGTGCGCGGCATCACGTCCAGAGCCCGGACCGTTTTACCGTCGTCTGATGCTCAGAACGGCAGGTCGTCGTCCTCGTCTTCCAGCGCTCCGGGGAAGTCGCTGAAATCGTCTCCGTTGGCGGCACCGGCTGCGGCAGCCGGCTTGGCGCGCGCAGCGCCAGAGGGACTGGCGGCACGTCGCGGCGCCGGGCTGTCCATGTCGTCTCCACCACCGCCACCCGCACGTCCGCCCAGCAGCATGAGCTCACGGACCTTGATCTCCGTGGTGTAGCGGGTCTGCCCTTCCTTGTCCTGCCACTGGCGGTACTCGATTTCGCCTTCGACGTACACACGCTCGCCCTTCTTGACGTACTTCTCGACCACGTCCGCCAGGCCGGATGTCTTGTTGTTGTTCCAGACCACGCAACGGTGCCACTCCGTCTTTTCCTGCTTGGCGCCGGAGGCGTCGTTCCAAACCCGACCGGTGGCCAGGGAAAACTGCGCCACACGGTTGCCGTTGCCGACGGCGCGGACTTCGGGGTCACTCCCGACGTTGCCGATCAAAATGACCTTGTTCAGGCTGCGACTCACGGTGCCTCCTTGCTGAGCGGGAAAGTGTATTTCGTGGGGGGAAGCTAGGAGTCGCGCGCGGGCGGAACAAACCCTTGTATTTTGCGGGGGCGCAATTCTACGCAGGGCTCAGATCGCCATATCCGTCGAGCGCCGCAGGACCAGCGCATCCTCGAGCGGGTCATGGTAGTACGCGCGGCGACGCCCGACCGGTTCAAATCCCCGTGATGCGTACAGCGCGCGCGCGGCTCGGTTCGAGGTGCGGACCTCGAGGAACAGCCGTATCACGCCCTCCGCGTCAGCCGCACGCACCGCATCGTCCAACAGCTGGGCGCCGACGCCCTGTCCGCGCACCGACGGTCGCACGGCGATGTTGGCAATTTCTCCTTCATCCGCGGCGCGCAACAGCACACAGTAGCCTACCAATTCGTGCTCCCACAGGGCGACCGTGACGCGTGCGTGCGACTGTCGCAGCAGATCGCTAAAAGAGGACTCCGGCCACGGATCGCTGAACGCCGTCAGTTCGATCGCGCCCATCGCTGGCACATCGCCCGTACCGGCCGGTCGAATGCGCACCAGCAGGCGACTCGGCACGTCGCCGGCACGCGTGCCCATCAGGCGTCCCGAAGCGCGCGACCGTGAGCCACTTCCCATTTAACCTGCGCTTCGGCGAGCCGTCCGTAGTCCGGCTCCCACGCGTCGAGTGACACAGGCCCCTCGCGCCACCAGTCGGTGCACTTCAGCAGGGCGGCCGCGTCGGCCGTCACGATAAGTCGCTCATCGTGCGGCGCGGGGGAGGCTCCGACGGCCAGTCGGCGCGCGCCGCGCGCCCGCGCGTCAACTGCGTCCAACGGCGTACGCTCCACGGGCCCGGCGGCCACAACGTGTCCGTCGCGATCAATCAAGACCGCGAGCGTGAAGCGCTCACCACGTAGCGCGTCGGCGTGCACGAGATATTCGCCCGGTGCGCCGCAGGTCGCCGCCGCCAGCACCAGCGACGACACCGCATACAGCGGGCACCCGGCTGCAAAGCACAGCCCCTTGGCCAAGGAGCCGGCAATACGCAGCGACGTGAAGCTGCCAGGCCCTGCGCCGCAGACGACCGCGCGCAGCGCGCTCGGCTCGATGCCGGCCGCCTGCAACAGCGACTGCACCGCCGGGAACATGGTGTCATCCCGTGTCGCGCCCATCGCCACGTCGGCACGACCAACCACGGCACCGTCCACGACCAGCGCCACGGAACCGGCTGCGGACGCCGCTTCGAGCACGAGCATCGGTGAGGGATAGCGTGTGGAATTGCGGATGGGCACGATGTGCAGTCTTTCCCATCGCTCACGACAGGGCAAGTCCCGTCGACTACTCGCCGCGCATTTCCGGGGTCGCCTTAGGCCGCGTCGACACGTGCCTGCATCGGCGCCGTCGGCGTAGGGCGTGCGCGCAAAATATCGAACGGCTCATCGCCCGACGATGCCAGCTCAGCCAAACGTCCTGATTCGGCCAGGCCTGCCGTGACATCAAACACCTGCTCGTCGAATGCCGTGCCCCGGTCGGCAGCCATGATGTCGAGCACTTTGGGGATCGGCATCCCGTCCCGGTACGGGCGGTCGGCAGTCAGTGCCTCGTACACATCGGAGGTAGCCAGTACGCGCGCGGTGAAATCGAGATCCTCACCGGCCAGCGACCACGGATATCCGCGACCGTCGATCCGCTCATGATGACGCGCAGCGGATTCGGCGAAGTGCTCGAATGCCTGCACGCGTTCGAGAATCTGCAGCGTCCACAGCGGATGCTTCTTCACTTCGGCGCGCTCCTCGTCGGTCAGTCGCCCCGGCTTGTCGAGAATGCGATTGCTGACCCCGAGCTTGCCGATGTCGTGCAGCAACCCCGCACGCAAGATGTCGCGTGCGAGGGCCGCGTCGACGCCCATCGTGGTGGCGATGCTGACGGCAAAGCGCGCGACATTGGTCGAGTGTCGGTACGTGAAGGGCGTTTTGGCGTCGATGACGGCGGCGAAGGCATAGGAAATTGCGTCGAGGCGCTCGTCGGTGGCCAGCATTGGAGAGCCGCCGGGCTCCATCGCCACCACAGCATCGTCTAGCGATTCGAAGTCGGCGAGTGTTTGCCACCACGGCGTATCGCGACGCCACGTCAGCACGATATCCACCATCCGCGGGTCGAACCACCGACCGCGACGCGCCTTGGCCATGTCCAGCGCGCCGTTGACGCCATCCTCCATCCAGTACGCTTCGATGGTTTGCGTTAGCAACAACACCCGAGAAAGTGGCGGAATCTGCTCGCCGGACAGCCCCACCGGATGTCCAAGTCCGCACCAGTGTTCGTCCACGTGCGCGATCGCTTCGGACGTACGCCCAGGGAAGCCCAGTGCGACGGCAATCTGCGCCCCTCGCTCGCAGCGCGCTTGTATGATCTCGCGTGTCATCTGCGGCGTTCCTGCGATGCGCAGAAAATGCTGAATGCGCGCGATAGGATTGCGGCCAACGCCGCAGTTTCGCGCGGTCCGCATTGCCAGACGCCACCTGTCGTTCCAGTCAACGAGACGCATCTCACGCTTCACGCTCTGGTCGTCGGAGCCGAACAGGGCGGCCATGCGCGCCGCGTTGCTGGAGCAGCCTGCGTCCTTGAGCAGCGTGGCGTAATAAAGCGCATTCATGGTCTCGGGATCGAGCCCGAGTTCGCGCCCCAGTCGCATAGCGATGAGCGTCGTGCGCAGCGTGTGCCCGGGCCGTTGGCCCTCGGTCAGGTCGAGCGCGTAAGTCAGCGCCGAGATCACTTCGGCCAGACGCACGGTCGCAACGCGTGGCACCGGTCGAATGCCGGCAATCGGAGAAACGAAAGTCACAGCGTCGGGGCGGGAGTCAGCGGCGGGCGACCGGCCTTTGCGAAAGACAGACGCGGTAGGGCCGGAATCGTCACGACGTGCGGCGGGTGCACGCGGCCCGGTGTGTCGCTACCGGACGAAAGGCGCCTGAATGCGGAGAATACGTCGTGCCGCATCGTTCGGATCGTGCGTCAGCGTAAATCCGATGGAGTCGCGCGGGAGCGTTGCCGCCGCCCGTTCGGGCCACTCGACAAGCAGCACGGGCGCGGTTGCCACAAGCTCGTCCCAACCCAGCGCCTCGAGCTCGGCATCGCTGCGCAAACGATACAGATCCACGTGCGTGACCGCGCCGCGAGGTGCGGCGTACTGTTGCACGAGGGAGAACGTGGGACTGGTCACCTCGGCGAGATCGACCACGCCGAGCCCGGCACACAATGCGCGCGCCAATGTGGTCTTTCCTGCGCCAAGATCGCCGGCCAACGTGACCACGACCGGACGAGGCAGCGCGGCGCCCACGGCGCGGCCCCACGTTTCCAGCGTGTCGCGATCCGGTGATCTTGGCGCCCCGCGATCCAGCAAATGCGCCAATGAATGGGAAGGGGCCGCGGGCATTCAGCGTCTCCGTCGTCCACTCGCGCCACGCCCGCCTGCGGGCTTGGCCGGCCCTCCGGACGCGCCCGCCTCACGGACCGGCGCACTGCCGGGCGGGCGTTTGGGCACGAGATCCCCGCCGCGCGCCTGCGTCGGCTTTTCGCCGAGCGCTGTACGCACCTCGAAGAGTTGATCGCGCAACCGCGCCGCTGCTTCGAAGTCGAGCGCGATCGCGGCCTCGCGCATCGCCGTCTCCAGCTCTCCCACCAGGATCTGCAACTCCTCGCGAGAACGTGCCGTGTTCTCCCCGCCGATTTTGCGTGGCGCCGGCGCCACTCCGCCATCCTTTTCGTTGCGTGCGTCGGCGACACGCGTAATAAACCGCACTTCGTCGATGCTCTTCACCACGCCCGCCGGCACGATGCCGTGTAGCTCGTTGTGCTCGCGCTGGATGGTGCGGCGCCGGGTCGTCTCATCGATCGCGCGCTCCATGGAGCCGGTGACGCGGTCGGCGTACAGGATCGCCTTGCCATTCAGATGGCGCGCCGCGCGACCGATGGTTTGAATGAGCGACCGGTCACTGCGCAAAAAGCCTTCCTGATCCGCATCCAGAATCGCCACCAGCGAGACCTCGGGCATGTCGAGTCCTTCGCGCAGCAGGTTGATGCCCACCAGCACGTCAAACTCGCCCAAACGCAATCCGCGAATGATCTCCACCCGCTCAATCGCGTCGATATCCGAATGCATGTAACGCACGCGTACACCCATCTGCTGCAAGTAGTCGGTGAGGTCTTCGGACATGCGTTTGGTCAGCGTCGTCACCAGCACACGTTCGCCCTTGCGTTCACGTTGCCGGATTTCGTGCAGCAAATCGTCCACCTGCCCTTTCACCGGTCGCACTTCCAGCACCGGATCAAGTAGCCCCGTCGGCCGGATGACCTGCTCCACGACGATCCCTTCCGACAGCTCCAATTCCAACTCGCCGGGCGTAGCTGATACGTTGATGAGCCGCGGCGCCAGCGACATGAACTCCTCGAATACCAGCGGACGGTTGTCCAGCGCACTCGGCAACCGGAATCCGTAGTCCACCAGCGTGAGCTTGCGCGCACGGTCGCCGTTGTACATCCCGCGGATCTGCGGCAACGTCACGTGCGACTCATCGACCACCACCAGATAGTCGTCGGGGAAATAGTCGAACAGGCACGCCGGCCGTTCTCCCGCCACCCGACCGCTGATGTGGCGCGAGTAGTTCTCGATGCCTGCACATGTACCGATTTCGAGAAGCATTTCGATGTCGAAGTTGGTGCGCTGTTCCAACCGCTGCGCTTCGAGCAGTTTGCCCTGCACACGCAGTTCGTCGAGCCGCGACACCAACTCCTCGCGAATGGCCACCACCGCGCGCTCGACGGTGGGCCGATTGGTGATAAAGTGCTTCGCCGGATAGATCGCCGCGCGCGGCAACGCGGCGATTGTCTCTCCGGTCAGCGGATCGATTTTCGAAACGCGTTCGATCTCGTCACCCCACAGCTCGATGCGCACCGCCTGCTCTTCATACGCCGGATAGATCTCGACGGTATCACCGCGGACACGGAACGTGCCGCGATCGAACGCCACGTCGTTGCGCTGATACTGAATGCCGACCAGCGCGCGCAGAATGTCATCACGCGCGATACGCTGCCCGCGATCGAGCGACACCATCCGCTCACGATACGAGACGGGATCGCCGAGCCCATAAATGGCCGACACGGTGGAGACGATCACCACATCTTCCCGCTCCATGAGCGACGAGGTGGCGCGCAACCGCAGCCGGTCGATATCCTCGTTGATGCTGGCATCCTTCTCGATGTACGTATCGCTCGACGGGACGTATGCTTCCGGCTGATAGTAGTCGTAGTACGAGATGAAATATTCGACAGCGTTCGTCGGGAAGAAGCTCTTCAACTCGCCGTAGAGCTGCGCCGCCAGCGTCTTGTTGTGCGACAGCACCAGCGTAGGTCGCCCCCACGCCGCGATGACGTTGGCGATGGACATCGTCTTGCCCGACCCCGTCACACCAAGCAGCGTCTGAAATCGGTCGCCTCGATCGAGCGCCTGCGATAGTTCCGCGATGGCCCGCGGTTGATCGCCGGCGGGGGTGAACGGCGATTCGAGTCGGAATAATGCGCTCATTCTTCCGTGGTCAATCGTTCGCGCCGGCTCACGGCAGAGATACCCTTGACCCGTCGCGCGGCCTTCATGATGCGCTCCAGGTGCGCGAGGTTCTCGACTTCCACCAACGCAGCCCCCGTCACGCGACCATCTACGGTCTTGAGCTCCAGGCTCTTGATGTCGGTGCCGGTCGCACTCACCGCGGCGGCGACATCGGCGTACAGTCCGCGCCGATCAGTGCCGTCCATGGCCAGGCGCACCACAAAACGCTCGCCGGCCATTTCATGCCAGTCGATGTCCAGGCGGCGCTCGGGCTCGTGCACCAACAGCAAGAGATTCGGGCAGTCGCCGCGGTGAATGCTCACCCCGCGACCGCGCGTCACGTAGCCCACCACGCTGTCACCGGGTACCGGCTGGCAACACTGCGCATAACGCACCAACAGACCGTCCGCCCCCTGAATGCGCACGCCTTTGCCGGTACCGCGCACGCGGTCGACGATACGCTCGAGCGCGCTCGGCTTCTCCGGCTCCGACGGCGCGGATTCGACCTGCGGGTACAGCGCCTTGACCACGTGCATGACATGGACTTCGCCCTGCCCGATCGCGGCCACCAACTGATTGGCGTCCTTGAGCTTCAGCAGTTTGGCGACGGGGACGAGTAAACTGTCGTCGACCTTGGCCAGTCGACGGCGGCGCAACTCGCGCTCAAGAATATCACGACCGAGGCGTATGGCCGAGGATCGCTCCTCGAGACGGAGATACTGTCGGATCTTGTGACGTGCGCGCCCCGTGCGCACATGCGCAAGCCAGTCACGACTCGGCTTCGCGTTCGGATTGGTGAGAATCTCAATCGTTTCCGAGTTCTTGAGCTCGCGTGACAGCGGTGCAATGCGACCGTTGATCTTGGCGCCTGCACAGCGCGCGCCGACCTGCGTGTGCACCGCGAACGCAAAGTCGATTGGCGTTGCCCCCTTGGGCAACTGAATCACGTCGCCGGTCGGCGTGAACACGAAAATCTCGTCCTGATACAAATCGAGTTTCAGGAATTCGAGAAACTCGCCTGGTGTTTCGGCGTCGAGCTGCAGCTCCAGCACCTGCCGGAACCACTGCAATTGGCGGTCGAGCTCACCTGATGACTTGTTCGCCTCCTTGTACAGCCAATGCGCCGCAATGCCGTAGTCGGCGGTGCGGTGCATGTCCCGCGTACGGATCTGGATTTCGAAGAGCTGACGCCCCGGTCCGAACACGGTGGTATGCAGCGACTGATAGCCGTTCGACTTGGGCTGCGCGATGTAGTCCTTGATGCGCTCCTGCACAGGCGTCCAGCCGTCATGGATGACGCCGAGCGCGTGGTAGCACTCGAGAACGTTCGGCACGATCACGCGGATGGCCAGCAGATCGTAGATGTCCTCGTACGGGCGATCGCGCTGCTGCATCTTCTTGTTGATCGACCAGAGGTGCTTGGGCCGACCGGTGACTTCGACATCGGCGATGCCAGCATCGGTGAGCCGCTTCTCAAGCGGCTCCTTCATCTGCGAAATGAGCAGCTCGCGTTCGCCGCGCTTGGCCGCCACGAGCTTGGCCAACGACTTGTACGCTTCCGGCTCAAGATGCTTGAACGCGAGGTCTTCAAGCTCCCACCGGACCTTGGCCATTCCGAAACGATGCGCCAGCGGCGCGTACAGGTCGCGCGTCTCCTGCGCAATGCGGCGGCGTTTTTCCGGTGCAAGCCAATCGAGCGTGCGCATGTTGTGCAGCCGGTCGGCCAGCTTGATCAGAATGACGCGTGCATCCTTGGCGATCGAGAGCAGCAGCTTACGATAGTTTTCGACCTGCCGCTCTTCGCGCGACGACAACGGCAGGTTGGCGATCTTGGTCAACCCGTCGACGATCTGGGCGATCTCGGATCCGAACTCGCGCTCGACATCTTCAATCGTGATGTCGGTGTCCTCGACGATGTCGTGAAGCAGCCCGCTGGTCACGGTTGTCGTGTCCAACTGCAGGTCGGCCAGAATGCGGGCCACCTCCACGCAGTGCGAGACGTACGGCTCGCCGGAGTGGCGCACCTGTCCTGCGTGCGCCGCGTCCGAAAACTTGTAGGCACGCACAAGCATCTCGTGATCGAGCCGATCGTAGGCGCGGTCGGCGCCGGTACCGAACCCGGGAATTGCTTCGTGCAGCGCGATCGTGGTCACAGCAGCCCAGCCTCCGCAAAACTCACGTAACGCCCGCGGCCCACGATGATGTGGTCATGCACGGGGATGTCGAGCAATCGTCCTGCCGCCACCAGCTGTTCCGTCACCGCCCGATCCTCCGCTGATGGCGTGGGATCACCACTCGGATGGTTATGTACCAGAATCACCGCTGCCGCACGCTCCGCGATCGCTTCGCGAAACACCTCCCGCGGGTGCACCAGCGACGAGTTCAGCAATCCCCGTGTAATCAACACGTCACGCTCCAACCGGTGTTGCGCATCGAGTATCGCGACATGGAACTCCTCGACCGGTAATTCCTGCAACCTCGGCGCAAACGCCGCCGCCACGTCGCGCGGGCTTCGCAACGGCACCCCCGATTCCCGCGCCTCCGCCGTCATCCGCCGACCAAGCTCCAGCGCCGCCTGGACGGCCGCAGCGCGGGCCGCCCCAACCCCTGCGACCCGATGCAGCGAGGCAGCCGGCATGGATGCCAACCGCCCCAACGACCCGCCCGCCTGCTCCAGCACATCGCCGGCGCAGTCCAACGCGGACCGACCGGCACCGCCCGAGCCCAACACTGTCGCCACCAGTTCGATCGTACTGAGCGCATGCGCACCCAAAGCCCGCAGGCGCTCCCGCGGACGCTCGGCACGAGGCAGCTCTCGAATACTTAGTGCGCGCGGTGCAGACTGGCTAGCTGGATTAGACACGTCGGAACTCCTGCGGTAGGTGGGACCGCGCCGGGAATCAGCGTCGGTGCCGGGACGCGCCCGACGGCACATACTCGCGCGGGTGCGCGTGCCCGCCCCTACCCGGATCCCGCACCGCCGACCGAAACAGCGTACTTGGCGCCCCCCGCGCGTGCGCCACTCTCCGCGTTACTGTTGACAGCGTCCGCCCGCCGCCGTGTACTCCGCCGTGACCCACGCCATGCCCGTGTCCGTCCTGCCCACCGAAGAATCGTTCGACCCGAGCACCCCCGAGGCGTGGGAACAGTTTCGCGCGTTGAGTCACCGCATGGTCGACGACATGCTCTCGCAATTGCAAACGTTGCCAGACTCGCCCGCGTGGCGTGCCATCCCGGACGAAATCCGCGAAACGCTGTCCGAGCCTGTGCCGCGTACCGGAATTGGCGCAACAGAGGCGTACGCGCACTTTACAGAGCGGGTGTTGCCGTACCCGAACGGCAACTGGCATCCCCGATTCTTCGGCTGGGTGCAGGGTCAGGGCACACCGCTGGCGATGATGTCGGACATGCTCGCGTCCGGGCTCAATCCGCATCTCGCCGGTTTCAATCATGCCCCAGTGATCGTCGAGCAGCAGGTGGTTTCGTGGTTCGCCGAGCTGCTTGGTCTGCCAGGTGCGAGCGGAATCTTCGTCACCGGTGGTACAATGGCGAACACGCTCGGACTCGCCGTGGCGCGCTATGCGATCGCGCACCGCGAAGGTCGCGACATGCGGGCGGACGGTGCGCAGGCGTGGCCGGGGCAGACGCCGCCGCCGCCCATGGTGTTTTACGGCGCCACCGAATCACATGGATGGGTGCGTAAGGCAGCCGAATGGCTGGGGCTTGGCCATCGGGCGTTCCGTCCCGTGCCAGTGAACAGCGCGCACGGTATGGACATCGCCGCGCTCGAGCGACAAATCGCCGATGATCGCGCGGCCGGATTACTGCCTTTCTGCGTGATCGGGACCGCAGGTACCGTGAATATTGGCGCAACGGACGATCTCGACGCCATCGCCACGCTCTGCGCGTCTCACGGCTTGTGGTTCCATGTCGACGGAGCGTTTGGCGCACTGGCCTATCTCTCAGACGAACTCCGCGCACCACTCCGCGGCATGGAACGCGCCGACTCGCTCGGATTCGACCTGCACAAGTGGGGCGCCATGCCGTTCGAGTGCGCCTGCGCGCTCATTCGCGACCCGCAACTGCACGCCGACGCGTTCGCCGCCAGCGCGAGCTATCTCACCGCCATGGCGCGCGGGCCAAGCGCTGCACCGTTGCACTTCAACGATCGCGGACTCGATCTCACCCGCGGCTTCAAGGCGCTCAAGGTCTGGATGTCGCTGAAGGCGGACGGTGTCGACAAGTTGACGCGCATCATCGAACAGAACGTACAGCAGGCGCGCTACCTCGCCGCCCGCATTGATGCGCATCCGGAGCTCGAACGTCTCGCGCCCGTGCCACTGAACATCGTGAACTATCGCTACGTACTGCCCAACGCCGACGATGCGGCGCACGACCGTTTCAATCAGGAATTGCTCACCCGTCTGCAGGAGCGCGGCATCGCGACGCCCTCACACACACGTATCCACGGGCGTTTCGCCATTCGTGTGGCCAATGTGAATCATCGGGCACGCACCGCCGACTTCGACATGCTCGTCGATGCTGTGGTAGCAATCGGACGAGAACTACGCGCCGAGCGGTTCGACGGCGCGTAGTTGCAACGGCCCGCGTTACGCGGTCGCCCCATGACACTTCTTGAACTTCTTCCCCGATCCGCACGGGCACGGATCGTTGCGTCCGACATTGCTCCAGTCCTGTGCGCTCGCGTTGGCGGTGGGGTCGAGTGAACGCACCGCGCCGGCGCCGACCACCGACGGCGTCCCCATGGCAACCGGACGGTGATCCTCGACCTCCGTCTGCTCCGACTCCTGTGACGACGTGGCGACGAGGGACGCCGCCTCCAGCTCATCGGCCGGAATGTCTTCGAGAATGCCCATGGCGTTGAAGCGCTTGGTTGGACGACCGTCGCCCATACGAGCTGGCTCCGGCATCGCCGGTGCAAATGTCTCCACCGGCGCCTGTTCAAACACCAACTGTGCCTTGAGGAATCGCTCGGTAAACGTGTTGGCCAGATCGTGCATCAGATCCACGAACATCGCGTAGGCATCCTGCTTGTACTCAACGAGCGGGTCCTTCTGCCCCCACGAGCGGTAGTGAATCGACGCACGGAGTTGGTCGAGATCGTACAAATGATCCTTCCACTTCTCGTCGAGCGCATTCAGCATCACGAGCGCGAGCAGTCGACCGGCAAACCCCTCACCGCTTTCGTCGGTGACGGCGTTCAGGCTCTCCAGCTTCTGCGCAAACGCCTCGGTGGCTGCCGAGACCGCCACTTCCTGTGCGGCCTCCAGCGACGTCGGCCGCGAGTCGCCGCCGAACGCAGGCACCTGCAGCATGTAGTGCATCAGCAAGTCCTGTTGCACGTACTCGAAGTCCCACGAGTCCGGGCCTTCGAACGTGGCCAGCGCCTGCTCGACACGGCGCTGCACGCCGCGGTCGATCATCTTGCGCGCTTCGGCCTTGAGCTCTTCGCCGCCTTCCAGCGCGAACGACCGCAGCGAGTAGATGACCTCGCGCTGCTGGTTCATCACGTCGTCATATTCCAGCAACCGCTTGCGCGACTGGAAGTTCTGCAACTCGACGCGCTTCTGCGCCTGCTCGATGGACCGTGTGATGAGCGGGTGCGTGAGCATCTCGCCATCCTGCGCGCCCATCCGGTCCATCAGTTTCGCAATGCGTTCGGAACCGAAGAGCCGCATGAGATCGTCTTCAAGCGACAGAAAGAACTGCGAGGCACCCGGGTCACCCTGACGGCCGGCACGACCGCGCAGCTGCCGGTCGATGCGCCGCGATTCGTGGCGCTCCGAGCCGACGATATGCAGTCCGCCGATCTCGTCGACATCCACTTCCTTGCCGTCCGCATCTGTCACGCGCGACGGCTTCGAGTCGGTGATGTCGGCGCCAAGCTTAATGTCGGTACCGCGACCGGCCATGTTCGTCGCGATCGTGATGGCACCGGGCTGGCCCGCGCCCGCCACGATCTCGGCCTCGCGCTGATGATACTTGGCGTTGAGCACACTGTGTTTGAGACCCGCGCGCGTGAACAGACGCGCCAGCGTCTCCGACGCCTCCACGCTCGCCGTGCCGACGAGCACAGGATATCCGAGTTCGTGCAACCGCTTCGTTTCGTCGACAATCGCGTTGTACTTCTCACGACGTGTCTTGAACACGAGATCCTGACGGTCGTCGCGCGCGATCGGACGGTTGGTCGGGATCACCGAGACGGCCAAGCCGTAAATCTCGTGGAATTCGTTCTCTTCCGTTTCGGCCGTACCGGTCATGCCCGAGAGCTTCTCGTACATGCGGAAGTAGTTCTGGATCGTGACCGTCGCGAGCGTCTGCGTCTCGCCCTTCACCTGCACACCTTCCTTTGCCTCGACCGCCTGATGGAGCCCTTCACTCCAGCGGCGTCCAGGCATCGTGCGGCCGGTGAACTCATCGACGATGAGCACCTGTCCATCCTGCACGACGTAGTTCACATCACGCTCGTACAGGGCGTGTGCGCGCAGCAGCTGATGAATGATGTTCAGGCGCTCACTTTTCATCGCGTACTCTCGCTCGATCACCGCGCGTCGTTCCAACCGTTCCGCGGGCAACAGCGCATGATCCTTGTCGATCGCGCCGATTTCCGTGGAGATATCGGGCAGCACGAACGCGTCATGCGCCTCCGGCGAGAGCCAGTCGAGTCCCTGCTCCGTCAGGTGA
Source organism: Gemmatimonadales bacterium (assembly GCA_038234895.1). GTDB lineage: Bacteria > Gemmatimonadota > Gemmatimonadetes > Gemmatimonadales > Gemmatimonadaceae > Gemmatimonas. Next base: position 27,031 of record JBBQSM010000038.1, read on the forward strand.
ACCGTGTGCCCCTTTTCGTCGAGCACGAAAAGCAGATCGTCCTCGAGATCGCGGAAACGCTGTTTGCTCGCCTGCAGCTTGCGGTCGGCAATGTGCTCGAGCTCCATCTTCTGCACGAGCTGTTTATTGCCCGGCTCCTGCATCGCCTTCATGAGCCGCTTGTTCTTGGGGCCGCCCAGCTGCGCCTTGAAGAACTGCAACGCCGCCATCTGTGTATCGCCCGCCTCGAGCGCACGTTCCGCCTCGCCGACGAGGGTGTTCACGAGATCCGACTGCCGACGCACGAGACGCACGACGCCGCCGTTGAACTCCGCGTACTGCCCGTCGCTCTCGTTGCCTACGGGGCCCGAGATGATGAGCGGCGTACGCGCTTCGTCGATGAGAATGGAGTCGACTTCGTCGATGATTGCGTACACGTGCTGCCGCTGCACGCGCTGATCCAGCGTGACCACCATGTTGTCGCGCAGATAGTCGAAGCCGAACTCGTTGTTCGTCCCATACGTGATGTCGCTGCCGTACACCTCACGCCGTTCCCACGAACCCGCCTCGGTGTCATCGAGGCAGCCGACGGTGAGTCCAAGCCAGCGATAGAGATGCCCCATCCACTGCGAGTCGCGCCGCGCGAGGTAGTTGTTGACGGTCACCAGATGCGCGCCGCGGCCCGGCAGCGCGTTCAAATAGAGCGGCAACGTGGCCACCAGCGTCTTTCCTTCGCCGGTCGCCATTTCCGCGATCCGGCCAAGGTGCAGCTGAATGCCGCCGATGAGCTGTACTTCGTACGGAACCATGTCCCACGTGAGCTCGCGCCCCGTCACCACCACGGGTGACCCCTTGAGACGACGGCAAGCCTCGCGCACGGTCGCGAACGCCTCGGGCAGCAGTTCATCCAGCACTTCGGCCAGCGAAGCGCGGTACTCGGCTTCGACACCACCGCGCCCGTCGGTTCCCTGAAGCTCGGTCTCGATCCGGTCGCGCTCAACACTCTCGCTGGAGTTGCGCTTCTCGGTCTTCAGCGCCGCAATACGCTCTTCGATCGGACCGGTGCGCTCAGCGATGCGTGCGCGGAATTTGTCCGTCTGCCCCTGAATCTCCGCGTCGGTCAGCGACGCGAGCCGCGCTTCGATCCCCACGATCTCGTCGATGATCGGCTGCACCCGTCGACGTTCACGCTCGTGCCGCGTTCCGAACACGCGACTGATCATTCCTTTCAGCATACATCCCTCGATGGCGTGGAAGCCCGCCCCGCCTGCCGCCGCCGTTACGGCGACGGTGAACGAAACGGAATCGGGGGCACCGGGAACCCGGCGCCCGTCGCGCCATCAGGCGCGCTCAGTCACGTCGGCTTCCGTCGTTGCCCGTCGGTATAACTCTGCGGATGCGATGTAATCCTCCACCGACGCGGGAACGAACCCGCGGATGGAACGACCGGCATGCACCCGCGCTCTGATCTCAGTTGACGAAACGTCGATTCGCCGGGTGGCGAGACGATGCCCCGTCTGCAACGCTTGGTGAATGAACCCTGCGGCCGGATGACCGGCGGGGATGTCGGGCATCGGAGCCAACGCGCGCTCCGTGTCCCCTCCGCGATGCATGACCACAAGGCGCACCATGGCCAGCAGCCGCTCCGGCTCGCGCCAGCGCGGTAACGTCGGGACGACATCATCACCAATCAGCAGGTAAAACTCCCCCAACGGCCAACGCCGTCGCAAGGCATCCACGGTGTCAACCATGAAAGATAACCCGCCCCGATCGATTTCGATGGGGTCGACCTGGATTCCGTCCACACGCTCAAAACAGCGATTCGCCATGGCGAGTCGGTGTCCCGCGGCGGTGCGACCGTCTGCCTTGAGCGGCTGCGTCGCCGCAGGCACGATGAGCAACTGATCCAGTGCCAGCGCATCGCGAGCATCCTGCGCGAGCAGGAGGTGCCCGATGTGCGGCGGGTCGAAACTGCCTCCGAAGATGCCAACGCGCATCGTCAAGTCAGTCGGCGGGCGAGTGGTCAGCCCGGACCGGGACGCGCAAACCCCTGCACCAGCGGCACCGCACCATCACCCCTCGCCAGCCCAACGACGGTTGAATCGGCAGGCGCAGCCCCACAGGCGGATTTAACTTCCGCGTCCTTTGGGTAGGCCCGCCACATCGCGGTACACGTTTCCGCCGCGTCCTCCTTCCAGCGGATCTTGGTGTACAGCTCGTGCAGGCGAAGCCAGGCCAGACGGGCCGACTTCGTATTGGGATAGGTGGTGACGACATCTTTGAAATAGATGATCGCCGGGTCTACCGCCTTACGCACGCGGACGTAGTGAATGCCCGTATCGTAGTCTTTTTGCGCCAACCACTCTTCGATCTGCAGAATGCGGGTCTTCGCTTCCTCAACTTCCTTGGCATCCGGATATGAGGACAGCAGTGCGCGAAGGATCGACGCGGCCTTCGTTCCGTTTTCGGGATCGAGCGCAGGCTTGTGCCACAGCTTCTGATAGCTTCGCCCAACGCCGAGCATCGCCGTCGGCGCCAACGTGTCGTCGGGGAAGCCATCCGTGACCCGCTCGTACGACTGCGCGGCCAACAGAAACTCGGAGCGACGCTCATGCGTGAGCGCGAGGTAGAAATAGGCGGGCGCCAACAGCGGATCGCGCGCCGACAGGTCGTTCGTCAGCCGCTCGAAGCCGAGCTGCGCGTTATCCCAGTTCTTGCGCTCGTACTCCAACAACGACGCACGGAAGAGGGCTTCCGGATTCGGGAAATTACGTGGCTGAAAACCGGGCGAGCAGCCGGCCAGCGCCGCTGCCACCCCCAACCACACCAGCATCTGCCAGTCGACGCGGAACGATTTGGATGTCATGCGCGCGCTGGTACCCGAAAAAAGTGCCCCTGATCCACCTGTCCCTGCCTCATGCGTTGTTGCGCCGCTCGATTGGACGTGCGCCGGACGCGAGCCCGATGACCCGCGCACGTCCCCCCTTTGTGGAAGCCATCACGTTGCGCGTATCGACCACCAGCGATGCCATGTCGGCGATGTGCTGGTAGTCGACGCCGCTATGGTCCGTGATCACCACCACGGCATCCGCCCAGCGCAACATCTCGTCGGACAGCTCCACACTCCTACGGATGTGCTCCTCCTCGCGGAATTCGGTGACAAACGGATCGTAGAACTCCACATGCGCCCCGCGAGCTTCC
>JBBQSM010000039.1:0-29996 GCA_038234895.1 Gemmatimonadales bacterium
ACGCCCGAACGTGCGACCGTGGAATTGCACGGCTCGTTCGCGCGCACCGGTGAGGGGCACGGCACCGACAAAGCGATCGTTGGCGGACTGATGGGCTTTCGCCCAGACGACGAACGGTTACGCACCGCGCTCGAAATTATGGAGCGCGAAGGGCTCGACTACACGTTCGAGAAAACGTCGCTCGGCGACAGTGCGCACCCCAACACGGTCCGCATCACACTCGAACGTGGCGACCGACGCTCGCAGATGGTCGGCGCATCGCTTGGCGCCGGACGGGTGCAGGTCACCGAGATCGACGGGTATCCGGTCGACATCACCGGCAACCTGCACACCATCGTGCTCGTCGCGGGCGACGTCAAAGGCTCTATCGCACGGATTGCCGGACTGCTGGCCGAGAACGATCTCAACATCGCCACGCTCAAGCTGTCGCGGAAGGAACGCGGCGGTGATGCGTTCATGGTGATTGAGGTGGACGAACAGCCCGGTGAGCCGCTGCGCGATGCGATCCGTTCTTTGCCCTGGGTGAAGTGGGCCTTCCGTCTCGACAAGGTGAGTGCCTGATGTACAAGAGCCTGGCCGAAGCCATCAAGGATGCGGAAGCGCGCGGTGTGCCGCTCTCCACCGTCGCCCTGGAAGCGGAAGCGCGCGATCAGGGCCGACCTGTCAGCGAAATCCGCGATGCGTTGCGACGTGCGTTAGTGGTCATGCGCGAGGCCGTTGCGCGTGGCATGGTGGGCGATCTGTACTCTGCCTCCGGGCTCGTTGGCGGCGATGCGGCCAAGCTGCGCACCGGCCCCGCTGGTCCGCTGGCCGGCACGCCGTTCCGCGACGTGCTGGCGCGTGCGCTGGCGGTGCAGGAAGTGAATGCGGCCATGGGTGTCATCGTGGCGGCCCCGACGGCGGGCGGTGCGGGTGTGTTGCCCGCGGTGCTCACCGGACTGGCCCACGCGCGTGGTATCGACGACGAGCAGGTCATCTCCGCGCTGGCAACGGCCGGCCTGATCGGCGCCGTGGTCGCTGAGCGCGCGTCGCTCTCGGGCGCCGAAGGTGGGTGCCAGGCGGAGACAGGCGCGGCCGCGGGCATGGCGGCGGGCGCGGCGGTGGAGATGTTGGGTGGCTCGCCGAGGCAGGCTGGGCATGCGACGGCGCTGGCGCAGCAGGGAACGCTGGGGCTGGTGTGCGATCCGCTCGGCGGGTTGGTGGAGCTGCCATGTGTATTTCGCAACGCCACGGGGGCGGCCATCGCACTCGCGGCGATCGAGATGGCGTTGGCGGGCATCGAGTTCGCCATCCCGGCCGACGAAGTCATCGACACCATGGGAGAGATCGGTGAAGCGATGGATGTGCGCTATCGGGAAACGGCCGGCGGCGGACTCGCGGCGACACCGACCGGACGCCGACTGGCGCGTGAACGCCTGTACGAGTTGAAGAAGCGCGAGTGATGCGCCGGCATGTGGCGTCGCTGTCGATCGGCGCGCTTATGATGTTGGCGTGCGGTGTCGGTGGCGACGCGGATGTCGAGCGCAGCGCACAGCTCGCGCCGGTGTCGGAGGTCACGGTCCACGGCACGTTGCAACAGCGCGGCCTCACCGAAGCGTCGGGAGTCGCGACGAGCGCCGCAGACGACAACGTCTTCTGGTCACAGAACGACAGCGGCAACGACGCGGAGCTCTTTGCCTACGACAGCACCGGCGCCGATCTCGGCGTCACGCGTGTGATGGGTGCGGAGAACAAGGACTGGGAGACGATCGCGCGCGGGCCCTGCGCCGCTGGTTCGTGCCTCTATATCGGCGATGTGGGTGACAACGAGGCGAAGCGCAAACAGGTCGTACTCTGGCGCGTGGCCGAACCGTCGCCGGGCGACTCGCTCAGTGGGCCCGCGCAGTCGATTCGCATTCGCTATCCGGACGGCCCGCGCGACGTCGAGGCGATGTGGGTGGCGCCGGACACCAGCCTGTGGCTACTCACCAAACGGCCGCTGCAGGGGATGAACGCTTCGCTCAGGCCAGCACAGCTCTATCGTGTGCCACCTGCTGCCTGGACGACGCCGAGCGAGGCATCCTACGTGGCGGAACTGGTGGACTCGCTGCCGATCGTTGCCCTCGCCTCGAACGACCGGAGCTGGATCACCGATGCGGCGCTCTCCGGGCCCGACAGCACCGGCGCTCGACGCCTCGCGGTTCGCACCTACCGCACGTTGTACGTCTTTGCCGCAGACAGCAGCTCCGGCCGCCCCGGCGCCCTCCTGGCCACCTGCGACCTTGCCGTGCTGCGTGAACGGCTGGGAGAAGGACTGGCCTGGCGCCCCGACGGCCGGCTGCTCTTTGTGGCCGAGGGGCGGGGCGCCCGCGTGCAGTCGGCGCGCTGTCCGTGAGCGACGGGCGAACCCGCAGGCCGGCTGTGGCTCAACGGTTCACGGCTCTGTAGCTTCCCGACAGCATCGGTTGCCGATCAATCGAAACGCAGCAGCCGCGTTCGCCGTACGGCACTGGGACTGAACCCAAAGGAATCGCCCCATGATTACTCGTGAAGACGTCGAAGCGTTTCTCGACCGCCTCGGCACCGATGGTGTCACCCACTCCGAGGTCGAATCCGGCCTGTGGATCGTGCGCCCCAGTGGACCACTCGATTTCGATGTCGTCATTACACACAACCCGCCAGTGTTGCTGATGCGGGTCAAGGTGATGCCGATCCCCGCCGATTCTGCGGAAGTTGCCGCCCTCAGCCGACGCCTGCTCGAACTCAATGCGACCGATCTGTTGCATGGGTCGTATGGCATCGACGGCGAGGACATCGTGCTCACCGAAGCGCTCGAACTCTCGCATCTCGACTACGAGGAGTTCCTCGCTTCGTACGAAAGTCTGACGCTGTCGCTGACCACGCACATGCGTGAGTTGGCCGCCTTCCGCGAGGTTCGCTGAATCATGGGCATCTTCGATCGTTTCTCGACGCTGATCAAGTCGAACCTCAATGACCTCATCTCCTCGGCGGAAAACCCCGAGAAGATGCTGAATCAGATCATCGTCGACATGCGCAACCAGCTGGCCAAGGCCAAGCAGCAGGTCGCTGCCGCCATCGCCGACGAGAAGCGCCTCAAGGACCAGGCCGACGGTGAGTTCAAGCTCGCCGATGACTGGGACAAGCGCGCGATGCTCGCGGTGCAGGAAGGTCGCGATGATCTCGCCAAGCAGGCGTTGCTCCGCGGTCAGGAGCATCTCGAGCATGGCCAGCAGCTCGCGACCACGTGGGAAACGCACAAGATGGAAACGGAGAAGCTCAAGCAGTCGCTCCGTGACCTGAACGACAAGATCGAAGAAGCCAAGCGCAAAAAGAACCTGCTGCTCGCGCGCCAGCGTCGCGCCGAAGCACAGGCGCGTATCTCGCAGACGATGTCCGGCTTGTCGGACAACTCCGCGTTCGATGCCTTCGCGCGCATGGAAGAAAAGATCACAACGAACGAACGGCAGCTGCAGGCCGCGCAGGAAATCGACGAAGAGTTCAGCGGCGATCGGCTTGCCGGTGAGTTCAAGCAGCTCGAGCGTTCGGCCGGTGGGGCGAATGCGGACACGCAGCTGCTGCAGCTCAAGCAGCGCATGGGCATGCTACCGTCTGCCGCGCCGGCCGCATCGCGTCAGTTGGCCGCGGGAGCCGCTGCTGCGGACCCGGCCGCTGCACCGCCGGCCCAGTTGGCCGCGGGCGCCAAAGAAGAGGCCAAGACCGCAGAGGTGGACCTGATCGCCGAGATCGAGAGTCTGCGCGAACCCAAGCCACGATCGTGAGCGGTTCACGTCGGTTTCTTGTTCTCGCCGAGGGCAACTTCGGCCCGCTGACGTCCAAGACCGCCAACGCGTGCATCCGGTATTCGGAATCGGAAGTGGTGGCGGTACTCGATAGCGCGACGGCTGGACGCACCGCGCAGGACGTGCTCGGGTTCGGCGGCAGTATTCCCGTCGTGGCCTCGTTCAACGAAGCGATGGCAACGCGTCCGAACGCGTTGCTCATCGGCATCGCGCCAGCCGGCGGCCAATTTCCGGCGGCGTGGCGCACGATCGTACTCAGTGCGCTGGCGGCCAAGCTCGACATCTGGAGCGGCTTGCACACGATGCTCGGCGACGACGCGGAGTTTGCGGCGGCTGCCGAGGCGTCGGGCGCAACCATCCGCGATCTGCGGCGTGCGCCCGCCGATCTCGATGTGTCCTATGGACGCGTGCGTGACGTCGAGAGCACCGTCATTCTCACGGTGGGCACCGACTGCAACATCGGCAAGATGACCACGCAGTTGCAGGTGCAGCATGCCGTGCGCGCGCTTGGGCATCGGGTGGCGTTCGCGCCCACGGGGCAGACGGGTATTCTCATCGAGGGGCGCGGCATTGCGGTGGACGCTGTCGTCGCCGACTTCATTGCCGGTGCCGCCGAACGACTCACCATCGAGGCGTCGCAGGACGCCGACATTGTACTGGTCGAAGGGCAGGGGTCGCTCATTCATCCGGCGTACTCGGGCGTGACACTCGGCCTCATGCACGGTTCGCTGCCGCACGCCATGGTGCTCTGTGCGCAGCCGTCGCGAAAGACAATTCATCGCAATCCGTGGGTGCCGATTCCGTCACTCACCAAGATGATCGCGCTGTACGAGCAGGCGAGCACGTATTTGCGTCACGCGCCGGTTATCGCGATCGCGCTGAACACGTTCGACCTCTCCGACGACGAAGCCGCTACTGCGGTGGAGCAGGTACGGGCAGAGACCGGGTTGCCAGTGACGGACCCGGTGCGCTTCGATCCGGCACCAATCGCCGAAGCTATCAGCGTGTTTCATCGCACACGCGCGCGTTAGCGCACCGTATGGCCGCGCGGCGATGAAATGATCCGCTGCGCGTGGTTCTGGTGATGTAGATCGGGCGACGTTGCGTCACACTGTGTCGCATGATCGCCCGCCCTCATTCCACCTCCTCCGGCCAGCTCGATTCGGAGGCTACGCATTCGTCCGCGCAGCCAAGTCCGGTGCTGGTGTCCGTGCGCGACGCGCGCGAGGAGGTGATCGCCGGGTATGGTGGCACGCTGCTCGCCGTGCGTACACTCGACGGCTGCTCCTGCGATGTCCATGCTCGCGAATTGCTGCTGCTCACCGGAGGCGTTGCAAGCGGTGCGCGCGCGCTGCTACGCGCTTTTCACGGACCGTCGCTGCGGGTTCAGCTAACACGGCAGGTTGCGGAGGGGGTACAGATCCGTCGTGCGGTTATTCAGAGCGCCGCGCTGTCGCCCATTCTGCGCGGCTGGCGCGACGCGGTCACGTCTGCCGACACGAATGAACGTGTGAGTGGGCAGGCGGAACGTGCGGAGCGAGCGAACCTGTCATCGGTATCGGTCCGGCACGTGGTTTATCTCCTGCGCGTTCGCGCGACTGGCGGGGCGCGCGCTACGGGCAGCGCTGCCGTCGGCAGTGCGTTCGGCACAGACAGCGAACACGATGCGTATTCGTCGTGGCGTCAGTGGGCGGAGTCGTTGCGGCGCAGTGGCGGAGCGATCGTGCTCGCTTGCGACAATCCTGTGTTGGGGCGCCATGGTACGGTGCATCAGCTGCAGCGGATACCGGGTCGGCCGCAAACACGGCGCGCCACCGTGGAGGGTGGCGCGCCGCAGGAGATGGTGCGCGAAACAGTGGTCGGTCTTCAGCACAATGAACTGCCCGGGAGCCGGTCAGTTCATTGGCCGCGCCGAGCCGGCGTCCGTGTGCTTGCGCTGGACGCCGGTCGGATCGTCAGCGAGTCATCTGAGCGCCAGGAATAGACGGGCGAAAATGCCGAAGTTCCACCGCCGACCGCTTATTGTCGATGCTCCACAGCGTGCCCTGCACCATGATGCCACGGAACCGACGCGTGGCTGTCGCCGGCAACGGCGCGTGCGATGACTTGACGATCGGTGCCTCCGGGGCTGCTGCTTCGCCCACGTATGCGTTCGCGTATTCGTACTTGGTAATGCCGTCCATCTTGGACTGCACGAACGGCCGACCCACGATCGGGCGACCATTCACCAGGTACCGGCCGGTTGCCGGATCCATGGCAAATGCCGATGCGGCCGCGGGCGCCGCAGCCGGCGCGGCGGCTTGCACTGCAACGGGCGCTGGCGACGCGGCGGCCATGGAATCGATCACGTCCATAATCGTTGGCAACGTGTCGGTGCTATCCGTCGTGGTCGGAGTGGGCGCCGGCGTGGGTGGCTGCTGCGCCGTTTGCGAACGTGCCGCGATGGCCACGGCGGAAACCGCAACAATGCCAAGCGTGAGCACAAGGCGCGACGCACGCGGCGAACGATTGTAACGAGTTGTCATAGAGCGATCCGATGCGAATGAGAAATGCCGAACGTCAGACAAACGACGGACACCAGCAATAGGCAGCGCGCGGCCCTGATCCGCAATAGTGGACTGTCCCTGCCATACGAGATGAACGCAACCATGCACACCATGCGTGCCCATGTAGATTCCAGTTACGGCTCGTCGCCCGCGCGACGGGCGACATCACCCGCTTGCCCCCGCGCGCATGCCCGAATTCCGCCTCTACAACACGCTCACCCGCACAGTCGAGCCCTTCGCGCCCGCCGATGGTCACACGGTCCGGATGTACACGTGCGGGCCGACCGTCTACAACCCGGCGCATCTTGGCAATTTCCGCACGTTCCTCTTCGAGGATCTCCTGCGGCGCGCCCTGCGGTTGGCTGGATGGAAGGTGGAGCAGGTGATGAACCTTACGGATGTCGACGACAAGATCATCCGTAAAGCGGCGGCCACGCACACCAGCATTCTCGAGGTGACCGAGCCCTTCACTGAGCTCTTTCACAAAGATCGCCGGTACCTTCGCATCGAAGACGCGGAGCGCTACCCCAAGGCGACGGAGCATATTCCGGAGATGATCGCGTTGGTCGAGCGGCTCATCGCCAACAATGTGGCGTACGTGGCCGAAGACGGGTCGATCTATTTCGCGATCGATCGGTTTCCGACGTATGGGCAGCTGTCGCAGCTGGACAAGCGGGAAGTGCGGGCCGGTGCGCGCGTGGCGCAGGACGAGTACGCCAAGGAAAATGCGCAGGACTTTGCGCTCTGGAAGGCCGCCAAAGATGAAGACGAAGCCACCGGTGCTGCCTGGGACTCGCCGTGGGGGCGTGGACGTCCGGGGTGGCACCTGGAGTGCTCTGCCATGGCCATGAAGTATCTGGGCGAAACGTTTGACCTGCATGCCGGCGGCATCGATCTGATCTTTCCGCATCACGAAGACGAGATCGCCCAGTCGGAGGCGGCCACCGGGAAGACCTTCGCCCGCTGCTGGTGCCACGGTGAGTTCCTGCTCACCGACGGCGCCAAGATGGCCAAACGGGTCGGCAACGTCGCGAACGTCGTCGAACTGCGCGAGCAGGGGATTTCGGGCACCGCCTATCGCCACTTCGTCTTCAACGCGCACTACCGCAAGCAGCTCAACCTGGGCGAGGACTCGCTGGAGCAGTCGCGGTCGGCGGTCCGGCGCATCGGGACATTCGCCGAGCGTTTGGGGCGGGCGACCGGGGGGACCGTGGCGTTGGCCGAAGCGGCGACCAAGGCGGAGCAAGCGTTCTTGGCGGCATTGTTTGACGACCTGAACGCGCCTGAGGCGCTGGCTGCGCTGTTCACGTTCATCACGGAGGCCAATCGGGAGTTGGACGCCGGTGGCGACGATTCGGCGGCGCTGGAACGGGCCCGGGCTGCCTTCCGGCTCATCGACGGCGTGCTGGACCTCGTTCCTGAGCAGGACGCTGACGACGAGCTGACCGCGTGGGTTGAGGAGCGTTTGGCCGCCCGGCGGGCCGCGCGCGACCGTCGCGATTTTGCTGGCGCCGACGCCGTGCGTGCCGAACTGACCGCCCGGGGCATCGTGATTGAGGACACGGCAGAGGGCACGCGTTGGAAACGGGCGTGACCCGTGCTTGATTCCCATGGCGGCCCGGTTTAATCTGCGGGTCTGTCCGGGGCGAGGTTGTTTCTCGTCTTGCTGACGTAGCTCAGTTGGTAGAGCAGCTGATTTGTAATCAGCAGGTCGTCGGTTCAATCCCGACCGTCAGCTCTTCCATGCGCTCCGCAGTGGCACGTTCGCGTGCCGTGACCGGGGCTTCGGTGAGGTACTCAAGTGGCCAACGAGATCAGACTGTAAATCTGACGGCTAACGCCTTCGAAGGTTCGAATCCTTCCCTCACCATTGCAGGTGTTCGTCGGTAGGTGGCACGCGGGAGTAGCTCAGTTGGTAGAGCGCTAGCCTTCCAAGCTTGATGTCGCGGGTTCGAGTCCCGTCTCCCGCTCTCATGGACGTCGTTTCAACACAACGCGCCGCCGGTTCCAGTTCGCTGGAGCCGGCGGTTTGCGTTTGCCCACGCTGCCGTGTTGCTCACCGGCGGCGATTCGCCCGGACTTGGGTTCCGAACCGAAACCGAAGTCTTGTGGAATGCTGTGCGGACCCATACGGTGGAAATGCTCATCCGTATCCGGGATCCAAAATACAATCGACCGAGGGTTTACCCGATGCTCACACGTCGCTTCGTGGCGGCGCTGTGCCTGGCAGCAGGTCCCACCGCCATGCACGCGCTCCCTGCCCCAGGAAGTGGTCCGCCGGTCGAGCACCTGAACCGCGAGCATCTGCGAGGCGCCGTCGAGACCAGTCCCCCACAGCAAACCGGCACGGTGCGGGGCCGTGTCGTGGTGGTGGGTACGGGGGCAGCCATCGGCAGCGTGCAGCTCCAGCTGGGCACGCGTGGCGCGCAAACGAACGACGTCGGGGCCTTTACGTTCGCCAGCGTGGACGCGGGCACCTACACGCTCGACGTGCGCATGATCGGCTATGAGCGCGTGAGCCGCTCCGTCACTGTCGGCATTGGGCAAACCGTCGACCTGACCATCGAGTTGAAGCGCATGGCGCTCAGCCTCGACCAGGTCATCGTCACCGGCACCGTGGGTACGGCGCGGCGCCGCGAAGTCGGCAACTCCATCTCGCAGATCGATGTCGCGTCGCTGCCAGAAGTCCCGACCTCCGTGGACAACTTGCTGCAAGGGAAGGCGACCGGACTGACGGTCACCGCGAACAGCGGCGGCGTGGGTGGTGGCGCATCGATTCGGCTGCGCGGCAACGTGTCGGCCACGCAAAACAACCAGCCGCTGATTTATATCGACGGCGTGCGCGTGAAGAACGACGGCTTCCCGAAGAACACCTTTCCCACGGGATACTCCGGCAACAGCGACAACACGGTCTACAGCCCGCTCAACGATATCGATCCCGCCGACATCGAGCGCGTGGAAGTGATCAAAGGTCCGGCCGCCACCACCTTGTACGGCACCGAAGCGGCGTCCGGCGTCATTCAGATTTTCACAAAACGTGGACAGACCCGCGGCCGGCGCTGGACCTTCCAGACCGACCAGTCGGCGAGCAACACACCGAAATACGGCCCCACGCAGGGATTCGAGGGCGACCCGCTCGTCATTCCCCAAAAGGAAATCAATCCGTTCGGCACGGTGGACTACCTCTACCTCGATCCGTGGTTGCGTACCGGCTACAAGAACAAGTACACGCTCGCGCTCGACGGCGGTCGCGATGACGTCAAATACTTCATCTCGGCAAGCTCGTCGCGCGAAACCGGTGTGCTGCCGCTGGACAAGGCTGATCAGACCAGCATTCGCGGCAACCTGACAGTGACGCCGCGCAAGGATGTCACGGTAGAGTGGAACTCGTCGTTCAGCACCAACGCCCTGACGAAGACACCGGCCGGCGGCACCGCAGCCGGCCTCAGCCTCAACGCCTCGCGCCGTAACCTCAACTACTTCGGTTCGGCAGATCCGGCGCAGATCGGTCGCGTGCTCGATTTCCAACTCGATAGCCGCGTGGATCACTTCATCACGGGCGGCAAGCTGGAGTACCAGCCGAACGAGGCCTTTACGACCCGACTGATCCTCGGGTACGACCTCGCCACGCAGGAAACGCGGAACTACATGCCCTTTGGCTTCGCGACGGTACCGTTGGGACAGATCAGCAACGGCGTGTACACGAGCCGCACAACCACATTCGACTACGCGGCGACCTATTCGCGCAGCCTCTTCGGGAAGTTGCGCACGAGTCTCTCGGCAGGCGCACAGGCCATTTCCGCCGATCAGGTGAACGTGGTCGCTGCCTCTCGAAACTTCCCGGGGCCCGGCGAGCAGACCGTTTCCAATGGCGCGGTGGCCCTGGGTACCGAAGACCGCATTCGCGTAACCAACGGCGGGCTCTTCGTGCAAAACGTGTTCGATCTGAACAATCGCTATTTCCTGACGCTCGGTGTTCGCTTCGACGGCAACAGCGCGTTCGGCAAGTCGTTGGGTCTGCAGAGCTATCCGAAGGTCAGCGGCTCGTACGTGCTCTCCGATGAGCCGTTCTGGCCGGCACGTTTCGGCACAATGAAGCTACGGGCGGCCTACGGCCAGAGCGGACGCGCACCAGGCGCATTCGACGCACTACGGACCTGGACGTCGTACAGCTGGGGCGGCACGTCTGCTTTTATTCCACGCAACCTTGGCAACCCAAACCTCGGACCCGAGCGCACCACCGAAATTGAGGGTGGCTTCGAGAGCGCCACATTCGACGGTCGAGTCACTGTGGACGTGACGGCCTATCGCCGCCAGACGCGCGATGCACTCTTCGCGGTCAGTCAGGCGCCGTCGGAAGGCGGATGGGCCAGTCAGCTCGAAAACGTAGGTCGACTGCAGAGCAACGGCGTGGAAGTCGGCGTCAATGCCACGCTGCTGCAAGGCAAACGCTTTGGCTGGGATGCGGGCTTCACGTATTCGACCAACTACAGTGAAGTCCTGAGCCTCGGCGGTGCCGCCCCGTTCACCCTCGGCAACAACGGCTGGATTCAGGTCGGCAAGCCGGTGCCCAACATCCAGGGATTTTGCGTCAGCAATCCGGACGAGTTGGCCGCACCCATTCGGAAGGCCAACTGCGACATTGGCCCCAACACCCCGACGCATACGATTGGCGGCAATTCGAGCTTCACGTTGCCGTGGGCGTTCACGCTGTCAGCACGTGGTGAGTATCAGGGCGGGCACTTTGCCTACAGCCTCCTCGACGGTGAAGCCATTGTCCGCGGTATCCGCTGGCCGTCGTGCTTCAACGCGTATGCACAGTTGGATGCCGGAAATCTTGCAGCGGTGCCGGCGGGCATTCGCGGCAAGTGCATCTCATCGCTGGCCATCCGCGACTATGCCATCTTCCCGCTCGATTTCTTCCGGTTGCGCGACATCACGCTGCGTCGCTCGTTCGCGCTGAACGTCGGTGGTGTGACCAGTGCGCTGGTCTCGCTCTCTGGGCAGAACGTCCTGTGGTGGAAGAAAGCCAAGAACTCCGGGATCGATGCCGAGACGTCGGGCGGCTTCACCACCGGGAATACCGGTATGTCACAGCAGGTTCGCAGCGTCGGTGGCAGCATTCCGATCCCGCGCACGTTTCTGATGTCTGTCCGCCTGACGTTCTAACCGGAACTCCTATGACTACCACTCAGGTACGAACGGCCAAGCGTCTGGCGCGACAGGTCGTCGCCCTCGCTGCTGTTCTCGGCAGCTTTACCGCTTGCGATTTCACCGTCACGAATCCGGGGCCGACGCAGGATGCATTTCTGTCGGACTCGCTGTCCCTGTCGGCACAGGTCGCCGGCGTCGGCTTCACGCTCGGCGATGGGATGAATTACCTCGTTCTGCACAGTGCCGTCGCGACACGCGAGCTCTTTCCCACTGGTCAGAGCGGCCAGTTCGGCGTTGAGCCGCGCAACTGGGTTGGACTGCTCGTGACGGAAGAGCAGGGTACGCCGTGGAATCTCGTGTCACGTGCGCGCTGGTTGGGAGATCAAGCGGTGGCGCGGCTGCAAAAGGTGATGGGTCCTGCCGTCTTCGGACGACACCCACAAGCGGCGCAGGCGTTGATCTGGCGCGGCTTCACCTATCGGGTGCTCGGAGAAGCGATGTGCGTCAGCATCATCGATGGCGGACCGGCAACGCCGGCGCGCGACAATCTCGTTCGTGCGGAGTCGACGTTCACGGCTGCGATCACAGTGGCCACGGCAGCAAACAACACCACACTCCTGAATGCGGCCTATGCCGGACGCGCGCAGGTTCGTGTTGCACTGGCCGACTGGGCAGGGGCGGTGGCCGACGCTGGACGTGTGCCCACCACCTTCGCGTACAAGATGCCGTACTTCTCCAACGTCGACGAGTTCGGCTACAACCG
This sequence comes from Gemmatimonadales bacterium, assembly GCA_038234895.1. Taxonomy (GTDB): domain Bacteria; phylum Gemmatimonadota; class Gemmatimonadetes; order Gemmatimonadales; family Gemmatimonadaceae; genus Gemmatimonas. The sequence continues at coordinate 12,264 of JBBQSM010000039.1, forward strand.
CACCATGTGGTCGTCGACCTCGGAGTCGTTCTTCAAGGCCACATCAGCGTGGAACACGTGGTACGCGCAGTACTATGACGCCACCAAGGATCCGCGAGTGGCGTACACAACGACCGCGCTCAAGGGGTCCGGCGCGTTCCCTCCGGTGGGCGCGGTGAACTGGTGGCCGCAGGCCAAGTACGGTGTCCGAACGGCCGGTGTGAACCTCGCCTCCGGCCGCGAGGCGCGTTTGATCGAGGCAGAGGCTGCACTCCGCAGCGGCAACATCGCGACCGCGATGACGCTCATCGACGCCAACCGTGCAAGTGCCGGAGCACCGGTTGCGGCACGCCCGGCCACGCTCGTGGACGCATGGACGCTGCTCAAGCGGGAGCGCGGAATCGAACTGTGGCTCGAGGGCCGGCGTGTCGCAGACTTGCGCCGCTGGGCCGCCACCAGTACGCCAGGCGCGCTGGACCCGAAGGAAGTGCCCGGTGCAGCGTCCTATCTCGAAGGGCAAAGCTCGTGCTTTCCCGTGTCGCGACAAGAGATCGACACCAACATCAACACCGTAGGTACCCCCTGAGTCTTCGCCAGCATTGCTGGCGCCGGGTGGGCATGGGCAGCGCAGTGGCGATCATCGCCACTGCGCTGCCTGCGCGTGCGCAGGCGCCTGATGCCACCGTTCTCGTTGTGCGCGCCGCTGCCATCATCGATGGAACGGGCGCTGTACGCACGAACACGGACGTCGTTGTGCGTGGTGGGCGGATTACCGAACTGCGTCCGGCCCGGGGGCGCGCGGACATCGACCTCGGCACCCGCGTTCTTGTGCCGGGGCTCATCGACACCCACGTGCATATGGGCTGGTACATCAACGAAAAACAGCGACTTCATCGCGGGGACGACGGTGACAGCGAGCAGACCGCCACGCTGAATGTCATCGGGAATGCGCAACGCATGTTGCAAGCAGGATTTACGACAGTGCAAAGCGTGGGTGGCATGGAAGACCGCGCCGTTCGCGACGCCATCAACCGAGGGGTGATCGCGGGTCCGCGCGTGCTCACCTCGCTTGGCTCACTGAACGAGAACGCCGGTTCTCCCGACTCCGTGCGGGCAACGGTGCGCCGGTTTCACGAACGCGGCGCCGACGTGATCAAGATTTTTGCGTCGAAGAGTATTCGCGACGGTGGCGTGCAGACCATGACGCAGGAGCAGTTGGACGCGGCCTGCGGCGAGGCCAAGCGTCTGGGTCTCCGATCAATTGTGCATGCGCACGCGGCATCGGCGGCAAAGGCGGCGGTCCGGGCGGGATGTACCCAGGTGGATCACGGCGTGCTGGTGGACGAAGAAGCACTGCAGATGATGGCCAAGGCTGGCACGTACTTTGAACCTCAGTGCGAGCTGGTGTCGCGCAATTATCTCGATCACAAGGAATGGTTCCGCGGCATCGGCAACTACAACGACGAAGGATTTGCCGCGACGGAGCGATCGCTCGCGATGCGTAAGGAGCTCGTGAAGAAGTACCTGAAGGTCCCGGGGCTCAAGGTAGTGTACGGCACCGATGCCGTCGCCGGCGCGCACGGTGAGAACGCGCGCGACCTGAGCTGTCGCGTGACACAGAATGGAGAGAAGGCGGTGGATATCATCACCTCCGCCACCTCGATGTCGGCGGCCTCGCTTGGGCTCGGAAGCACGATCGGGAAAATCGCGGTAGGATACGAGGCAGACCTCGTCGCATTCGATGGCGATCCGCGCACCGATACCTCCGCATTCGGGCGTGTCTCGTTCGTCATGAAGCACGGCATCGTCTATCGTTCCCCGCCCACTCTCGCTGGACCGCCACGCAGGTATCCATGACCGTGACTCGTGTTGCATCCCTCGCGCTACTCTCGCTGACGTGCGCGATGCGCGTCAGCGCCCAACGGGTGGATTGGCCGACCACCAGTGGCGATCCGGGCGCGATGCGCTACTCCGCGCTCACCGACATCAATCGCGACAACGTCAGCCGACTGAAGCTGGCCTGGAGCTGGAATACGGGTGAACGCGCGATTCCCGCGTCGCCCGGTCAGAAGCCCGCACGTCCAGGTTCGTTCCAGGCCTCGCCGGTCGTCATCGGCGACACGATGTACGTGTCGACTGGCTATGCCGCCGTGGCCGCGCTCAACGCCACGACCGGCGCGCAACTGTGGAAGTACGATCCGGAGATTTGGCGCGCCGGCCAGCCGTCCAACGGAACAGGTCTGGTGCATCGCGGCGTCGCCACATGGTCGTCGCGCAATGAGCGGCGCATTTTCATCAATGCGCGCTGGAAGCTGATCGCGCTCGATGCGACCACCGGCAAACCAATTCCGTCGTTCGGTGACAATGGCGAGGTGGACCTCACCGCAACGCTCCGTCGCGCTGTCAACAAACTGCAGTACACGAACACCTCGCCGCCAATCGTGTGGGGCAACTTGGTGGTCGTTGGCAACGGAGTCGGTGATCGCATCCGGTATCGCAACGATCCGCCGGGCGACGTGCAGGCGTTCGATGTCAGAACGGGCAAGCGGGTGTGGAGCTTTCACACGATTCCCGATTCGGCCGAGTTTGGCTGGCAGACGTGGGAGGATGGCTCATACAAATACATGGGCCATACGAATGTCTGGTCCCCGATGAGCCTCGATGTCGCGCGAGGGTTGCTTTTCCTTCCTGTCTCGACGCCCACCAACGATTGGTACGGCGGCGACCGCAAAGGTGACAACCTGTTTGCGGAATCGGTCGTCGCGCTTGATATGAAGACGGGTAAGCGCGTGTGGCACTATCAGCTCGTGCATCATGGACTGTGGGACTACGATCTGCCCGCGCCGCCGGTGCTGGCCACGATCACCTGGAATGGACGCCCGCGTGACGTCGTCGCGGTCCCGTCAAAGACGGCGTGGATCTACGTCTTTGATCGGGTGACCGGGAAGCCGATCTGGCCGATCGTGGAACGACCGGTGCCGGCGAGCGATGTGCCGGGCGAGCGCGCGTCGCCCACGCAACCGATGCCCACCAATCCCGCCCCGTTCACGCGACAAACGGTGACCGAGGACGACCTGATCGACTTCACGCCCGAGCTCAAACGCCGCGCCCTTGAGGTGTTCAGGAAATACCGCAGTGGTCCCATTTTCACGCCGCCGTCGGAACAGGGCACGATTACGATGCCGGGCTCGATTGGCGGTGCCGGCTGGGGTAGCACGGCGTACGATCCGGTCACGCACACCCTCTTTGTAAAGGGCACCAATAATCCGGTGCTCTACCGGATCAAAAAGGGTGTCCCCAACGATACGATCGGATACGACTACACTGTGGATTTGACCGGAAGCGGCTTGGGGGTCACGGCCGATCCCGACTCGGGGATGGCGGATCACACGCCTCCGCAACAGTTGCCGCTGATCAAGCCGCCCTACGGCAACATGACGGCGATCAACTTGGACACCGGCAAGCAGCTGTGGCAGGTGCCGCTCGGCGACACGCCCGCGATCCGCAATCACCCGTTGCTCAAGGGGGTGGCGCTCCCGCCGCTTGGCGTGGCCGGTGCAGTAGGCGGTACCGTCACGCGTGGAGGGCTGATCTTCGCCACGGGCGGCGGAGCCGTGTTGTACGCGCTCGATACGCGTGATGGCACGGTGCGCTGGCAGTATGATCTGCCGGCTGGGCGTGGTTACTCCAATCCCGTGTCCTATCGCGGCGCCAATGGGGTGCAGTATCTCGTAATGGCGACCGGCGGCGGCGACAACTCCGAGCTGGTGGCTTTTTCGCTCGATGGTATGCGGTAACGCTTTTCGGGCTCAAGGAGTTGGCGCGCTACCGCGCCAACTCCTCGGCTGAGCGCAGTGCAAGCGCGCAGAACGTCAGCGTGGCATTCGCGCAGGATGCGCTGACGCAGGTCGGGGCTCCGACCACGAACAAGTTCTCGTGATCGTGCGTGCGACCCCACGCATCCACCACAGAGGTGGCCGGGTCGGTGCCCATGCGGCAGCCGCCGGCGGGATGATCCTGCCATCCGCTGCCTTCGCCGGACGCTCCACTGAGCACCGTACCGCCCCCCGCGCGTGCCATCTTCGCGAAAAGCGCGCGCAGCGTCTCGTTCGAGTACCCGCGCAGTGCCGCCGACTCCGGGGCGTCGCGAAAGGCGAGCTTCGGCAGCGGGTCTCCCCACGCGTTCCGCCGCGTGGCATCGAGCGTGAGTTCGCTGGACCGGTCAGGGATCACGTCGTAGTAGGCGCGAACACGCGCGACGCCGGTTTTGGTACGTTCACGCCAATCTTTCATGATGGCGTCGCCGAGCAACGGTGTGCCGGCGTCGTCGCGAAGCCGAGGCTCGCGCCCCACCGACGATTCCCACACCCGCAGGTCGTGGCGCAAGTACTTGTCGCCCGACGGCGCGCGCATGAACTGCTTGCTGAGCAGCGAATGGTGCGCGCTCATACCCGGATACAGCCGCATCGGCAGTGCCAGGTACGCCTGCTGGCTCCGGTGTCCGGCGAGATACTTGCCGACAGTACCCGACTGGTTGGCCAGTCCGTTGGGTGCGCGACTGCTGCGGGAGAGCAAGAGCAAATGCGCACTCCACGCATACCCAGCCGCAATCACGAACTGCTTTGCACGAAACTCCACCGGCGTACCCGCGCCGCTACCAGCCCCGCGCTGCATCGCCTCGGCCGACACGATGCGAGACGAGCGTTCGTCGAGCACAAGGCGTCGGACCATGGTGCGGGGATACAACGTGATCCGGTTGGCTTTGCGCAGCCGATCCCACGTGAGATCGGGCGAGTACTTCGCGCCGATGGGGCAGATGGGCGAGCAGGTATCGTTGCGGCAGCATTCATTGCGGCCATCGTACGGGCGGGAATTTTTCGCGGCGGGCTGACTCCACATGGTGATGCCGGCCTGCGTCGTCCACTCTTTGAGCAGTCCGAGGTTGTACGTCAATGGAATCGCAGGCATCGGGAACGGCTTGCTGCGCGGGTCGATGGACGACGGTCCTTGCTCGCCCGCCACGCCGATGATCTCCTCCGCCTCCTGATAGTACGGATCGAGGTCGTCGTAGGAGATCGGCCAGTCCGTACCCACGCCGAATAACGAGCGCGACCGGAAGTCCTCTGGAGACCAGCGCGGCGTCACTCCACCCCAGTGCATCGCAAGTCCGCCCACCTGCATCGAGCGCGATTGCAATGGACCATCGATCTCGTAGCCATCGAGATGATCGTCCGGCCACGGGCTCTCGCCGTAGCTCTTGAATCGCTCGCGGAGCGCATACCGTTTGGCGAGTGCGGGTGCTTCGTCGCCCGCCTCGACGACCACGATCTTTCCTTTGGTCGTGCGCGCCAGCTTCTGGGCGACCATCGCCGCACTGATGCCCGAGCCGATGATGCAGACGTCACTCTCGACCACCCGACGCTTCGTGAAGCTGATCATGTGCGTCTCATGAGCGGCGGGTCGCCGCCAGTGGGAGTGGCTTCCGTGACGACATGGCCAGCGGTCGGCAATTCTCGCGGAGGATCTGCGCTTCGTAGCACAGGTCATTCGCCGCGTCACTGCTGAAAAAGTGGGCGAGCAGGGCGAGTGCCACGTGGGGACTCCGGCCGACGGGTGGCATGCGTTCCTCTTTGAAGTCCACGAGCGCCAGCCGCACGAGCTCCTGGCGTTGCGCAATGGACAGCGCGGCAAAGGGCCGCGCGTGTGCGCGCTGCGCTGCTCGCTCCAGCTCGTCCAGCTGCGTGGACCATCGGGTGGCCGGCGTCGGCCCCGCCCAGGTCAGTTTCGACGTCCCATAGCCATGCACCAATTCCGCGCCTTCGCGATATCCGGCGATCCATCGCTGGAAACCGTCCACGTTCGCGGTAATACGGGCCCGGCCAAGCTCGGACGGCAGCACGGCTTCCCCGAGGGCGCGCAGCGTCTCCGGACGCCCCACCAGATCGTCCACCGCTGCGGCGTGCGCACGACGAACGAACGACGCTGTAGGGACTGCCGCGGCAAGCGCCGCGAGAAAGGTTCGTCTGGAGACACCACGCATGATTGTCACTCCCGAAGCTCGAATGCCTGAACGCCGACGAAACGGCAATGTGCAGGTACGATCCCGCCACGGCAAGAACGCAACTCCCGCGAACGGAGATCAGCGGAATTTGTGCGCTAGCGCTCACAATCGTCGAGGCGGCACGCGACTTGCAAAATCTGCGCGCGACGTGCCGCGCGTTCGCGCTCGAGCCCTCATTCACCTTCGGACTGGTCTACACATGCGCGCCTCCTGCCTCGCCACGTGTGCGTCTGCTGACGCGTACGCACTATTTCGTGCGCCCGCAGCTCGGGCGACGGCAGCTATCGAGCACGCCATTTCCGTCCCCGCGCCATGGTAGGCGTCGAGCGCGACCCCCTCGAGCGACGACCGCATGGACTGCTGAGCTTGCTCAAACAAACGGTCGTCGACTTCTTTGACGACAATGCACCCCGCCACGGGGCAGCAATCGCCTACTACACGCTCTTCGCGTTAGCCCCCGTGCTGCTGATTGTCATCGCAGTCGCCGGATTCGTCGTCGGCGAGGACGTGGTTCGCAGTGAACTGCTGGCGCAGATTGCTGCGCTCATCGGAAAGGATGGCGCCGACGCAGTGCGGGCGATCCTGGAACGAGCCAACAAGCCGCGCGATGGAATCACCGCAACCCTGCTCGGCCTCGGTGGATTGCTTTTCGCCGCTACCGGTGCGTTTCTGGAACTGCAGGCAGCCTTGAATATGATCTGGCGCGTGCGTACCGAACCGGACGCGGGGATCGACGTGCCGGATCTCGTAAAGCGGCGTCTGCGGTCCCTGGCGGTGGTCGTTTCAATCGGCTTCCTGCTGTTGGTGTCGCTCAGCGTGAGCGCGGCTCTCAAGCTGCTGATGACGTGGATCGGCGGTGTGATTCCCGGCTTGCCGACGCTGCTCGCGATTCTCGACCAGTTGCTCTCGCTGGCCGTGACGGGCGGGCTCTTCGCGCTGCTCTTTCGCGCCCTGCCGGACGTGCATCTGCGCTGGCGCGATGTCGGCGTGGGTGCGCTCGCCACGGCAGTCCTGTTCGCCGTCGGACAGCGCCTCATCGGCCTCTATCTCGGCAACAGCGCGCTTGCTTCCCCATTCGGCGCGGCGGGAACGATCGCGATTATCCTGGTGTGGGTGTACTACTCGACGCAAATCGTGCTGCTGGGCGCCGAATTCACGAGACTCTACGCCGAGCGATATGGACGGCGAGCGCCGCCCATGGATGGCGCGGTCCGCGCTGATACTCCGACCTCGTGATGGCCTGCCGGCGTTCTATGCTCGGCGTATGTGCCATGCGCATTCTCGCCATGATGCTCGTCGCCACAAGCGCATCGGCCGAGCGCGTGCACGCACAGGCCGCCGGCGCGGCCGGAGCGCTCGTGACATCGGTGAAACTACACGGCGTTCGCGCTGTGGATGTGGACGAATTACAAGCCGGACTGGTGACGCGCGCGAGCGCATGCAAGAGCATTATCTACACACCCGTGTGCTATGTCAGCCGCGCCGGCACATTCACGCAACGCGAATATCTCGACGCTCCCGAGTTGCAACGTGATGCCATCCGTATCCGCCTGTTTTACTGGCGCCGCGGCTACCGCGATGTCGCAGTTCGCGTGCGATCGAACGCGAAGAACGGGCGCGTGCAGATCGACTTCGACGTCGACGAGAACGTGCCAACACTAATGGATACGTTGATCGTGACGCAGGCGGACAGCGTGTTGGCGAGTCGTGTGGTGCGGAATGCGCTGACCGTGCAAAGCGGTGATCCACTTAACATGGTGGCGCTCGATTCTGCGCGCGTGCGACTGCGCGAAGCACTGTGGGATCGGGGGTACGCAGATGCCCGTGTGGAGATCGATACCAGTGCGGTGTCCAACGAGAGCAATCGCGGTCCTGTGACTATCGCGGTGCAGCCCGGCGCGCTCACGATTGTGGGGAGTATCCGCATCGACGGCAATACTGCGATCGAGTCCCGCACGGTGAGACGCCTGCTGCGTCTCGAGCCAGGTGACGTCTACCGGCGTGAAGACCTGCTGGAGAGTACGCGTGCGCTGTACCTCTCCGGACTGTTCAACAACGTCGAAATCAACGCGGAGCCCAGCGGAGACAGCGTCAAGCAGGTCGTGGCGACGGTGAGCGAGGCGCCCTTGCGCAGGCTGGAAGTCACCGGAGGTGTCACGACCGCGGACTTCCTGCAACTCGATGCGGAATGGACCCGCAATCACTTTGTCGGCGACGCACGACGACTGACCGTGCGCGGAACCATGGGCAACCTGCTTGCGCGCAATTTGAATGGTTCCGCCCTCTTCTACGACGTGACGGGCGGCGCGCTTGCCGCAGAACGCGACCAGTTCCTGACGCCTACCTGGTCCGCGAGCGTCGACTTCCTCCAACCGTGGGCCTTCGGTCCGAACAATCAGTTGGGTGCGTCGATCTACACCCATCGGCGCAGCGTCCCCGGGGTCGTCACGGACGTGGGCTCCGGTGCCACGATGGCGTTCACGCATTCTCCCAACCTTCGCACCAGTGCCACCATCGGCTACACGTTCGAAGCCTCGTCCATCGAGGCGTCCGATGTGTACTTTTGCGTGTCCGTGGGCCTCTGCGTCCAAAGCGCGATCGAGGTGGTGTCGCAACGCAACCCGCTCGCGCCGATCTCGTTCGTCGCCAGCTTCGACAACACGAACGATCCGTTCGTACCACGGCGCGGGGTTCGCGCCCGCGTAGACATTGAGCATGCCTCCGAGCTTACCGGCTCGGACTTCGCCTTCAATCGGTTCGCCGCCACCGCGAGCATCTATCGTTCGGTACTGCGACACACCGTGCTCGCCGGGCGCATGCGCATCGGCGCGGTACGCGCGCTTGCCAGCTCCAACCGGCTGCTCGGCGTCGCGGACGAAACAGCAGAGCCCGTGCTGCATCCCCGGAAGTACTTCTTCGCCGGAGGATCGCGCTCTGTTCGCGGCTACGGGGAGAATCAGCTGGGGCCGCGTGTGCTCACGATCGATCCGGCGCGTCTTACCGATAGCACACTCGTCGTGTCGTGCACCAACGCATCGTTGATGGACGGGAGCTGCGATCCCAACGCGGCTGGCATAGACGCCGGGGACTTTCAGCCACGACCGCTCGGCGGAACACGCTTGGTAGAAGCCAATGTGGAATTGCGCTTTCCGTTGCTTACTTCGCTCGGTCTGAGTGGCGCGCTCTTCGTCGACGGCGCCGTGGTCGGGACGACGCGATTCACCGCGCTCCTCGGCTCAACTGCGACCATCACGCCAGGCTTTGGCGTGCGGTTTACTACGCCCGTAGGCCCCGTCCGGCTCGATCTCGGCGTGCGGCCGCGCGTTGTGGAACGACTGCCCGTGATCACACAAGTCACTGCTGCCGACAGCACGTTTCAGCTGGTGACATTGCGTACCCCAAGACGATTCGACCAAGCCGAGGCGACCGGCGGATTCCTAAAGCAGATCTTCAGTCGGCTCACGTTGCACCTGGCCATCGGCCCCGCGTTCTGATGCGAGGCGTATTGAAGGGGATTGCGCTCGCGGTGGTCGCCGCTGTCGTCGTGGCCGTTGTCTCGGTGACGGTACTGTCGCGCACGGAGTTCGGTCGTGAGCGTGTCCGCCGCGTGGCAATGGGCGCGCTACGCGATGTTGTGCACGGCACGCTCTCCGTCGAGCGCATTGAAGGTGACCTTCTGGGCCGATTCACGCTCGTGGGCCTGAGCATCACCGACAGTCTGGGTGCACCGTTTATGGCGGCAGACAGCGTGTCCCTGCGACTGGACCTCATGCCGCTGCTACGCCAGCGCGTACGCATCACGGACGTCGCGCTCAGCCATCCCGTTGTAGCGCTCACGCAAAACGCGAATGGGGCGTGGAACTATCAGGGCATCTTTCCCACCGATCCGACCGCGCCGGTGGACACCACGGCCGGGTTCGGCGACTGGGTGGAGCTTGAAGATCTGGTCGTGCAGGATGGCGACGTGACGCTCCGCCGACCGTGGACACCTGCGGGTCCGACGGCAACGCGAGACAGCGCCATCGCCGCAGCGCTGGCGCCCGCTGCACGAGTGGTTGTCGAACGATCCGCCGGCGGCTTTGTGCAAGTGATGACGTTCCGGACGCTCCGCGGGAGGCTTCCGCAGTTGATCATTGCCGATCCGTCAGTGTCGGGCATGCGCATTGACGTGGATTCGTTGTCGACCGTCGCAGCGCTGTTCCGTCCACCGTATCTTGACATCAAGCAACTCGCGGGCGTGGTGCGCATCGAGGATGACAGCATCACCGTCTCTGACCTGACGCTGCTGTTGCCGAGTAGTCGCGCCGCCGGTCGTGTGGTCGTGGACAACGCTTCCGGTGACGTGCGAGCGTCGCTCCAGATACCGGCGCTTCGGTTCGGTGATGTACAGGCGTTCTACCCGAGTCTGCCCGCCAGCGGCACTGCGCTCATGCGCGTGCAATTGCTCGTCCGTGATTCCCTGCCGAGTATGTATCGTATAACGGATGCGAGCATTTCGGTGGACAGTACGCGCATTGATGGATCGTTGGGGTTGACCATCAGCGACGAGGTGACGGCGTTTTCGGAAACCGATCTCGACATCTCCGCGCTCTCTGCCGCGCTGGTTGAGCGGCTCGTACCCGATCTCAAGGTCCCCGTGCACGGCAGCGTGAGCGGACACGCGACGGTGAACGGACCGCTCACGGACATGCAGCTGGATCTGGATCTGGTGGTCCGTCCGCGCGGGCACAACGCGTTTCGTGCGATTGCGCGCGGAGGCGTGGGCGTAGGCGGAGGAAACGACGATTCCGTAATCGCGAACGGGCTGTACGTGCACGCTGATCGCCTGCCGCTTTCGCTCGCCAGGGAGTTCGATGTTGATCTCCCGTTGGGTGGCGTGGTGACGGCGGAGGGAACACTGTCCGGTTCGACTATCGGGCGCATGCGCGGGAATGTGCGCGTCACGCACGCTGATCGCGGTGAAGTTTCCCGCATGGTCGTGGATGGTGTGGTGTCGGTCGCAGACAGTCTGCGCATGGACGTCACGGCGGAGGTGGAGTCTCTGGCACTGAGCCTCGCCAACGCGTTCGTGGACAGTCTGGAGTTCGGCGGCACGGCGTCGGGACGTATGCATGTCACGGGCACATTGAGCGATGTGAACGCGGAATTCGCCCTCCTGCTGCCTGACAATGGACGGTTGCAGGGTGATGCATCGTACCGCGTCGATCGGAGCGACACTGCGGTCTATCGTGCTGCGGTCACGCTGCGCGAGGTGGCGCCGCAGTCCATCGTGGCAACGCTGCCGCTCATGCTTGTGAGTGGCAACGTGTCGCTGAACGGTCGCGGGACTGATCCTGCGACGCTCGATGCTGAGCTGTCGTCGCGCCTCGATCTGTTTATGGTCGACAGCGCAGAGTTCCGCAGCGTCGTACTCGATGCACGCGCGAGGGCGGGCGTGTTGCAGCTGGACTCGCTGTCTGCCGGTACCTCGTTTGGCTCGGCCACCGTGAGTGGGACGTTCGGCCTGACCGATGCGCACGAAGGTACCCTGAAGTTCGCTGCGCAGGTGGACGACCTCAGTGGGTTGCGCCGGTGGATCGGCACGGGGGATACCACGATGGTGCCGGCACGACCAGCGGTGGGAATGCGCGCTGCTCGCCTTCGCGACCGCCTCGATTCACTTCGCGCGTACGCCCGCGCGCAGCAGGATCCGGCCGCCGAGCTTATGGCGTCGATGCAGGAGATCTCAACCGTGCCTGCCCAAGCTCGGCCCGTGGCGATTCCTGCGATCTCGGCCGATTCGACGTCGGGGTCGTTCCGTGTGGAGGGCAGCGCCACCGGCAGCATCGCGCGCGCTGACGGCGTCGCAACGTTGACGACGCCGGGCATCGTGTGGGGTGGTTCGCTGTTGGGTGCCGGCTCGGCGCGGGCCGAATGGCGAGGTGCCTTTACCGACGCGGACTCCCTCTCTGTCGTGGCTGGGGTCGACTCATTGCGTGCTGCCGGCTTTGCGTTCGATAGTACACGGGTGCGTGCGACCTATCGTGACGGTGTCGGCGACATGCAGCTAGCGCTGTTCCCCGGAGACACATCTGTGTATCGCCTCGAAGCGGATTACGCGCTCCGCAGCAATGCCGGTGAGCTCCGCCTGCGCGATGTCGAACTGCGTCTCGATTCCACCGTGTGGCGATCGACTCGGGTGAGCGTGATTGGTTGGGGGGACGAGGGGCTGCGGGTAGACTCGCTGGAGCTACGGGACGCGGCCAGCGGCGGTCGAATTTTCGTCAACGGCGAACTTCCCGACGCTGATCCGGGTCGGCTGGACGCACGGATTGTCGGTGTACGCATCGGTCCGTGGCTATCGATCTCTCAAAGCGATCTGGCGCTGGATGGTGTGCTGAATGCCACCGTTACGCTGACCGGTACGCGCGCGGATCCGGCGCTTGAAGGTACCGTCGCGTTGACGAACGCTGAGTACAGCGGAACTGCATTTCCCGACCTCAGTACGAGTCTCGCGTATGCAACGCGTTCCATGCGCATCGACTCGCGCGTTACGGGCGCATCGGGCGGCGAGCTCGCGCGCGTTGTGGGCACCGTCCCACTTGATCTCTCCTTTGCTGTCTCGGTGGCGTCCAGACTTCCCGAAGATCAAGCACTCGACCTGCGAATCGTCGGCGACAGCATTCCGCTCGCGCCGCTCATGGAGGTCAGCGACGCGGTGACTGATTTGCGAGGCAGCGCGCGGAGCGACGTGGCCGTGCGCGGTACGTGGAGCAAGCCGAGTCTGTCCGGGACGATGGCGTTGGACATGCAGCAGGTGCGACTCGCTGCCACCGGGGTGCTGTTCGAGGAAGTTGCGGCGCGACTGCGAACGTCGGGTGACTCCGTGTTGGTGGATACGCTCTCGGCGCGCAGCAAGGGGGTGCTGAGTGGATCCGGATCGATCGTATTGGCCCCTATGACGAACCCGACCTTCAACCTGGCTCTGCGCGCCGCTGATGCGCGTGTGCTCGACGACGCAACGGGCGAGCTGTACGCCGACGGCGTTGTGCAGGTGCGCGGTGCACTGGACTCGCTGCGTATCGGCGGTACCGTGGCGATCACGCGTGGGGTCATCTATCTCCCCGATCCGGCGCAGCAGCAGGTGATCGATGCGCAGGGCGCACAAGTCCTCGCGATTGCCGACAGCGCGACGGTGCGCGCATTGGGCCTCGCCCCGGAGCCGAATCCGATCTTGCAGCATCTGCAACTCGATATGACGGTGAACGTGCGGCGCGGTACGTTCGGACGGTCGCCAGACGCGAACATCGAAGTCTTCGGCAAGCTCCGCGTGCGCCTCGATCCGCCGGGCGATGCGTTCGTTATCACGGGTGCATTGCAGACGGATCAGGGACTGTACACGCTGTTCGGTAAGCGCTTCGATGTCACGCGCGGCACCGTTCGGTTTGTGGGCGGTGAAGATCTCAACCCCAGCTTGCAGATCATTGCGGTCTACACTGTGCAGCAGGCGGGGCGGGCGCCGCTCGATATTCGGGTCGTGATCGGTGGTACGCTGGAGGCGCCAACTGTGTCGTTGGAAAGCGACGCGCAGCCCACGCTCCCGCAGTCGGACCTTATTTCGTTTCTGGCGTTCGGCCGCTCGTCCTCGTCATTGCTGCAATTCTCGGGGACGGGCTTGGAGGGCGGCGGCGCCGGTGGGTCGTCACTCGCAGGCAACGTGGCGGCGTTGGCAACACGTCAGCTGGCTACCATCGGCGTCGGCGCGCTGGTCGACGAAGTACGCGCCGATCTCGCCACCGCCACTGGCGCCGACATTCTCAACATCACGCCGGCGCAGCTCCCGGCCGATGTCTCGCTGGACGGCTTGCAGGTGCTGCTGCGCGGCACCGAGATCGAGTTCGGCCGCTATCTCAACAACCGAACATTTCTTCTTGGCACTGTGCGGCCGTCGTTAACCGTACCGGGCGCGTCACTCGAACACCGTATCGGCGAGCGGCTCAGCGCGCGCGGTAGCGTGGAAACCCGGTTGCAGGCCACGCCGCCCTCACTCAGTCGTGGGCTGGAGCCGCGGAACCGCTCCGTGCTGGGCGCGCTGCTCACGTGGACTATTGCGTGGTGAGCACCAACGCTTGACCGCCGACGCGAACGCTGGGAGCTTTCCGCACGCCATCCCATAGAACCCTGGTCGCGCTCGATACCTCCGTGAAGATTTTTCTCAGCTACGCTTCGCAGGACCGCGCCGTCGCCGACGTGATCAATCACGCGCTGCTCGAACAGGGGCATGACGTCTTTTTCGACCGCGATGACTTGCCGGCCGGGGAGCAGTATCACAGCAGCATTCGCAGCGCGATCGAGCGAGCTGACCTGTTCATTTTCCTGATCAGCGACCACGCGCTCGACGCAGGTAGCTATACGCTGACCGAACTTGACATCGTTTCGAAACGCTGGCCGCAGCCGTCCGGTCGTCTCCTGCCGGTCATGCTCCGACCGACCGCGCTCGATCAGCTCCCCGCTTTTGTCACGGCGGTCTCGGTGCTGGAGTCTCCCGGCAACATCGCCGCGGCAACGGCCGACGCGGTACACGTGCTTGCACAGCGTGGTCGACGTGTCGTTCGCAAGCGGGCAACGTGGGCTCTGCTTTCGTTTGCGCTGGTCGCGATCGCCATCTTCGCTTTCATGCGCGGTACGTCGTCGTTGCCAACCGAGTCAGTGGGCGTGGACGGGGCACCCGTGGTACTCGTGCCCGCCGGCCCGTATATCATGGGCGACGCCGAACCGTCGCCACAACAGGCGCCACGGGAAACGCGGGATCTCCCGGCCTTCTATATCGACCGCTTCGAAGTCACGACGGGCCGCTACGCCAAATTCCTTGCCGCGCATCCCGTCGTCCGTCCACCCGACGAGTGGGAGCTGGTCGATATGACCACGCAGCGCGAACTCCCCGTGGTGGGCGTCGACTGGGCAGATGCTCACGCATACTGCACGTGGGTCAATCGTCGACTGCCCACCGATGCGGAATGGGAGAAGGCCGCGCGCGGCACCGACGGCCGACGTTACCCGTGGGGCGACACGCGTCCGACCGAGGCGCTCGCCAACTTCGAGAATGCCGCACCGGGTGGATATTCCGGCGGACTCGCTCCGGTTGGTACGCACCCGAAAGGACAGAGTCCGTATGGCGCGCAAGACATGGCTGGGAACGCCAACGAATGGGTGGCCGACTGGTTCGTCGAACCAGCTGGGGAAGGGAAGATTTCGTCGCAGCCGTTGATGGGAACAGAGCGCGTGGTTCGCGGCGGTGGCCGGATGGATGACGCTGAGCGCATTCGTTCCACGATGCGCTATCGCGATGCGCCCTCCATGCGCAACGAGCAGATCGGGTTTCGCTGCGCGAGCGACGACGTCCCGCGTCCGTGACAACACAGTGTGGTGCCGAGGGGGTGACCGCGCGCCGTTCGGGAGCGCGATGTTGATTTATTGGACGAATCGCCGCGATCTCCCGCCACGTCAACGCCACTGACTTCTCCCGAATGCCAACGCTGACCCGCGACAACGCGCTGCATACTTCGGCGCCGGCCTATCCGATGTCCATCATCAGGGTCGTACGCTCAGCGCGCGATCCCCGCGCCTGGGGGCGCATGTAATGGCACGGCGCAACCGCCCCCTGTTGGTACTGGCGCGGCAAGTCATCAACCTGCGCGCGGAGACCGACTACGAAACAACCAGCGCGCAGGTACGGGAAGCGACCGAATTGCGCAGCGGTGGCGTGTGGGCGCTCGCCTTTGCCATCCTGATCGCGTCGGTCGGTCTCAATGTGAACTCCACCGCCGTGGTGATCGGAGCAATGCTGATCTCACCGCTCATGGGGCCGATCGTCGGGGCAGGTTTCGCGTTGGGTACGGACGATTTGGCGCTCTTCCGCGTGAGCATGCGCAACCTGCTGGTGTCCACTGGTATCGCGCTCGCCGCGTCGACGCTGTATTTCGCGCTCTCGCCGTTGGCGGATGCGCAATCCGAGCTGCTCGCGCGTACGCGGCCCACGCTCTACGACGTGCTCATCGCACTTTTTGGCGGGGGCGCGGGCATTGTGGCCATGTCGCGCAGTGCCAATCGGAGCACCGTCGTGCCCGGTGTTGCCATTGCAACGGCGCTGATGCCCCCGCTGTGTACCGCCGGCTTCGGTCTGGCGCATCTGGATTGGACGATATTTTTCGGCGCGCTGAACCTGTTTCTGATCAATGCGCTCTTTATTTGCGTCGCTACGTTGACCTTTGTACGCGTGATGCGTTTTGAGCGGATCACGGCGGAAGACGACGCAAGTACGGGCCGCGCCCGGATTCTCGTGTTTGCGATGACGTTGGCGCTCGCGCTTCCCAGTGCATACACCGCATGGGTGGCCGTGCAGGAGACGCGTTTTAAGGGAACGGCCCGACGCTTTGTGGCCGAGCGGCTGGGTAGTGGTGATCGGAGCCTGCTCAATGTGCAATTCATCTATGGCAGAGATTCTTCGACCATCGATGCGACGCTGCTTGGCGACCCGTTATCCGCCGCCACGATCGACTCCTTGCGTGGTCAACTTGCCGAGTTCGGCATCGCGCGCACGCGACTCGTGTTGCGGCAGCCGCTCGCGAAGCAACTGTCGCCGGCGCAGGTCGGCGAGCTGGTACGCGAAGGGATTCAGCGAAGCGGCGACGCGCGTACGTCCCGGGCGACCGATGCGGGGCTGGCGGCTAAGGATGCGCAGCTGTTGCTGCTGCAAACAGAGCTTGCCGAGGCTCGGGAGTTGGAGCTCGTGGTCCGGCCATTGGCGAAGGAATTGGCGTCGTTGTACCCGACCCTGTTGTCGATAGCGATCGGTCGGCAAGCGACCGTGGCCGACACTGGCAGCTCGGTGCCGATGAAAGTGGGTGTCGTCCTGCGCTGGCGACGTCTGCCGAGCGTCGCGGAACGCGCGCGCGTGCGCTCGTGGCTGGCATTGCGCTTGGCCACGGATTCCCTGATGGTGACCAACGACGTTGGCAACTAACACGGCGCCGTGGCCGCCCGTTGTCCGGGCGAGCGACGGTTGGCTATGCGGTGGCTGCGAGGCAGGGAACGGGGAGTGCTTGGCCAGATGCCGCTGGGCTCTTGGCATCCGGCCTGTCCTCCGATAGGTTGCTCACGCTGCACACGTAGTGCACGCATAGCTCAGTCGGTAGAGCACATCCTTGGTAAGGATGAGGTCACCGGTTCGATCCCGGTTGCGTGCTTGCAAACCCGGCTCCTTTGGGAGCCGGGTTTTTGCGTCCCCCCAGCAACGCGTTCGACGGCTGTCGGTCTCGCCTTGCGTGCCGGAACCGGCGCTGCTACGTTTTAAGGCTCACCCTACTGCGCGTCGTCTCGCGGTTCGGCCCAGCTGCGCCTCCCGATGAATTGCCAGAGTGCTTCGGCAAGTCGGTGATGCTCACCCCCTTCGACGCTCTCCAGCCTCAGCTGTGGGTGCGTTCGGGGGTCTTGGCCGTCCAGCACTTCGAGTCGGCGTCGTGGATTGGGAGACCCATTGAGGCAGCGCGCTCAGCGAACGCGGGCAGCGCACTCAGTGTCGGAAGCTGCAGCACGGAGTCGCAAATCATGGCGCGCGAGAAAATCATCCTCGGTTGCACCGAGTGCAAGAACCGCAACTACTTCACCATGAAGAACAAGCGCCTGCATCCTGAGCGCGTGGAATGGAAGAAGTA
>JBBQSM010000040.1:0-29944 GCA_038234895.1 Gemmatimonadales bacterium
GCTTGCCCGTGCCTTTCAAATGTTCAGGCGTGAAACAGAGCAGCGCATATTCGCCGGGACCGAGATCGAACTTCGAAGTGACCGCCCGACCCGGCGCGATGGATGATGTACCACCGACCATTCGTCCCGGCGCGTCGCCTCGCTGGCCGTCTTCGTACCACTTCACGACGTCAAGAGCGGTCTTGCCGCGGGTCAACTTCACCAACGTGACCTCGTGCGATTGCGGGCCGAGGTTCTCGAAGCGCCAAGTCTGGATGCCGGTGGCAGGCGGGTTGCTGATGGCGTAGTCGTAGTCGGACAGCGTGACCTTTACGTCGCCCTTGGGCACGGGTGAGCGGGACACGGCAGCGCCGGTGACCTCGAGCTTGCTGTACATGCCCTTCATGTAGTGCGGCGATCCGTCGGACGAGGGAATCCAACACCAGACGGCGTAGGTGCCCGGCGCGAGAATCATTTGCACTTCGAGCACCTGTCCCCCGATCGCGGACGTCGGTCCGCCTTCACTTTCGCGCCAGTTCACCGAGCCCGGCTGCTTGCGGATCTGCGTCATAAAGTCGGCCAGCGTTTGGCCAGGATTCATGCGCGCGAGTTGCGCGTGGTGCAGCGACTTGCCGGTATTCTTGAGCCGTACTGTCACGAGTCCGGCGGGAGCCGTGGCCGGCACCTTGAAGGCGAAGTCCATGGCTTCGATCAGCACCACGGGAGGCGCGGTCGCGGTCGCCGGACGGGCGGGCCGCGGTGCCGTTTTCGTTTGCGCCGAAAGCGTCGACACCGAGAGAATCACCGTCAGCACAACGGCTGCGCTGGGGCGGAAAGACCATTGCAAGGTAGGCATGGAGAGGCGGGCTAAAGGGCTCACAGGGTCGTTTGCTGTGCTCGCTCCTCCAACTTGCCGTGCGTTCCCGCGAACCGATAGCTCCTCGCGCAAGACGCGTCGGCCCGGTTCAGCACCGACAGCCCCGCCTCGACCGCTACTCGTCGCTCACATACGCCGACATGTCATGCCCGAGTGCCCGGAGCTTGAGCGCCATGTCCTTCTTCTCGACCGACTTGTTGTAGGCCTCGACCGGCTCGACCTGGCCGGATTTAACCAGCGTCAGCAGCGCGTCGTTCAGCGTCTCCATGCCGAGCTTCTTCTGCGTCTGGATGATGTTGTTGATCTGGACCGTTTTTCCTTCACGGATCATCGAACTCACGGCCTTGTTAACGAGCAGGATCTCCCGCGCCGCGACCCGACCGCCACCGATTTTGCGACAGAGCGTCTGCGAGACCACCCCTTTGAGCGACTCGGCGAGCATCACCTTGATCTGATCCTGCCGGTCGGCCGGAAACTGGTCCACGATGCGGTTGATCGTGGACGCAGCCGTGGACGTGTGCAACGTGCCGAAGACCAGATGACCCGTTTCGGCCGTCTCCAACGCAATGGCGATCGTTTCGAGATCGCGCAGCTCACCCACCATGATGATGTCCGGATCCTCGCGCAGTGCGGCGCGCAGCGCGCTCTTGAACGACTGCGTGTGTACGCCGACCTGTCGCTGCGTGATCAGACACTTCTTGCTGGTGTGCACGAACTCGATCGGGTCTTCGATCGTGATGATGTGATCCTGACGCGACCGGTTCACGAGGTCGATCAGCGCGCAAAGCGTCGTCGACTTTCCCGAGCCCGTCGGACCCGTCACCAGGACGAGCCCCTTCGTCAGATTGCACAGCTGCTGCACTTCGGTGGTCACGCCCATCTCTTCGACAGTGACCGTCTTGCTCGCGATCGTCCTGGTGACGGAGGCCACACCGTTGCGGTCCTTGAAGACGTTCACGCGAAAGCGCGAAACGCCGGTGATCTCATGCGCAAAGTCGGTGTCCCACTGTTGCGTGAATTCGGTCGCATTCTTGTCGGGCATGATCGACCAGAGCATAGCGTTTAGTGTCTGCTCATCGAGCGCGGCTTCATCGTCAACGCGCACCAGATCACCACCGGTACGCAGAATCGGCGGCTCCCCGATGCGCAGATGCAGGTCGGCGGCACCGCGTTCCACTTGCCGGCGCAGCAGTCGTTCCATGGCCTCGCGCGCCGCCTCCGCCGAGGTGAACGGACCAAGCGGGCGCTCGTCGGTGGTCCGTCGACGAAAGACACGCGGCGCATCCGGCAACGCGGCGTTAGGCGTGACCGGCAGTTCGGACCGACGCACGACGATCCGCACCGCAGGCGTCTCGGCCTCTTGTCGGAACGTATAGGTGTGCCCGTTGAGCGCGTAGTCGAGCGCGATTCCGATTCCACCCGCCACAACGGCCCGTTCGGCGGGTGACGCCACCTCGGCGACCAGCGCCAACACCTGCTGACGCGTCAGGACCTGCTGCGACAGCGGCTGCAGTCCGCTCGCGGTTCGGCAGCGGAGTGGTGCGTCCGCCTCCAGCACGACTTCACTGGCGCCACCGCCGTCCAGGCGCGGCAATACACGATCGAGTTGGGGCATGTGGGGATGTGAGGCACATTGGGCGGTAGTCAGGAACACTGCCTCACGGACGAGCGGCGAGGCGTATCCGTCAATCGCTCGCGTACCACCGCCGTCCATACCCGTCACCAGCGCCAGCACTGTGATGACCGTGCCAGCGCCGTGTGCGCGGCACCATGCGTAATCTGGCTGGCGCCTTGGCGACCAGATGCCCCCGCCTCCTCACGCGCGCGCAAGACGGGCATCAGCTCCGACAGCGAGACCGGTGTGAACTCCCCGGAGCGGGAGTCCCGGATTTGCCCGACCGTGAGATTGCGTTGCAGCAAGATCGCGAACTCGACGACGAGAAGTTATGCCGCTCGTCCGGGGGGACCGACCATGCCACCGTGCCCGGTTGCGCATTGGTCGAAGTCCTGCGCACGTCCGGCTTCTACGTCCACCAGCTCGGCGGAGAGGTCGCCGTTCGCGTTGACAGGGGACGAGTTCGAGTGCGAGTACGCCCAGCCACAGTCGATTCGTGAGGATCGGCTGGAGTGCAGGGTGACTGCGGCACACGCCGGGGATTGCCTCTCTACCGCACCGGCGCGCCACGTGGTTGAGACCGGCGTCGCCAACCGTTCCCACGACGATCCGGGCGCTGAGACCAACGGACGGGCCGCTCGTCTGCTTGCCAGGAACCTTTTCGGGGTGAGAATTGGTATCACGGGTATACGTCCAGTAGCTCAGTCGGCGTCCCTTCTGCCCGTCTCCAGGCAACCTCCCGATGAAGACTCGCATCGCAGTGCTGATGGTTGGCGTGCTAACCATACCGGTTGGCGCGCGCGCGCAGGCTAACGGCGACGGGTACCTCTTCGGTCGCCCCACGGCCACGCTGACGTTGCGGGGAGGGTTGGCGTTGCCCACGGCGAGCAGCGACATCTTTTCCTTCACGTCGCGCCAACTGACGGTGGGCAAGTCCGATTTCGCCAGCGGATCGATCGGTGCCGATCTGGCAATCCCTGTCTCGAATCAGCTCTCGCTGCAGTTCGGCGCGGCCATCGCGGGCAGGACGATCTCGTCGGAGTTCCGCGATTGGGTGGACGACGACGATCTGCCCATCGAGCAGCAAACCTCGTTTCGCCGCCGCATGGTTACCGCTGGCCTCAAGTACCATCTGACACCGACGGGCCGATCGGTCAGCCGGTTGGCGTGGATTCCCTCTCGCGTCGCACCGTACGTGGCCGCAGGCGGCGGCACGATGTGGTACCGGTTCGCGCAGAAGGGCGACTTCGTCGACTTCCAAACGTTCGATGTGTTCAGCGACAACCTCGCGTCATCATCGTGGACACCAATGGCGTACGGCGCTGCGGGCGTCGATTTTTCATTGACGACCCGGCTCGCGCTGACCACCGAAGCGCGGTACGACTATGCGCGCGCGGAGTTGGGTCCCTCGTTCAGCGGCTTCAATCGCATCGATTTGGCAGGGGTTACCGCCAATGTTGGCCTCACCGTTCGATTCTAGGAGTGCTTCCATGCCCACCAACGTTTCCGCGCTGCACGGCGTGACACGGCTGCGCACGGCGCGCCTTGCACTGGCCGTGGCGGCTCTGGCAGTCGCGCAGGGCGTGGCGTCACCACTCGCCGCGCAAACGGTCGATCCCCGCTGGCAGCCGTGGATTGGCTGCTGGGCACCGCTCGTCAGCGCCGTCGACGATCCGACCCCGGCCCGCAGCGCATCACAGCAGGTGTGCATCACGCCCGCTGCCACTGGCAGCGGCGTCGAGATCGCCACGATCGTCAACGGCAAGCGCGAGCCCGCCGAACGACTCGACGTGACTGGCATGCGCGTCGCGAAGACCCGCGACGGGTGCGACGGTTGGGAGACGGCGACCTGGGGCGCGGACGCTCGGCGCATCATGCTGCGCTCCGAGTTCGTCTGCGCAGGCGGTGCCGTACGCAAGAGCAGCGGCATCTTCGCCTTCGCGAGCACGGGCGAGTTTCTGCAGGTGCATGGCGTAAACGTCGGTGGCAATGTGGCCGTCCGTGCGGCGCGTTTTCTGGAGACCGAGGCGGTCGGCTCGGATTCCGTCCCGCGTGCAGTGGCGGTCAGTCCTGTGGGCGGATTCTCTGCGATCACGGCACGCATGGCCGCAACGGGTGAAGTCACGGCCGATGACGTCGCCGATGTCGCCAAGCAGGTGGACCCCCAGGTGACGGAGGCGTGGCTGGTGCAACTCGGGCAGGCGTTTCGCCTCGATGCGTCCCAACTCGTGCGCATGGCGGATGCCGGCGTGCAGCCGCGTGTCATCGACCTGATGGTTGCGCTGTCGAATCCCAAAACGTTCGCGATTCAGCGGGCGGGGCAGATCGATCGAACCGTGCAGCTGTCGCAGGGCAACCGCAGCGACTTCGGGAATTCTGCGTACATGCCGATCGGTTTCGGTGCGTGGCAGATGGGCGCGTGGGGCATGAATCCGTACGACTACTACGGCATGGGCATGTACGGAAACCGTTTCGGCTCGTTCGGCATGAACAACCTGTGGGGCTCGCCGTTCTTCGGAAACGGGCTTTGGGGCAACCCATACGTGGGCAACAACCCGATCGTGATCGTCAACCGCGGTGACACCCCCCCGCCGGGCCGCGCCGTCAATGGTGCCGGCTACACGCGCGGTGGCGGCGATCGTACTGGCTCTCCGGCGGGCCGTAGCGACTCGTATGGCCCCAGCGGCTCGACGGGACGCGCCGCTCCTGCGGGCGGCTCGACGGGCGGTGCGACCGGCGGCGCCGCTGGCGGCGGAGACGCTGGAGGCGGCGGTCGTACGGCGAAGCCTCGCGGCTCGGGGTCACTGTAATCGCATCAGAAAGACTGCGGTCGACTTGCCACTTCGTCAAAAACAACGAGCGTCGCGACCATCCGCGACGCTCGTTGTGCGTTTGCCCATTCGTCTATGCGCTGGGCGACTCGCTGAGACGTAATCAGCGTGGCAACGACTCCAACGACGACCGCAGCGCGATACGACGTAGATCCCGTTCGCCCTGATCGAACATCTCCAAACGTTCCAGCAGCTGCAGCGCGTCCGTCAGCGCCTTTCGCGCCGCATCCGGATTACCATGCCGTGCATGCGCGTCGGCGAGCAGCGCGTACCCGCCCACATGTTCCGGATAGAGATCAACCAATCGACGAGCTGCCGCGACCGCGGCTTCACCCTCGCCGCGGGCGAGCGCAGTCCGCACAACGATCTCCATCCATTTTACGCTCGGCGCGGCGTCATAGCCCACGCGGGTGCGCAGCGCCGAGAGATGTTGGGCCAGCAACGTCGCGGGCTCACCCAGTCGGTTGAGTACACTGTCGGCCTGCGCGGTTGGCATCTCCCATACGCTTGCATCGAAAACGAAACGCAAGGCGGGCGGAATGGTCGCGAACGGTGTCTCCACATGCCGCAATCCCGGCCCGTCGACGAATCGACTGCGCCAGTGAGGCGGCGCCTTGGCGCGCACAAACGCCTGAAGCGCCTGCGCCGTCTGTACCGATCTGGGCTCCAGTTCGCCCGCGGAGAGGACCAGATGCTGCACGCGAGTGCCCGACGTCGCGAAGGCGCGCTGCATGCACTCCTGCACTTCCCGCATGGTCGAGTCGGGGAGCGACGGACTGGCGGCGACGATCGCGGGAAATGCATCCGGAGCACGACAGAACATCTGGAGCGCCAGCCGACCGCCGGCCGAGTGGCCGATCAACGTGCGGAACGGCACGGTTCGATATTCTCGATCGATCCACGGTAGCAGTTCCTCGACCAGAAAGCGGGTGAACAGTGCTCCGTTTCGCCCGAGGTCCACGCGCCGGTCGGGATGCTCGACACCAACGACGATCTGCGGTGGCATGGCGTAGTCGTGCATGTCACCGAGCAGGTCGTAACCCGCCGCCGCCACTGTCAGGTCGAAGAATGCACGCACATGTCCGTCGAGCAGAATGACGACCGGATAGCGTTGCCGCGCAAGTTTGTAGTTGGGGGGGAGACTGACGTGCAACACGCGTGACTCGCCGAGCAGTTTGGAAGCAATGCGCACGGTCTTCACGTCGGTGCGGGACGCGCCACGCGCGACGTTCGGCATGAGCAGCAGAGACAGTAGCGCGAGCAGTAGCGCGAGCAGTAGCGCGAGCAGTAGCGTGAGCACCGCACGCGGGCGATGCGTGAAAGACATCACTTGGCCGGTGTGAGCACGAGCTTGCGGAACTCCACCGCGGTGTGATCACCTTGCAACATGATTGGGCCCGGTGCGCCTTCGTTGCTATCCAGCGCGCCACCGGTGATCCCCGGAATGTCCTGTCGCGAGATCACCGTCTTGCCATTCAGCACAATCGTGACCTGTCGCCCCACGAGTGTGATGTCGTATGTCTGCCACTCACCCGCTGCGCGCGCGGCATTTTCATTCGGCGCCAGAAAGCCGTAGACGCCGCCCAGGTACAGGCTGCCGGGTTCGAGTCCACCGCTGTCTTCGATTTGCACCTCGTAGCGGCCACGGAGATACAGTCCGCTGTTGCCCCCTTTCGGATAGCGGAACTCCGCGTGCAGCGTGAAATCTGTGAATTGCGGCGTGGTGATGAGATTGGCGCCTGAGCGCGGGTTGGTCAGCACACCGTTGACCACTTTCCATTGGTTGGGCTCGCGGCTGGCAATCCAGCCGGAGAGGTCTTTGCCGTTGAACAGGTCGATCGGTGTTCCCCACACCGGTTCGGCGCTGCGTCGCAACGTCGGCGCGCGCACGGCGGACCACGTCACCCGCTTTCCTTCGGGATCGATCATCCAGCCGGTCATGCGATCGCCGTCCGCGGTGCCTTCCATCTGAAAATCGGCTGCGCCCTGTTCCCACTGCGCCGGCAGCGAAAATCGCATGGTGCCGTTCGCATACTCGACCTTCGCGATCGGCCGGGTACTGCCAACACGCGCGACCATCTGCCCTACGAGTGTGCGTGATCCGGACAGCCGCACCTCGAGCCACGACGGGAATGGGCCGTCCGGCCCCTGCATGGTGATGTCCCACCGCCCGATCACCTTGGCCTGCGACAACGGCGCGCTTGCCTGCGCGTCGAGCGAGACGGGCGAGAATATTCCAGCAGTGAGCAGCGCCAGGGCACCGGTGAGGCGCAACGCAACCCGCGCGGTCGTGCGACGCAATAGCATGGCGGGCAAGCTCGCGAACGAATATGAGAGCGACGGCGATGGCGACATCACTTGAGACTCCTGACGAACGCGAGATACGTAGCGCGCTGCGCTTCGACAGCGGACGCCGGGCCGTAGAGCTGAAAGAACATCGTTCCCTGCTCCGTTTCGGCGACGGCCGCGAGGAGGACGTGATCGGGCAGTGCCTTGTCCGGCGCGGAGCCCATACCGGTACCTCGCGCATACGATCCGCGGTACTCGGCGATGGTCAGCGGATATGCACCAGACGGATCCTTGGTGATCTTTTCGTATACCGCACCACCGGACGGATTGCTGAACTGGCTCTTCCAGCGCGCCAGATTGGCGTCCACCGGGCCGCCCTGCCCCGCGCCGAAGTAGTACACCACGATCTCGGCGCCGGGCGCGCCTGCGCCCGCACTCGCCGACGTTGTGAATTCGGCCAGCCGCATACTCGAGGAGGGCTCGCGCGAGGTCCAGCCAGCCGGAACCACCGCCATATACTGCAGCAACTTGATCCGGCGCACTTGGGCGATTGCGGATCGACCGTGCGGTGACCGGGCTGCTGCGCCGAAAACCGCGGCGCGCTTCGTATCCATCCTCGTATCGATCCTCGTATCGATCCTCGTGACGACCTCAACGGCGAGCGGTCGTTGGGTCGTATTGATCGGCTCCGGCGCGAGGCCGAGCACTACGGAGGCCAGCACAGTCAGCGAGAGCGTCATGAGTCGTCCGGGGCGTTCGAAGTCAGGAAGGGATGGTGACCAGCCGTGAAGAATCTGGAACATCGCCGGAAGCTGGAGCCTCGCCACGCCGTGGCAAGGGGAGCTGCCCTCGCGCCGCGCGCTGCCCCCGCCCACATTCATGTACGGTCTGCGTCGCGAGTCATTCTACCGCGCGCTCGTCCGAACGTTCGTCGTGGTCCGCGCCAATCCACACCGCCCCCTCAGCCTCGCACGTCAATGCCTGCCAGGCCCGGACTCACGCTCTTCGAGTCCACTCGCCGCGCCCTCGTCCGCGATGCCATGCACATTGCGCTCGGTATCTTGGCGCAGGTGGCGTTGGTGCGCGGCGCGAATGCCGTGCGGGCACAGTTACCGCATCGCTCGCTGATCGTGCCGCAGCGCGTGCCCTACTTTCTCGCACCTCGGGATCAGCGTCCGGTGCAGGCGCGGCAGGAGACGCTCCACTACATCGGGCTCTCCGCCAGTTCAGGCGTTCCCGTGACCGGCGATCGGAGCATCAAGCAGCGAATCGTCGAGGCTGTCGCGTCCGCCGCGACCGAGTCACCGGCGCTCAGCTCTCCGGCAATGGAATCGACCGAGCCGCAGCGGGCGCTGTCTGAAATCGAAGTGGACTCGCTCGCTGAAACCGATCCTTCGAGTGAAGGTCCCGCCTATCCGCCGACGTTGCTGGCCAACGCCATGGAAGGTGTCGTGCGTGCCATGTTCGTGGTGGATACGACCGGCCGCGCCGATGCGGCCACGTTCAAAGTGCTTGAGAGTACCGACACACTGTTCACCGAGGCCGTGCGGCAGGCGCTTCCGCGAATGAAATACCGTCCAGCCTGGTTGCGCGGCCGTCTCGTGCCGCAGCTGGTCGAACAGCAGTTCGCCTTCCGAATCGCCAAGCCCGCCGTCGCAGTCCGATAGGCGCGGCGCACCGGTAGGCGCCAGGTTGGTAAATCGTCCGAACATTTCCTCGCTGGGGCGCGGGGCCGCTTTGGCCAAGCGGTGTACTACTCTCCATATTGGCAGGGTGGCCGCGTCGTACGTACGCGCGGCCAGCGATGTCGATGTTTCCCACCTCGCAGGTCTCCACCTCGTGGTAGTTCCCACCGAGGCCCCCGCAGCGCTCCGTGACACGGGAGGAAGCAGTGCAGGATCAGGCACAGGATACGACGTACGACGCCATTGTGGTTGGCTCCGGCATCTCCGGAGGCTGGGCCGCGAAGGAGTTGACCGAGAAAGGGCTTCGCGTCCTTCTGCTCGAACGCGGACGCAACGTCGAGCACGTCAAGGACTACGTGAATGCGACCAAGGGTGCGTGGGAGTATCCGCATCGCGGCGGTCGCACGCAGGAGATGATCAAGAACTATCCGGTGCTCAAGCGCGACTATCCGCTGAACGAAAAGAATCTCGACTTCTGGGTGAACGATCAGGAGTCGCCGTACACCGAAGAGAAGCGCTTCGACTGGTATCGCGGCTATCAGGTCGGCGGCCGTTCGCTCATGTGGGGACGGCAGTCCTACCGGCTCGGCGATTTGGACTTCGAGGCGAACGTGAAGGAAGGCGTCGCCGTCGATTGGCCCATTCGGTACGCGGAGATGTCGCCGTGGTACGATAAGGTCGAACGGTTTGCCGGCATCGCGGGCACGCGCGAAGGGTTGGCGCAGCTCCCCGATGGGCTGTTCATGCCGCCGCACAAGCTCAATTGCGGCGAGGAACTTGTCGCCGGCAACATGACCAAACTGTTCGACGGTAAACGTCGGATGATCCATGCGCGCGTGGCCAACATCACGCAGCCGCTGCCCGGTCGTGGTCAGTGTCAATCCCGTGACGCGTGCTGGCTGGGTTGTCCGTACGGCGCGTATTTCAGCACGCAGTCGTCCACACTTCCAGCCGCGATGGCCACCGGTCGACTGACGCTCAAGCCGTGGTCGATCGTGAGCGAGGTGATCTACGACAAGGACAAGAAGCGCGCGAGCGGCGTGCGTGTGCTGGACGCGGTGACAAATCAGACCATCGACTACAGCGCCAAGGTCATCTTCCTGTGCGCGTCCACGCTGAACAGCACGTGGCTGCTGATGCGCTCCGCCACGGACATCTGGCCGGGTGGACTGGGCAGCAGTTCCGGCGAGCTTGGACACAATCTCATGGATCACCACTTCCGTCTGGGCGCCAACGGCCGGTTGGAAGGGCTCGACGACAAGTACTACTACGGCCGTCGTCCGACCGGATTCTACATTCCGCGCTATCGCAATCTGGACGGTGAGAAGCGTGACTACCTGCGCGGCTTCGGCTATCAGGGCAGTGCGAGCCGGTCGGGATGGTCGCGCGCGATCGCCGAGGCAGGCATTGGCGGCGCCTTCAAAGACGCGATGGCGCAGCCGGGTGACTGGACGATCGGCGGCATGGCGTTCGGCGAGATGCTCCCGAACCATGCAAACCGCGTGACGATCGACGAGACTAAGCGGGACAAGTGGGGAATGCCGGTGCTCAAGATCGATTGCGCGACCGGAGAGAACGAGCGCCTGATGCGCGTGGACATGATGAACGACATGGCCGAAACACTGGAAGCCTCCGGTGTGAAGGACGTGAAGACATACGACTCCGGCTATTTCCCGGGTCAGGGCATTCACGAGATGGGCACGGCGCGCATGGGTCGCGACCCAAAGTCGTCGGTGCTCAACGCGCACAATCAAGTCTGGGACGCGCCGAACGTCTTTGTCACCGACGGATCGAGCATGGTTTCGGCGGCGGCGGTCAATCCGTCACTGACGTACATGGCGCTTACCGCGCGCGCGGCGGACTTCGCCGTCAGTGAACTCAACAAGCGCAACCTCTAATCGGAATCGCGATGTCACCCAACGACAACGAACGAAGTCTGATGGATCGCCGCGAAGCGCTGAAGCGCGTAAGCGCCCTGCTGGGCGGTGCCGCACTGGTCGGCAGCAGTGCCTTGTGGAGCGGTTGCGCGCCGAAGGACGCGGCCACCGTGGCGGAAGGAGGTGCAGCGACGCCGTTCACCCCATTCACGCCGGACGAGATTGCATTCCTCGACGAGGTGGCGGACACCATTCTCCCGGAAACGTCCACGCCGGGTGCGAAGGCCGCCAAGACCGGGGCTCTCATGGCGGTCATGGTGACGGACTGCTACGAGCCAAAGGATCAGGCGATCTTTCGCGAGGGCATGACGAAGCTCGAGGAGGCATCGCAGAGCGCGAACAAGACATCGTTCGTCGCATCGACGCCGGCGCAGCGTCTGAGTTTGCTCGAAGGGCTCGACCAGGAGCAGCTCGCCTACACCAAGAGCCGCACGGGCGATCAGCCCACCCACTTCTTCCGCATGATGAAGGAGCTGTCGCTCTTGGGCTACTTCACGTCGGAGATCGGTGTCACGCAGGCGCAGCGCTACGCGGAATCGCCCGGCCGGTACGACCCGTGTCTGCCGTATGTGAAGGGAGAGACGTCCTGGGCCGCGCACGCGTAGTTGACGGTCGCGTCCGACGGCCGCCATGGTCTGACACAAACGGGGACGCCAGCTGGCGTCCCCGTTTGTGAGTGATCGACTACGCCGAGCCCTACAGCGTAAACGTCTTGTAAATCGAGCTCTTGCGTCCCTGTGAATCGGTGATCGTCAGCGTCACCGTGTAGCCACCGCTATAGCCGTACTGATGCACCACGATCATGCCGGTCTGTGTGATGTCCCGGCGTGAGCTGCGCCATGCGTACGTCAGGCCGGTCCCGGTCGACGAGCTCGCGTCGAAGGTGCAGAGATACGCCGGGGTGCAGCTGTACGTGAAGTTGGCCACCGGTGCGCCACCAGTTGCCGGTGGCGGTGGCGGTGGCGGCGGTGGCGGTGGCGGCGGCGTAACGGCCCCACCGATGAAGCCGGAGTAGAGCAAGGCGTTCACGCTGCCGGTGCCCGCATTCGTCACCTTGTTCGCCGACGCGTTGGCGGTCAGCGCCGTGGCCACCTGCGCCGGCGTGGCTGCGGGGTTGGCCTGCATGTACAGCGCCGCGGCACCAGCCACGTGCGGCGACGCCATCGACGTGCCGCTGAACGACGCCGTCGACACATCACTCGTGCTCGTCGATGACAGAATCCCCACGCCGGGCGCGAAGATATCGAGGCAGGAGCCGAAGTTCGAGAAGCTGGCGCGCGCGTCGTTTGAACCGCTGGCGCCAACGGTGATCGCGGCCGGTGCGGAGGCGGGCGAGTAGTTGCACGCATTCTGATTGTCGTTGCCGGCCGCCACCGCGAACGTCACACCGGCGTTGATGGCGTTCGCGACCGCGGTGTTGAGCGCCGACGAGAAGCCACCGCCCAGACTCATGTTGGCCACTGCAGGCTTGATGCGATTGGCCGTCACCCAGTTGATGCCGGCGATCACGCCGCTGGTGCTGCCGGACCCGTTACAGCCGAGCACTCGCACGGCGTACAGCTTCACGCCTTTGGCGACGCCGTATGTGGATCCGCCCACGGTACCGGCCACGTGCGTCCCGTGTCCGTTGCAGTCCGTACTGCCGTTGCCGTCGTTGATGGCCGTAAACCCCGCCACCGCGCGGCCGCCAAATTGCGCGTGCGTGGTCCGGATTCCGGTATCGACGATGTACACGTTGACGCCGGCGCCAGTGCCGCTGTACGTGAAACTGCCGCTGAGTGGCAGGCTGACCTGGTCGATGCGATCGAGTCCCCAAGGAGCGCCCGTTTGCGTCGCATCCGCCTGATAGATCTGGTCAGGCTCCACAAAGCTCACCTCGGTGCGGGCGCGCACCGCCGCCAGACCGGTGGGCGTCAACTGCGCCGTGAACCCCTTGAGCGCGTCGTCGTACGTCGCCAACACCGAGCCCTCGCCCCTCGGCACCATGCTCGCCGCCACGCCGGCGGCGCCGGACGGACCAATGGTGGTCGGACGCAAGACGACCACATACCGGTCGGGGATCGAGACCGCACCAGAGGTGGCGGACATCAGCGGGGCCGGCGCCGATCGCAACGCGACGTCGGGGACCGCGGTACTGGGACCATCCGAGCAAGCGGCGGCCAACAGCACGCCGGCGATCGGCGTCATTCGGGC
This sequence comes from Gemmatimonadales bacterium, assembly GCA_038234895.1. Taxonomy (GTDB): domain Bacteria; phylum Gemmatimonadota; class Gemmatimonadetes; order Gemmatimonadales; family Gemmatimonadaceae; genus Gemmatimonas. Next base: position 13,407 of record JBBQSM010000040.1, read on the forward strand.
AAAGCGCATCGAGATACTCCGGGAGATGTGGAGGACAGCAACTGCAGCACACGCGCGGATGTGGGGGCCACGCGGAACGACGCCGGAAACGCAACACATGGTGATGGTGTGCGGGCGGGCCGAAGCGCGCGCAGCATACGAGTCTGGACCGCATTCGTCAAACTGAACGGTGCGTTCCGTCACAGAGTGATACGACTGGCCACGGCCGAGGTAACGTCCCCTGGGCTTTCGTACCCGCGATGAGCGGCGTGTCCCGCCACCGTTGCGCCTGTTGCCTTCCCGAACGTGACGCTAACGTTCACATTCGGCCGCCCGCGCTCCCGCCCGTTCCCTGCCCTGATCGTCATGTCCAACTCGCCTCTCGCGTCCGCAGCTGTAGCGACCGATCGAACGGCGGGCTTTTGGGATGCGCCGGAGCAGTTTCTGCTCGACGCGGGCAAAGACGGAGAGCTGCTGATCGCCCGATTCCGCCTTTGGCTGGTCGCCGCGCTCCTGCTGATCCCCATCGCCAACCTGCGCTGGGCCGCACCGGACGAGCGCGAGCAGCACCTCTACGGATTTGGCATCACTCTGGCCGCGTTCGTCCTGTCGTCGGTGGTCTACGTGTTGGTGCGCCAGGACCGTCGGCGGCCGTGGCTGCCGCTCGCGACGAGCATCTTCGATGTTAGCGTCGTCACGATCGCACAGCTCAGCTATGCGTTCGTGAGTGACCCGCAGGTGGTGGTGAACAGCAAGATCACGTTCGACATGTACTTTCTCTGCCTTGCCGGAACCTGCTTGCGCTACGACAAGCGCGTGGCGCTGCTGGCAGGTCTCGTGGCAATGGCGCAGTTCGCCGCAACCATCGGCTGGGTCTCGTATGTGTTCCCGCTCAACACCGAGGCGGGAATGAGCATGTACGGGCGCTTTCAGTGGGCAGATCAGATTTCGCGACTGGTGCTACTCGCGTCTGCCACCGCGCTCAACGTGTTCATCGTGCACGGCGTGCAGACCCAAAAAAAACTGTCCAACGCCGATCCGCTCACGGGCGTATTCAATCGCCGCTTTTTCGACGACTATCTCCGCAACGAATTGGCGCGGGCGACCCGTCATGGATCGGCGTTGTCCATCGCCATGATCGACGTCGATCACTTCAAGCAGTTTAACGACCAGTACGGACATGCGGCGGGTGACCGCGCCCTCCGTCAGGTGGCGCGGTCACTCGAGTCAGCTATCCGCCAAAGCGATCTGATTGCCCGGTACGGTGGCGAAGAATTCGTCGTGATCCTGCGGGAGAGTTCGGCCGAGCACGCAATGGAGCGTGTCGAATTCATCCGCCGGTCGATCGCCGCCGAATCGCTCTGGATCAACAACGGCGCCGTAGAGCGCATTACGGTGAGTGCGGGCGTGGCCAGTTCGCCGCACGACGGCGACTCGCCGCTGGACCTGCTGGCCGAGGCGGATCGCCGACTGTTCGAGGCCAAGCGTACCGGTCGCAATCGCGTCGTGGGACCGTCAGCCACCAAAGATCTGTCGATCGCGGGCTAGCGACACGATTCGGCGTTAACACGTACGCGTTAGGTCACGGCGTGAGGCGCGGGGGAGTGGCTCCGACTTGCAGCGCCAGCAGGGCAACCAACTTGGCGGTGCGTAACATGGCGGGAATATCCGCCCATTCGCCCGGTTCCGCGCGCGCCCCGCCTCGCTCTCCCCCGAGTCCAATGGCCAGCGTGCCTCCGGCGATCGCGACATTGAGGTTGGCCGAGCCCGCGTTGCCCAGCTGCGGCGACACGCCAAGCAGACGCGCGATATCGGCCGCACCTGTCACCAGCGACGATCGCTCCGCCCCCGCGATCTGTCCGCCCGCCGTCTGTTGCACCGCACGCAGGTCGAAGCGCGTACCCGTCTCCCTGGTGACGCCCTCCAACACCGCGCGTACGGCCGCTTCGTTGGCGGCGATCGATGCCGCGTCGAGCGCCCGGATATCCACGGAGAACCACGCGCTGTCCGGCTTGCGGTTGAAGACGTCGCCCGCGCGTAGCATGGAGACGTTCAACACGGTACGTGACGACGGCGCAGGCTGCGGAATACTGAGAATACGATCGACGGCGCGCGCCACGCCGAGATTCACATTCGGCAGCCCACCCGTGAGCGTGTGACCGCCTGGCTGATAGGCCCACACCTGCCACCAGTGAATGCCTATGGCGCCGTACGTGATGGAGCGCCCGTCACCGAGCACGTCCACAAAGGCGGCAGCCCGCTCGCGCCATTGCGCATACAACGCCTTCATGCCGAGTAGTCCGGTTTCCTCGCGCGCCACCGCCGCGAATACGATGTCGTACTCAGGGCGCACTCCACTTGCAATGAGCGCACGAGCCGCACCGAGTAGCGCCGCCGTCGAGCTGGACGTATTGCTGCCGGGACCAACGACCCGATCGCCCTCGACGTACGGCGCACGTGGCGCGCGCGCCTGATGCTCCGCGACCGGCGCGAGATCGTCGAGCGTGGCCACAAACACGGTGGCATGCCGAGCGGCCTCCGGCGCACGTCCGCGAATGCGCGCGCTCACGTTGGGTACCGTGTCGAGCACCACATCCGCGAGACCGATTTGCCGCATGCGCTCCGCGACCCAGCGCGCACGCGCGTGCTCCGCACCGGACGGGGATCGGATCGCGGCCATCTGCGTAAGATCCGCGGCGATTTCGTTGCGGGCCGCATCGATCGCGCGCACAACACGCTCTCCCTCGGGGGAAAATGTGCGAGCCGAAGACGTGGCAGCAGCGGGCGGCGCAGCAGCGGGCGCGGCGCGACGCGTCGTGGCCGGCGAGGGTGCCGACGAAGCCGCAGCTCCGATCCAACCATCAAGCTCTCGTAACATCCGGTGCGCAAAGTCCACGGCGCCGCGATAGAACGCGGGGTTGACCTTCCCGGCGTCGTCGCCAGGCTGGTGATAGTCCGGATGATCCTCGACACCCAGATACAGGAACGGAATTCCCCGGGCGTGAAACGGCGCGTGATCGGAGGAGGTGGTCCAGTCGTCGCCGGGCTTGCCGCCCCGCGTGTCGTGGCCGAAGCGGATTGGCACGGCTGAACCTTGCGCCGCGCGTTCGGCCAGTGGCTTGAGCGAGGGATGATACGCGGTGCCAGTCACCCAGAGCGCGTTACCGTCCTGACGGGAAACCATATCCAAATTCAAGTTGACTGCGATACGCTCGATGGCGATCGGTGGACGGGCCACGAACGACGTGGAGCCGGGCATTCCGATCTCCTCACCGTCAAAGAATGCGAGGATGACGTCGTGCTCCGGCGGCGATGCGCGCAGCCGCTCCGCGATCGAGAGCAACGCGATGCAACCGGAGGCATCGTCATCGGCGCCGTTGTACACCTGGCCGTTACGCGTGCCCAGATGGTCGTAGTGCGCGCTGAGCACAATGGCGCGCCCATCGGTAGCTCGTCCGCGAATGCGCGCCACGATGTTCGCCCCGACGGTATCCGTGGATCCGTTGCGCGAAGGCAACTGGACGGGGTACTCGAACGACGTCCCGATCGGTTCCGCACCGATGGCCGTGAGCTCAGCAATGAGATAGCGCCGCGCACGCTGCGAGCCCGCCGTCCCGGCGCGACGTCCCTCCATCGAATCTGCAGACAATACCGCCAGTCGCGTCATCATGCGCTGCGTGATCGGATCAGCCAGCGCCCGTTCACGCGACTGTGATTGCCACGCCGCCAGCGACTGGGCGTGTGCAACGCGTGCGTTCACCACCAGCGGCAACGTCGGGATGAGCACTGCCACGGCGAGCGTTCGAGCGACACCGCCGCAAGAAGCGAACACGCTGTATCGCGCTGGATCGTTGCTGGTCATGGGCGCAGCCATAGGTGAAGCCTGTGTGAGCGCGCGGTGCACGCTGGACGGGGAAGGGAAAGTCGGCGCGACGATACGACGACATGAACGAACGGTCACTGAATCCACACACCCGCCCGTCCCGTTAACCGCGCCGACACCACGATCGCCGTTGCGGTCGCGCGCACGCCAAGAATCTCCAGCGGGTTCACGCTGCTGCCGAGTGCGATTCCCGGCGCCACGGTCCCATTCAGCATGCGCAGCAACTCGGTACGCGCCGAATCGAGTTGTGCACCCAACGGTACGCGTCCGCCGGAGGTGGCACGGCGCACGGCCCGCGAGACCAATGGGGCGCCGAGCGTGGCTTTCACGCGGGACAGCGCACCACGGCTGGCCAGCGTCCACTGGAGGTCGTCCAGCCGGAGTTCGCGCGCTGTGTCGTCCCACCGCAGTCGGGAGGCCAGCGTCAGTGTGCCGCGGAGCGCGCCCGACACCTGCAGATCAATGGCCAGACTGTCGCCCATTCCGCGCGCATGCACGCTGTCCACACGCACACTGCCAGAGGCGGTTTCGCCGGCCAGCAGCAGTGCCGCGCGACGCTCCAACTCAGCAAACGGCAGCTCCACCGTCAGCGGTACGTCGAAGTCGGACGGTGCCTCTCCCAGTGCCACGTCGGGGAGTTCGCGCATCGTCGCCCGCGGTTTGGCGCCGGCGATCACGCGCGGGCGCGCATACAACACGATCGCGGTGCGGATGCTGGGGCCGTTGCCCACCAGCGGCGTGACACGAATGGCCTCCGGCTCGAAGAGCAACCAGAGCGTTCCCATCGTGTCGAGGGCGGTGGGCTCGATGAAGCTGCGCCAGAGCGAGTCGGCCAACGGCCTGAGGTCCGCCGTGACCGGAATCGCGGTGTCCGCCGCGGCGGCGAACGTCTGCAGTTGCCCGTTGATGAGGTTGCGCAGCGATGCGGTGGCGTCGACCCCCAGCAGCGTAATTTTACATGCGTCGAGCAAGGTGGCGACCCCGGCCGACTGTCTCGCACCGATGCGCCAGTCCTTTCGCCAGTAGAGCGACGTGCTCATGGTCAGGGTCGCGCGGCGCATCGACTCCGGGGCGTAGCCACAGCTGGCCACTCGCGACACGCCCAGCGTCCCCAACTTGGCGCGGTACGACAGTCGCGTATCGATGGTCAGCCGGTCGCCGCTGCTGCGCATCGTGAGCGAGTCGCGGCGGTACACGTACTGATGACAGACCAACCCGGCGGCCACCTCACACGCGGCCCGGTCGAGTGAATCGCGTGCCGGGAACAGCGAATCCAGCGACGGCCGCAGCGCACGTAACACGTACGTTACGTGTACGGGAACGATCGCGAGCCCTGCGCCAGCGGTCGCCACGGCCCGCAGCCCGGGCTGCGGCGACGCCGGCGTTGGTGCAGACCCAGCTGCAGACCCAGCTGCAGACCCAGCTGCAGACTGTGCGGCCGGCGCAACGGTCGACGTGCGCGTCACGCAACCGGTCACCAACGCGCACAGCGCCACGAGCGTGACGCGTACGGCCGGCGCGAGTCGCTCGGTCACCTTGGGGCCCGCACAGCTACCACGCGCGCTCGGTACCCGTCCAGTCGAAGAATCCGCCGCTCTTTTCCTTGGTGAGGCGCTCGGTCACGCTGAGCAACCCTTGCGCCGCATCGCTGATCGGGACCAGGAACGCCGGCCCATCGGGCGTCGTCGCGTAATTACCCGGATTGCCGATGCACACGCGCACCCCAGCCTCGGCCAGATCGTTGGCCAGTGCACGCGTGAGCATATGCAGCCCCGCGGCGCTCGCGCAGCGTGAGTAGTCGCCCCCCTGCGTCTTGCCGGCGAGCGATCCAATCCACGTGCTCACCATCAGAATTCGGGCGCCTTCGCCTCGCGTGAGCCAGGGGAGCAGCGTGCGCACCAGCAGCACCGGCGCAACGGCGTGGCGGCGGTAATGCTCCACCAGTCCGGTGGCGGACATGGTACTCAGCGCCTCGTCGCGCGCGGCGTCGGCGAGCCGATCGTGCGGACCTCCTTCCGCCGGGCCGAGCACCATCAAATCGAGCGAATCGGTGAGCGACTCCAGCACCGGAATCACTTCGGCCACGGAGGCGGCGTCGGCCGGATCGAACGCCAGCAACTCGAGTCCGGTGTACTCGGCGCGCAGGTCGGCGAGCACCGGCACGCGCGCCGGATTGCGGGCCGCGGCATACACCTTGTCGCCACGCCGCAAACACTGCCGCACAATCTCCACGCCCAGCGGCTTGGCCGCGCCGGTCACGAGCGTCCGACGTGCTGAGCGTGTCATGTCGCACTCCCACTGCCGCCCGCGCTGCCGACGACCGTGCCGCCCACGTTGCTGCGCTGGGCCGCCTGATCGAGGACACGTGCGACCGCCGACACGGTCGCGTCAATTTCGACGGGGCGGTTGGACTGCGCGAAGTCGGTGCGGTCCTGATGCAGCTCGACCAGCATGCCGGGATCCTTGAGTACGTGTCCGGTGAGTATCGCCACCACGCGATCGCCCGGCGCGATGACACCGGACGCGACAAGTTTGCGCACACCAGCCACACTCGCCGCACTGGCCGCTTCGCATCCCACGCCTGCAGCGTCGATGGCCACTTTCGCATCGATAATCTCGTCATCGGTGCAGGACAACACGAGTCCGTTCGTGTCGCGAATGGCGCGCACCGCACGATCCCACGACGCCGGATCACCGATGCGGATGGCTGTGGCTACGGTTTCCGCCTGCACGGTATACCGCGTGGCGAACTGCTCGGGAAACGCGCGGGCGAACGGGGCCGCGCCCGCGGCCTGCACGGATACCAGCCGCGGCACTCGATCAATCAGCCCCAGTGCCTGTGCCTCGCGCAGTGCTTTACCGAACGCCGCGGTGTTTCCCAGATTGCCTGCCGGCAGCACGATGAAATCCGGGGCGCTCCAACCCAGCTGCTGGAGCAGCTCCAGCACAATGGTCTTCTGCCCCTCCACACGCCATGGATTGATCGAGTTGAGCAGGTAAATGCCGAGTTCACGCGACGCGTCCTGCACCAACCGCAGGCAGGCGTCAAAATCGCCGCGTACCAGCAATGTACGCGCGCCGTACGCGAGCGTCTGCGCCAGCTTGCCCAACGCAATCTTGCCGGCCGGTACGAACACCAGTCCGGGAATCCCTGCCTGAGCTGCATACGACGCCAGTGCCGCCGACGTGTTGCCGGTGGAGGCACAGGCGACAGCGCTGGCGCCGATACGCACCGCCTGCGTCACGCCGACCGTCATGCCGCGATCCTTGAACGAACCGGTGGGGTTGTGCCCCTCGTGCTTGATGAGCAACGAATCGACGCCCGCGTAGCGTGACAGCACGCTTCGGGCGAGCAAGGGGGTGTTGCCTTCTGGATGACTGGTGATCGCCGCGCCCGCTGCGGGCATCACGATCGATTCGAAGCGCCACACGCCCGACGCATGTCCCGCGGGACGCGCGCAGCAATGCTGCGCGAACGACGCACGCAGCGATGCCCCGTCCGCGACCGCCCCCACCGCATCGACGGGGCGACCGTGCACGATCTCCAGCAGCCCGCCGCAGGTCGGGCAGGCGGCCGCTGCATCCAACTCGGCCAGTTCCGCGCTGCACCGGGCGCACCGCTGCACGCTGGCAGCCCCCGGCGCGAGGAACAACGTCCTTCCCCGTTCGACTTCCATGTCACTCACCCGTGTCTCCAGCGTATCTCCAGGTTGCGCCGGTAAAATCCAGCGTTGCCACACGTGACGAACAGACATGCCCCGCCGCTTCGTAGGCCCAGCGCATTGCTTCCGCCGACGCGATCGCTTCGGCCTCGCTGCCGCAGGCTGCAAACGTCGTGGGTCCGCTCCCCGACAACGACGCGCCGAGCGCCCCGGACTCGAGCGCAGCCTGCTTGGCGGCAGCGAACCCGGGAATCAACGCAGCTCGGGCCGGCTCGGCGACATAGTCCGTAAGCGATCGCCCGATCAGTCCGAGGTCGCCGTTCACCAAGCCCGTGACCAGCGATGCCACACTGGCCATCTGCGCAATAAGCGTCTCGCGCGGGAAGAAGTGCGGCAGCACGGCGCGCGAATCGGCGGTACGGAGGTGTATGGACGGATGCACCAGCGCGAACCAGAGCGGCACGTTTACCGGCACGCGGCTCACATCTGGCGGATCGATGCCCCGCACGCAGATCACACCGCCTATCAGCGATGCCGCGAGATTGTCGAGGTGCCGACCGGCGACGGATGTTTCCGCCACGAGGCTGGTGGCGAGCAGTCCCACCGTACCGAGCGCGTCAGCACCGGCCTGCACGATAAGCTGATCAACCGCAACGGCTGCGGCCACCGCCGACGCTCCGCTTCCCCCCTGCCCGCCGGACAACGGCAGTCCTTTGCGTACGGCAAGGTTGACTCCGCGATGCAGATGCGGCGCGCGATCGAGTACGGCCTGCGCGGCGATGGCGCAGGCATTGCGCGGCGCATCGGTGGGCAAGTCGGGATGACCGGCATCGACCACGGTCACACCCAGCGACTGTTCGGACCACCACGCATGCACCTCGTCGCCCGGTCCGGTGACCGCACACCCCAGCACGTCCAGTCCAGCCCCCAGATTCCCGATGCTGCCCGGTGCAGACGCGACGATGCCGCCGCGTTGGGCATCGTACCATCCCGGCCGCACGCCTCCCATGCCACTCATGCGCGCGCGCTCGAAAGGATCGCACTCATGCTGTGAGCGACCCAACCAACGCATGACCGGCTCACTTGGAGGCCAGCTGCAGAATGTCGTTCAGGACGCCGGCGGCGGTCACGGCCGGCCCGGCGCCCGGTCCCGTGATGACGAGCGGATGCTCGCGGTAGCGCATGGTGGTGAAGACGATCTGGTTGTCCGTGCCGCGCAGTCCGGCCAGCGGATGCGACAGCGGCACCGCACGCAGCCCAACCTGCACACGTCGCGCGGTGCAGCGTAACACATACCGCAGCACCTGCTCCTGCCGTTCTGCCGCGGCCTGACGCTCGGCCCACGCCGCATCCTGCTGCGGCAAACGTGAAAGAAAGGTGGCCAACGGCATGGCGCGAAAGGACGGCGGCACGAGCGACTCCACCTTCACGTCGGACAACTCGCCCTTAAAGCCGAGCAGACGCGCGAGAATGAGCGCTTTGCGCGCCACGTCCATTCCCGACAGATCATCGCGGGGATCGGGCTCCGTGAACCCCAGCCGCATTGCGTTGCGCAGGGTCTCGCTGAACGGCTCGCCGCGGCCGATCCCCGTGAGGAGAAATCCCAGCGTGCCCGAGGTGCATCCTTCGATGCGCAGAACCTTGTCCCCGGTCTCCACGAGCTTGGCGTACGAGTCCATCACCGGCAGGCCGGCGCCGACGGTCGTTTCGTGGAGGATTCTGCGTCCCTGCGACGCGGCCAACGCCTGCAGCGCCTGCACGTCAGCCAGCGGCGCCGACAGCGGCCGTTTGTTGGCCAGCACGATGTCCATGCCACTGTGCAACGCGGCGCGCAGCGCGGGCAGCGTCTCGTTGGCAGTGAGGTCGGCGACAACTGGATTCACCAGCGCATGGCGGGCCACAAAGGCTATAGCCTCCGCTGCCGTTGCGGTACGTCCGCCCTCGACCTCAGCGAGGGAGCGACCGTCTGCCTTTTCGTCGGCGAGCGTCGCGAGCTTTCGCGCCGGAATGCCGCCCGGCGCGAAGAGGAAACCACTCCGGTCGATCAGGGCCACGATGTTCGGGCGCACGGCGGTTTTTACGCGCGGTAACATGCGCACCAACTCGCGTCCGATCAGTCCGAAACCCAGTACCACCACGTCCAGTCGATCCGTGTGGCGGATGCCGCCGCCTCCGATCTTGTCCATCTGGAATTCGTGGTGCACGGCGCGCGCCGCGGCTTCGGCGTCGCTCGCGGCAATGACCACGGAGATGTTCAGCTCCGACGAACCCTGCGCGATGGCGACGATGTTCACGCCCGCATCGGAGAGCGCGCGAAACATGCGGGCGGCGATGCCTGGCGTACCCGCCATACCCAGCCCGACGACTGCGAGCATCGCCATTCCAAGCTGCACATCCACGCCTTCGAGCTCCCTGCGCGACAGCTCCACCGCGAATGCCGTTTCCAGCGCCGCGCGTGCCGTTGCAGCTCGATCGGCGGGTACGCACAGACAGATCGAGTGTTCCGACGAAGCCTGCGAAATCATCGCCACATTGATCTGCTCTGCATGCAGCGCGGCGAACGTGCGCGCCGAGATACCGGGTACACCGAGCATCCCGTTCCCGGTGACCGTGACCAGCGCCTGCCCGCGAATGACTGAGAGCGCTTTCACCGGATAGCGCGTCAACGTGCGACGCATGGAAATTTCGGTGCCGGGCGACTCCGGTTCGGCGAACGGGCGCACGAAGACGGGGATACGCAGGCGCGCCAACGGAATGAGCGCGCGAGGCTGCAACACCTTGGCGCCGTAGTACGCCAGTTCGGCCGCTTCCCGCACGTTCAGTTGCGGAATAATCCGCGCCGTCGGCACCAGCCGCGGATCGGTGGTCATCAGCCCGGGCACATCCTTCCACAGGGTGATGCGTTCGGCGCGGAGCGCGCGCCCGATCACGGTGGCGGTCAGGTCGCTGCCCCCGCGGCCGAGTGTGACCACGGCGCCATCCGGCGCTGCCCCCACGAAACCGGGCACGACGGGCACGATGCGCCGCCGCAACATGGGCAGCAATCGCGCCCGCACGGCGCGATCGGTGGCCGGCAGGTCGGGGAAAGCGCCACCGAAGGCGCCATCGGTGTGAATCAACTCGGCGGCGTCGACGAACTCCGATTTCACGCCGCGCGCTTGTAATCCAGCCACGACCAGCCGCGCCGACAGCTGCTCGCCGCGTGCCACGATGAAATCGCGTGTGCGAGCGGTCAGCTCTCGCAGACTCGACACGCCGTGCAGCAGCGTTCGCAGGTCGGCAAAGGCCGCGTCGATGTCGACCAGCAGCGCCTTGCGGGCGCGCGCGCCGGTGCTGACCGCGGTCGCGACGTCACGATGCAGCCGCAGCACGGCTTCAAGTCGCGTGTCCACGTCACGCGCCGACCCAGCGCGCGCCGTCTCAGCAAGTTCAAGAAAGCTGTCCGTGACACCCGCCAGCGCCGACACCACCACGACCAGACGCGTTGGCCGCGGGGTTTGAATGATCCCGATGGCGTGACTGACGGCGGCGGCGTCCGCGAGTGACGCGCCACCGAACTTGAACAGCTCGACGGAGTGCTGGCGAGGCGGCATCAATGACCAATAGTGGGGCGCGGACGTCACATTCGGACGACCTATAATGGCAGGTTAGTTGCCGATCATCGGCCTGTCCACACCTGCGCACTCATGCGTACCTTTGATTGCGAGAATCGCGCGGCACGTCACACGGGGGTGCCGCTTTACCAGTTCGTGGACCGAATAATGACCGCACCCGCTGCCGATCCGACCGCCTCAGTCTCCCTTTCGAACGCAAACGCGCTGCCGACACGGCTCGCCGGCTTGTCCGACATCGCACACAATCTCGCGTGGAGCTGGAATCGCGACGCCCGCGCGCTCTTCCGCGAAATGGACGAGTCGCTCTGGAATCGACTGCGGCACAATCCGGTGGTGATGCTGAAGCAGATCGACCCGGTGCGACTCACGGCGCTCGCAGCGGACACGGCCTTCTGCGCACGCTACGACCGCGCCATGCAGTGGCTTGCCACGGAAAAATCAGACGAGCACACGTGGTACTCGCGCACCTTCCCGGAGTTGCGCGGGCAACCGATTGCCTACTTCTGTGCGGAATTCGGCATCCACAATTCGGTGCCCATTTACTCGGGCGGACTGGGCGTACTGGCCGGCGATCATCTCAAGACGGCCTCCGATCTCGGACTGCCGCTGGTGGCGGTCGGCATTTTGTATCGCAACGGGTACTTCGATCAGCGTGTGCGCCCCGATGGCTGGCAGGAGGACTCCGACAACAAGTTCGCCCTCGACTCGGTGCCCATCGTACCGGTGCCCGGCCCCAACGGACAGGCGCATCTCGTCACGGTCAACACCTTTGGCCGCGACGTGAATATCCGCGTCTGGAAGCTCGAAGTCGGACGCGTGCCGGTCTATCTGCTCGATTCCGATCTTGAGTCCAATCATGTCGACGATCGCCCGCTGCTCTCCAAGCTCTACTCCGGCGGACCGGCCATGCGCCTGCGTCAGGAATGGCTGCTGGGCGTGGGTGGCGTGCGCGCGCTGCGCGCGATGGGAATTCAACCCGCCGCGTGGCATGCCAACGAAGGTCACGCGGCATTCATGATGGTCGAACGCGTGCGCGAGTTGTGCGCCACCGGCGTCACCTACGCCGACGCGGTCAAGCAGGTACGCAATCGCAGTGTGTTCACCACGCATACGCCGGTGCCCGCCGGACACGATCAGTTCAGCGTGCACGAGGTCGTGCAGTGCGCGGGCGGCGTGTGGAACGAGATGGGCATCGATGCCAAGGAATTCGTGCGCATCGGTTTCCATCCAGAAGCCGGACCGGGCATGTTCCACATGACGGCCGCCTCCATCCGCATGTCACGTCGCGTCAACGCAGTGTCGCGTCGTCACGGCATGGTCTCGCGTGAACTGTGCAAACCGCTCTGGCCCAATCGCCCTGCCGAAGAGGTTCCGGTCGGCTACATCACGAATGGCGTGCATCTGGCCACATGGATGGCCAGCCCGATCATGCGGCTGCTCGACAAGCACCTCGGTCCGTGGTGGGGCCACGGCAACGATTCCTCCATCTGGGAACAGGTGCTCTCGATGGACGACGAGACGCTCTGGTTCACCCATATGCGACTCAAGCACACGCTCATGCGCCGCGTGCGTGAAGAAGCGCGCCGCGCCTTTGCCGGCGGCACGCTCGAAACGGCGCAGCTGGTGGGCGCCGGTCCGCTCCTCGATCCACACGCCCTGACGATCGGGTTCGCACGCCGCTTCGCGACGTACAAGCGCGCCGACCTGATCTTCGCCGATGTGGAACGCCTGCGCGCGCTCGTGACCAACAGTTCGCGCCCGGTACAGATCGTTTTCGCGGGCAAGGCGCATCCGGCCGACAACCCGGGCAAGCAGGTGCTGCAGAACGTCTATCAGTTCACGCGTGACCCGCGTTTCGAAGGACGCATCGCGTTCGTGGAAGACTATGGTATGCATCTCGCCCATCTGCTCGTGCAGGGCGTGGACGTGTGGATGAACATGCCCCGCGTGCCCATGGAAGCATCAGGCACTAGCGGCATGAAGGCGGCGCTCAACGGCGTGCCGCAGTTCTCCACGATCGACGGCTGGTGGGAAGAGGGCTACGAAGGGAACAACGGCTGGGCCATTCAGCCGGAAGAAGACAGCGACGACCGGAGAATTCCGTCGGCTCGCCTGTATGACCTGTTGGAGCAGGAAGTCGTGCCCAAGTACTACGAGCGTGACGCAATGGGCCTCCCACGTGGTTGGCTCATGACGATGAAGAACGCGATCCGGGTTGCCGGCCAGCACTTTACCGCGCGTCGCATGGTGGAGCAGTACGCTCGCGCCTACTACGCGCCGTCGATTCTCGGGGACGTCCTCCCTGACGATCCGCCAATCGCCTGAGTCCGTGTCCCCTCATCTCCTGATGGTCGTGCAATGACCTCTGTTGGCAGACCCACGCCGAACCTCGGCGCACCGGTCGTTGGACCGCACGCTGGTGATGCCACGACCATCGTGCATCTCTCGGCCGAGTACAGTCCGTTTGCACGCACCGGCGGACTCGCCGAAGCGGTGATGGGACTGGCCGAGTACCAGGTGAGGGCGGGCGCAACGGTCGTCGTGTTTGTGCCGCTGTACCGGTCGGTGCGTGATCATGCGCCCGACCTCGCTCCGCTCGGCCGCCCCATTCGCGTCGAACTCGGCTTCCGTGGCTCCGAGGTGCGCTTCTTCCGAGAAGTGCATCCGGCACCTGGCCCCAAGGTCGTGTTCGTGGACATCCCCGAGTATTTCAACCGGGTGGGGCTATACGCCGAGAACGGGCGCGATTACGCCGACAATGCGCGTCGCTTCGCGATGTTCTCGCGCGCCGTGCTCGATGCAATTCCGCGTCTGATTCAGGGGCCGGTGCTCATTCACGCGCACGACTGGCATACCTCGCTCGCGTTGATGTACATGCGTACGTACGGCGATCTGCGCGAGCGCTACGCCGGTACGCCGTCGGTCCTCTCTGTGCATAATGCGGGGTATCAGGGACACTTTCCGGCGTCACAGCTGAACGAGTGCGGCATTCCGTCCGAGGTGTACAACTTCCGGCATCTCGAGTGGTACGATCGCATCAACCTGCTCAAGGGCGGATTGACCTTTGCCGACATGGTGGTGACGGTCAGCCCCACGCACGCGGCCGAGTTGCGCACACCGGGCGGTGGCTTCGGTCTCCACGAAGTCTTTCAGTGGCTCGGCGAACGCTTTTCCGGCATCACCAACGGCATCGATCAGGCGGTGTGGAATCCCGCGACCGACGATCAGATCACCGCGAACTATTCACGAGAAAACCCGTCCGACAAGGCCAGATGCAAGGCCGCACTGCAGCGTTCATTCGGACTCCCGCAAAAGCGGCGCACGCCGATGATCGGTATGACCGGTCGGCTTGTCACGCAGAAGGGGCTCGATCTGATACTCAATTCGTATCTCGTCTGGAATCTCGACGCACAGTTCGTCTTTCTGGGCGCGGGCGAAAAGCGCTATGAGAACGCGCTTTCGCGGCTAGCGGCCATGCGCCCGCGCAACGTGGGCGTGCAGCTCGATTTCACCGACCGGTTGGAGCATCGACTGATGGCCGGTGCCGACATTTTCCTGATGCCGTCGCAGTACGAGCCGTGCGGGCTCACGCAAATGCGTGCGCAGCGCTATGGCGCGCTGCCGGTGGGGCGGCTCGTTGGCGGCATCGCGGACACCGTCGACGACGATGTGACGGGCTTCTTGTTCGAGGAGTTCCGCGCCGGCGCCATGGACTGGGCGCTGTCACGTGCCCTGACCCGGTACGCAGATCGCGAGCAGTGGGAGCCGCGCGTTTATGAAGCGATGGGACGTGATTTCGGCTGGGGGCTCTCGGCAGAGCGCTACGGCGACGTCTATCGACGCGCGTCATCGATCGCGCGCGCACGCGGTTGAGTCCGCGCGTTCGCAAGTCACGAGTTCCCGTCTCCAGTCTCCTTTTTCGATGTTGAATGCGGTGTCGAGTGTGAAATCGAGCATCAGGCAATCGGTCGTCGTGCATGCGCACTGCTATCAACCGCCGCGCGAGGATCCATGGCTCGAAGCCGTACCGGTGGAACCCTCCGCCGCTCCGGATCACGACTGGAACGCGCGCATCGATCGCGAGTGCTACGCGCGCCTTGCGGTTGCCGAGGCGCGGCACCGCGACCCGCGTGCGGCTGCACGTGATCCGGATGCGCGCTCAGGGCTCGCCCGAATCGTCAACCTGTACGCGTGGTGCTCGTTCGACGTGGGCGCGACGTTGTGCGAGTGGCTGGACTCGGAGGCGCCTGGCACCCTGGCCGCCATGCAGGCCGGCGACGCAGCCAGTGTCCGTCGCTGCGGCCACGGCAATGCCATCGCCGCGCCGTATCATCATGTCATTCTGCCGCTCGCGTCGCCGCGCGAACGACGCACCGAAGTGCGCTGGGGGATCGCCGATTTCCGGCGCCGGTTCGGGCGCGAGCCAGAGGGCATGTGGCTGCCGGAATGCGCAGTCGACGAAGACACGCTCGATCTGCTCGCTGCAGAAGGCATCCGGTTCACAATTCTCGCGCCCTATCAGGTGCGCGGCGCAGAGAACACGCACGGCATGCCCGTGCGCTGGCGCGGGGCGAGCGGCCGGTCCATCGCGATTCTCCCGTACGACGGCGATCTCGCCGGTGAAGTGGCATTCGGCGGACTGCTGCGCGACGCGCAAACGCTGTCCAACCGGTTGGCGCGTCCGGAGCTGATGCACGATGGCATTACGCGATGCACCACACTCGCCACCGACGGTGAAACGTTCGGGCATCATCATCGCGGCGGCGACGGTACGTTGGCCGAAGCACTCGTGCGCATTGCCGAGCAGCGCACCGGACTGCTCACCAATCCGGCGGCGCTGGTGGCACGACATGCGCCAACGGTGGACGTCGCACTCGTCTCACCATCCGCGTGGAGTTGCGCGCATGGCGTGGAGCGGTGGCGGAGCAACTGCGGCTGCCGACTGGATGGCCACAAGCCGCCGGCGCAGCAGTGGCGCGGCCCGCTGCGACAGGCGCTGCGAACGCTCGCCGACCGGTGCCACGAGATCTTCGAGCATGAAGGACACGCACTCTTTCGCGACGACCCGTGGACCGTGCGTGATGCCTATGGTGCCGTCGTGGCGCACGACGGCAGCGCGCTGATCGACTTTGCGCGTGCGCACGCACGCGCCGAGGCGACCGATTCCGAACTCCTGCGCGTTCGTGAGCTGCTGGAGCTGGAGCGCGCCACGTTGCGCATGTTCACATCGTGCGCCTGGTTCTTCGACGAGGTCGACCGCATCGAGACGCGCCAGGTGCTGCGCTACGCCGCGCGTGCCTTGGAGCTGTCGGGAATCGCAGCGCGGCTGGCGCCGCAGTTCACGCTCGCACTCGAGGAGGCGCACGGGCCGTCCGCCGCATCCGGCACGGCGAGTGAACT